>JANNQL010000018.1:0-24882 GCA_031400755.1 Pseudomonadota bacterium | reverse complement strand
ACACCTCAAGGGGGAGCCCGGCATTGAGCAGGGCGCCTAAGAACATGTCACCGCTGATCCCGGAAAAGCAATCGACGTAGACCGTAACTTGACGGGTGTTTGTTGGAACCATCATGGCTTAACCGAGGACCGCGCCGGCCGGTAAGGGATGCCCCAGTAGAAAGGCTTGTACCGTCATCCGTTTTTTGCCCTCGAACTGAATTTCGGTAACCGCGAGCTGGTCTTGGCCGCAGGCGATGACCAGGCCATTTTTGTCGGCCTGGACTATGGTGCCTGGCGGTGCGGGACAGGGTCCATGAATGACCGTCGGGCAAAAGAGCTTGAGCTGCTTGCCTTCGTAGGAGGTATGGGCGAGTGGCCAGGGATCAAGGCCGCGGACCTGGCAGCTGATGGCAAAGGCCGAGTTCGGCCAAAGGATCGGGGCCAGGTCCTTGGTCAGGGGAGGGGCCAGGGAGGCCGCGCTGTCGGTTTGTTTTTGCGGCTTGAGTTGACCCTGTTTGAGCAGGTCCAAGGCTTGCAGCAGGAGCCTGCCGCCCAAGTCCGCCAGTTTCGGGATCAGGGTGGCTGAGGTGTCAGTGTCGCTCACCGGCAGAGAACCCATCAGCAGCATATCGCCGGTGTCAAGACCGGCATCCATCTGCATGATGGTGACGCCGGCCTCTTGTTCACCACGCAGGATGGCGGTCTGGATCGGGGCCGCTCCCCGGTATTTCGGCAAGATCGAGCCATGGACATTGATGCAGCCCAAGCGAGGCAGGGTAAGGATTGCCGGGGGCAGGATGCGACCATAGGCCGCCACCAGTATTACATCGGCCTGGAAGGCGCGTAACTCGTCAAGAAAGGCCTCGGTCTTGATCTTGGCAGGTTGCAGGACCTTGATGCCGGCCTGCTGGGCCAGGACCTTCACCGGCGGTGGGGTCAGGACTTGTCCCCGCCCCTTTGGCCGGTCTGGTTGGGTGACGACCGCCACGATGTCCTCGCCCTGATCAATGAGCAGGCGGAGAGCCGGCACCGCGAATTCAGGGGTGCCCATGAAAATGATGCGCAAGTTGGCTAGGGGCATATCGCTTTTGGTTGTCCGTTTCTGGTAGAGTATTGAAATAAAATTGCAGTTTTCTGACCGACTTCAAACCACGGTCTGAGCATCCTGCATCCTTACGATTCTTCCTCTTTTTCGGCGAGAATTTTCTTGAGTTTCTTCTTATAAAGACTGCGCTTCAGCGAACTGATCCGGTCGATAAACAATTTACCCTCCAAATGGTCGCATTCGTGCTGGATGACCCGGGCAAAGAAATCCTCAGCCTCAAACTCACTTAAGTTGCCCGATGCATCCTGGGCCCGCACGGTGATCTTCTGAAACCTTTTTACCTTGGTGCTGTAGTCAAGCACCGACAGGCAACCTTCGACATCGACCTGTGTCCCTTCGGCTTGGATGATCTCAGGGTTGATCAGGGCAATGGCCTGGCGGTCTTCATCCTTCTCCTTTTCCGAAGTGTTAATGACCACCAGCCGCTTGGATACTCCGATTTGGTTGGCAGCCAGCCCGGCGCCAGGGGCATCAAACATGGTCTCGATCATGTCGCTGATCAGGCGGCGCAGGGTATCGTCAAATTTGGTGACCGGGGCGGCCTTTTTGACAAGAATTGGATGGGGGTAGGTAATAATTTTCTTGATCATGGTTGACTGTATGGAAAGATTAGAAAATGTTGACTATGAAGGTGGTGAATTGCCTACGAAGTCTGAAACATATCGTAAGCAGTCTTTGACCTAGAGTCTAGTCGTATGAGGCTCCTTTTATACCATACTTTTCGGATCAACGTCCACCAGCAATTTGACGGATGAACCGCCGATGGAGCGGCCTTTAAGGGAGATTGTTAAGGATGGTGCCCCTCGAACTCGCGAACTCGCAGGTTCGTCGCCCGGTCATTGTTGCATCCGGCCAGAGCTACTCCGTTCCTTGGCGCTTTTCGATAAGCTGTCGGTCCCTGATCAGCTCCGCCCGCAACTCTTCTTCGGTCGGCAGGTACAGTTTGTAGCGCGAGGCAAATATCTGTGTACTGTCTTTCGGCAGGGTATAACGCACCACGGCATCGCTCTTGGTCTCGCAGAGCAGGATGCCGATTGGCGGGCTGTCTCCGTCGTTTATCATCTCGCGGGTGTAGTAGTTGACGTACATCTGCATCTGGCCCATGTCCTGATGGGTCAGCTTGCCGATCTTCAGGTCAATGAGCACGAAGCATTTGAGGATGTAGTTGTAGAACACCAGGTCGATGAAAAAGTGGTCGCCGTCGAGGGTGATCCGCTTTTGGCGGGCGACGAAGGAAAACCCCTTGCCCAGTTCCAGGAGAAATTTCTGCAAGTGTCCCAGCAGGGCCGATTCCAGTTCCTTTTCGTACAGCAGTTCCGACTGGGGCAGGCCGAGAAACTCCAGCACATAGGGGTCCTTCACCATGTCGGATGGGTCTTTGAGCACCTGTCCTTCGCGGGCCAAGGCCATGACGCCTTCTTGGTCGCGGGAGAGGGCCAGGCGCTCGAAGAGCATGGAGTTCATCTGCCGTTCCAGTTCACGGGTGGACCAATTGCCTGTAGCGCATTCGATTTCGTAGAAGGAGCGTTTTTGCGGCTCGTCGATCTTCAGTAAGTGGCGGTAGTGGGTCCAGGACAATTCTCGACGCAGTGCGTCGAGAATTGGGAAGGAGAGATAAAACCCGCGCATGTTCCAGAGGTTTGAGCGGTCGAAACCCTTGCCGTGCCTGGCGGTCAACTCCTTGGCCAGGCCCTCGATCAGCGCCTGGCCATAGCCGGCCCGCTCGGTACCCTGCTGTTCGTCCTCGACGATCTCGCGCCCGATCTGCCAGTAGGCGCGGACCATCTCATGATCGACCACCGACTGTACCCGGCGGCGGGCGGTTTCGATGATGCCGGTGATGCGTCCGGCCAGCTCCGTAACCGGTCTCGTCTGGGAAGTGGAGAGTGTCTTTGTTCGGCCCATGGCGTCCCCCTTACAGATAGCGCTGTAGGATGGCCTGGGCTGTGGCGATGGCCTTTTCCAGTGCTTCCACCTTGGCGACCAGGCGTTTTTGTTCGGCGAGGGGCGGGACGGGGACCTGGATCGGTTTGAGAATTTCCCCTTTCGCAAGATCGACCGCAAGCCTTGCCTCGCCAAACGGCTTGCGGTAAAGCGCGCCACTCTTATGAAAGCCCAACAGGGTAAGGAGGTCTGGTAAATTGTCTTTGGTGATCATGGTGTGCTCTCGATGGTTTTGCGGAAGGGAGCATTACGGGGACGCAATAGCGAACCGTATGCGCCGCCAGCGTAGCGAACGCTTCATACAAAAGCGAATCCCGCTAAGAAAGCAACATTTTTATTGCTTCGGCAATTAAATAGTTAAATCAGGCACCTGCTGTGAGATAGGCTTAGTTAAACCATACTTTCCGGATCAACGTCCACCAGCAATTTAACTGAGGATACGCCGACAGTGGCGGTCTTGATGGCGGCCAGGCTGGCGCTCAAGGTATGGATGGCCCGCAAATCAGCGCTCTTCAAGAGGAGCTGCCAGCGGAAGAGGTCGCGGACCTTGGTGATCGGGGCCGGGGCCGGGCCCAGGATGCTGATCGGGCCTGAGCCGGCTTGTTGGCGGGCAATCTTGCCGAGGTGCAAGGCGACTTTTTCGACGTCCTTTCGATGTGGTCCCTCAATGCGGATATTGACCAGGCGGCTGAACGGCGGGAAAGAGAGTGCCCGGCGCAGGCGAATCTCTTCGGCATAAAGGCTGTCGTAATCATGGGTCTGCGAGTTGGAGATGCTGTAGTGATCAGGGTGGTAGGTCTGCACGACCACGCGTCCGGGCTTTTCGCCCCGACCGGCGCGGCCAAAGACCTGAGTCAGCAACTGGAAAGTGCGCTCGCTGGCCTTGTAGTCAGGGATGCCAAGCCCGGCGTCGGCCCAGACCACACCAACCATGGTAACGTGGGGAAAATGATGGCCCTTGGTGATCATTTGAGTGCCTACAAGGATGTCAATCTCCTGCTGATGGACGGCCCTGAGTATGGCTAGATATTTTGTCCGGGAGGTGGCGGTGTCCCGGTCCAGACGGGCGATGCGGGCCGTGGGCAGGAGGCGTTGCAACTCATCCTCAATCCGTTCGGTGCCAAACCCCATGGCAATGAGTCCGGCCGATTGACATTTAGGGCAAATGGCGGCGCTCTTTATGGAAAAGCCGCAATAATGGCAGATCAGTTGGCCGCTTTTCTGGTGTAAGGTCAGGCTGATATGGCAGTGGCCGCATTGGATGGTGTGGCCGCAGTCGCGGCAGAGAAGGAGGTTGGCGTAGCCGCGGCGGTTTAGAAAAATCAGGCTCTGGTCGTTACTTTCGAAGGTCTCCTTGACGGCTTTGACGAGCTGGGGCGAAAACAGCGGCGGTTTGCCGGAGATGGTCGGCACAGTCTTTAAATCAACGACCTCCACCGTCGGCAGGGAGCGGTCAGCCACCCTTTTGCGCAAGGTCAGGAGCCGGTATTTGCCGGAGGTGGCATGGAAAAAACTGATGATCGCAGGCGTCGCCGAGCCGAGGACGACGACCGCTTGCGTCTGACTGGCTCGCATGACGGCCGCGTCCCGGGCGTTATAGCGGAAATTGTCCTCCTGCTTATAGGCGCCATCGTGTTCCTCGTCGACAATAATCAGGCCGGGGTCGGCGAGCGGCGCAAAGAGGGCAGAGCGGGCGCCGATGACGATTTTGGCCTGGCCGCTATTGATCCGCCGCCATTGGTCAAAGCGCTCGCCATCGGTCAGTCCGCTATGGAGGATGGCGACCCGGTCGCCGAAACGGGAGAGGAAATTGCCCTCGATCTGGGTGGCCAGGGCGATTTCAGGGACCAAAACCAGGGTGCCACGGCCTTGGGCCAGGGCCAGGGCCGTGGCCTGCAGATAGACTTCGGTCTTGCCGCTGCCGGTGATGCCGTGCAGGAGAAAAGGGGTGTATCGTTTTGACAAGATAGCGGGGGCCAATTCCGCCATGGCCGTTTGCTGCTCAACGGTGAGCTGAGCGGGTTCGGGGTAGAACGGCGGCTGCTCGCCGAAGGGGTCGCGGTAGACTGCCTTTTCCTCAAGCAGGACCAGCTGTTGTTCCGCAAGCGCGGCCAAGGCCTTACGGTGTCCCGGATAATGTCGGCCCAGGTCCTTGCTTGCGATCCAGGGTCGTTCAGCGGATAGGCTTAGGCCATGAATAAGGTCGATGGTTTTCTGCTCTGAGCGTTTGAGCTTTGCTTCGATTTGTGGTGCAGGCGTGATAAGGCGGACGCAGAGTTCCTTTTTTTCTCTGACCTTGTCGGTAGAGATGTTCTCAATCAAGTCGATGAGGCCTTGCCCGGCCCATTTTTCAAACAGTCGGCGGGCCTTGGTCCGCCATAGATTTCGTGTTGCAGGGGCGGCGAGGCTTCCATCCTGCAAAAATTTGGCAAACCAGGGCCCAGGCCACTCTGACTCGGGCATCTGACTGAAAACTGACTGCCCGTTTGCAGTCATGACGATGCGCCGTTGGCTCTGCGGGGCAAGTCCGGCAGGCAAAGCGCCTTTGATGATTTCGCCAATGGGATACTGATAATACTCAGCCAGCCAACGGAAAAACGGCACCATGGCCGCTGGAAACATGGGGGTAGGATCAAGATAATCGCTAATCGGGCGAATTGTGTAGTCGCTGCCAGCAGGCAACGCTTCGAAACAGGCAAGCAGATAGCCGGTCACCTGACGATTGCCAAGTGGCACCAGGAGACGCAGTCCGGGGACGGGCTTGATCGATGAGGCCTTTGGCGCGGCATAGGTGAGGGTGGTGGCGATGGGGGAGGCCACCGCCACTTCGAGAAAGGCCATCGATTTGTAGAGGGGGAGGCCTTAATACTTGGAGGCCACTTCCTTGATATGCTTGCGAAATTCATCCCGTAGTTCCGGGTGCCGCATGGCGAAGGCGATGATTGCCTTGAGGTAGCCCATCTTGTCGCCGGCGTCGTAGCGATCGCCTTCAAACTCGTAGGCAAACATGGATCGTTTGTTGGACAGGGCAAGCAGGGCATCGGTGAGCTGGATTTCGCCGCCGTGACCGGGGGTCGTCTTTTCCAGCATGTCAAATATCTCTGGATGGAGGATATAACGACCGATAATGGCCAGATTGGAATTGGTGGTGCCGGGGGCTGGTTTTTCAATCAGCCGGTTGACCTGATAGACCCGGTCGCGGAGGAGTTCGCCTTCAACAATACCATATTGGTGGGTCTGGTCCATGGGTATCTTCTGGATCGCCACGATGGATTCCTGGACTTCGTTATAGAGGCCCATCATCTGCTTGGCGCAGGGCTCGTCGGACACCACCAGGTCGTCGCCGAGCAGGACCATGAACGGCTCATTGCCGACTACATTGCGGGCGGTCCAGATCGCGTGCCCCAGGCCGAGCGGTTTTTTCTGACGGATAGAGACGATGTCGATCAGATTGGCCAGATGGCGGAGTTCTTCGCAGATCCTGATCTTGCCGCGACTCTCCAGCAGCAGATCAAGTTCCTGATTATAATCAAAATGATTTTCAATCGCCTGCTTGCCGGCGCTGGTGATCAGGACGATCTGTTCAATGCCGGAGGCAACGACTTCCTCAACAATATATTGGATCGTCGGTCGGTCGACAACGGTCAGCATTTCTTTCGGTATGGCCTTGCTCGCCGGTAAAAATCTGGTCCCCATCCCGGCCACCGGGATGACCGCCTTGCGGATTTGTTGAGCCTTTTTGGTTTTTTTCATTGAATTTAATTCCAGAAATGAGGTTAACTTTGATGGCGTCCAGCAATTTTGGCGATTATAGCCGATTTATTTGAAATGTATCCATATTTTTCTGTGACCTCTATCATGATATTAGGCCATGCATCCGTTTGAGCGAAAAGTCCTCACCCTGTGCCGGGACAATGGCCTGTTCAGCCAGGGGGACCGCCTGGTGATCGGCGTTTCAGGCGGGCCTGATTCGATGGCATTGCTGCATGTTTTGACAAGGCTTGCTAGCGATCTTGGTATTAGCATGATTGTCGCCCACGTCGATCATGGTCTGCGCCCGCTTGCCGCGAAAGAGGAAGAGAATTTAGTGCAAAGGGCGGCGGCGTCATTAGGGTTAGAATGCCAAGTCGGCCACCTGGAGGTTGCAGCCCATGCCAAAGGGCATGGCTCCTCTATTGAAGAGGCGGCGCGCGATCTTCGCTATGAATTTTTCGAGGCCATTGCCAAGGACCATGACGCCAATAAAATTGCGGTGGCCCATACCGCCGATGACCAGGCCGAAGAGGTTCTCCTGCGCTTGGTCCGCGGCGCCGGTAGAAAAGGACTGGCCGGCATGACCTTGTTGCGGGAGGGCCGGGTTGTCCGGCCATTTCTTACTACCGAAAAAGCTGAAGTTTTATCATATCTGCAGGAGAGGAAGATCGCCTTTGTCCATGATTCGTCCAACACTGATCGGCGTTATCTCCGCAATAAAATTCGCCTGGATCTGCTGCCTTATCTGGCCCAGTACAACTCAAACATCAAACAGACACTGCGCCAGACCGCAAGCATCCTGCGCGACGAGGACGCCTTTCTGGATGACTATGTTGAGCACGACTATGCCCTGCTTGTTCATGAAGGAGTGGCAGCGGCAGGGGGGCCGACTGCATCGCTTACTTGTGCGCAGTTTAACCAACGTCCGCTTGCCATACGCCGACGACTGCTTGAGAAGATGCTCATCCGTCTCGGTCTGAAACCTGGTTACCGGCAGATTGACGGCCTTATATCCCTGGCTACAGCTAAAGGCAAGGGGCAATTACATCTGAAAAATGGCCTGCGGGCCTTGACTGAGTTTGGGGAGATGCGCCTTTTCTATCCTTGCGGCAGGGAGGCCAGACGGGGAAATCTGGTTGAAGATACCCGCCCTTTTAATCTGGTGGTGCCGCAACCTGGTCAATATCTCATCCCTGAAATCGGCAAGGAGATTATTGTTGAAATTATTGCTGCCGTGCCCAGCCCCGAAGAACTCAAGCACGAGAATACGGTATTTTTTGATGCCGAAGTCGTGGTCTTTCCGCTCCTTATCAGAAATAGACGCCCAGGCGACCGCTTTCATCCCATGCACAGCAAAGGCCGCAAAAATGTGGCTGATTTTTTGACCGATCTTAAGGTGCCGGAAGCGCAAAGAAACAAACTGCCAATCGTGCTCAGCAGTAACCGCATCGTTGCCGTTCTTGGCGGACGATGCGATCAAGTGGCCAAAGTGACCAGGAGCACCGTCAGTGTCCTGAAAGTCTCCATGAGAGAAGCATAAAGGGCTTTACGAAACAGCACATCCGTGCTAAATAGTGGACTCTTTAAACGGCAGTGATTGAAATATGATGTGGGCGGGTAGCTCAGATGGATAGAGTGTTGGCCTCCGAAGCCAAAGGTCGTGGGTTCGAATCCCGCTCCGCCTACCAAAAAAAACAACGGAAACCCGAGGGCTTAAAAGCTTCTCGGGTTTTTTCGTTTTGTGTCAAAAATGTTTGTGTTTTGATGTCCCAACAGTCCCATTGCTTCTTCCCTGCACAGCGACAGTGCCTTGTCCGGCCCATCACTACCATTATGCCGCGTTGCGCCTCCGGCAAAGATGGGGGTTGTTTCAGCGCTTACTACCGACACAAAATGATCAGTCCCAGGCCTCACACATCAACCATTTAATTCGTTATTGAAAAAATACGGCGAGTTGTTGGCAAATCGCCATAATTTGCTTTTGTGCCATATTGTTATCCATGTTAGCATTACCACAATGTGGTTTACTTTCTATTGAAAGTTTCAAGATGATATGTTAATTTTTTGGAAAATTAGCTCAAGGGCGGTCTCATATTGGACGGAGCCCACTGTGTGCCCGGGTTGAGCACTTTACTCATTTTACAGGCAAGTTGACATTACACGGAGGGAATATGCCATTATCTATTGGCAGCGCACCAACAAAGCCTTTTGGAGAGTTCCCCAAATTACAACGCCGGCAAAGGGGTGGGTATGTCTGATTTTGTTTTAACCGCCAGCGCTTTAAACGCGGCACAGGATAAAATTTTCAGCACCTTGATTCACGCCGGTGTTCGGACCGCCATGCTGATTGACTGTTCGGGAAACATCTTGGTCTACTGCGGCCAAAGCACCCAAAACATGGACACCATCTCGCTTGCAGCTCTCGCTGCCGCCAACTTCGGCGCCACCACCCAGATCGCTCAACTCATCGGAGAAGATGATTTTTCTCTGCTTTTCCACAAAGGCAAAAAGGAAAATATCCATATCTGCCGGGTGGGCGAAGAACTTATCCTTGTCACCATTTTTGGTCAGAAGGTTTCCCTTGGCATGGTGCGCCGCCGGGTGGCGGAACTATCCGAATCAATTAAAAATATATTTGATAGATAATCATGGCCTTCATAGATCTCATAAAAAAGGAAGTACACTGCAAGATTGTTTATTACGGCCCCGGCAGGAGTGGTAAAACAACCAACCTTCTGACCATATACAGTGCTATGGATACAGCTGTCCGTGGCAAGATGCTGACCATCGAAACCAAAGGCGACAGAACCCTGTTCTTTGATTTTCTCCCATTGAATTTAGGCAAGATCAGAGGGTTCAACATACGCATCCAGCTATACACCGTCCCCGGCCAGGTGATGTATGCCGCCACCAGACGCCTGGTCTTAAAAGGTGCCGACGGCGTGGTTTTTGTCGCCGACCCACTGGTTATCCGACGCGAAAAAAATATTGAGAGCTTTGCCTGCCTGAAGCGGAATCTGAACTTCTACAATCTGCAACTTGAAGAGACTCCGATCATCCTGCAATACAACAAGCAAGACCTGCTGTCATCGCCGACCCCTACCCTGACCATAGCCCAGATGGAAGAGGATCTTAATCAGCATCTGAAATTGAAGTCTTTTGCAGCGGTCTCCACCAAGGGTATAGGAGTTTTTGAATCACTCAAGGAAATCAGTAAACAGACAGTGAGACATGTGGCGACCAGGCATCTACTGACGGACCACTTCTGAACGGAAGACAGCCAGAAGGGCGTTCTGGCGAAAAATAGCTGCGGCGGAGTAGGCGCAACTACTTTACCAGCAGGTGTGGTGTAATGAACGTATTACATTTCGATAGCAAATCTCTCTAAAACAGTTGATTTAATCTAGAGGCAAAGATAGGGGCAAATATGGCCGGCATTGAAGAGGAATTCACTGGTGAAATCGACAAAGCCATCGACCGATTATTTAATCCAAAACGCATACAATTGCTTCAGGACCAGAACAAAGCTGACGAATTGCTGGATTATGAGCAGGCCAACGCTGAATTCAACAATGAAATAAATGAACCGAAAGGGCCTGCCTCTTCCCAAAGCGTCACCCTTTTTCAGCTGTTGGATGAAGCGGTCCTGACCCTGGAATGGGAAGTAACTCTTGCCAACATCAACAAGGTCCAGGAGTTGTTGGGAATCTTCCGTAATGAGTTTCAGTCGGGAAAAGAGCCCAAGTTGCTTGTCGATCTCATGGAACAACTGCTTTCCGTGATGGCCAACGCACCGGAGAGGGCCCATTTCTCGGGACCAGCGGCCTTGTTGCAGGCATCAAAAATTTTGGGGGATTTCTGCAAGCCAGGCGCCAGCGAAAAAGCATCGGCACATGTTTTGAACGCGGCTATGCAACAACTCCGAAACGCCATACCCCAACCCGTTGGCAAAACTGCCGCCAAGCCGTCACTCCAACCGGCAGCATCTCCGCCGAAAATGCCTTTGACTCCCTTGCCGGTTGGCGGTAATCCTGCGGTTGATATCGCGGGCGGTCTTTACTCCGCCCTGCAGTATCACATGACCGTCTTAAACCAGCTCACCGCGATTATTCTGCCGGTGGAGAAACTTTTCAAAAAAACCGCGGGCTACGAAAAATTCTACACCATACTGAATACGGTTCGGCAGCAAATCGACAAGCAGCAGTACTTCTATGGCAACGCCCTGGAGAATGACTACCGATGCGCTGCCGATGGTCTGAACCGTCCGCTTCCGGAAACTCTTCGCTATTCCCTGCACTCCCATGTCTCAATCCTTGAGCAGTGCGTTAAGCGGGTTATGCCCGCGGAAAAGACATTCGGCAATGCATCCGGCATGGAAAAGCTCTATGTCCCGCACAGACGAATCAGGGAACAGCTTGAAAAACAGTCGAAGTTACTGTCGCGCCTTTGCAATGGACAGTTCCGGTCTCTCAGGACCGCGCCTCCCCCCCCGGGCAAAGCCAAAAAATCGCCCTGCCCTTTTAAGTCCCTACTTACTGCGGAATGGGGCGGCAGGACAGTTGCCTTTGCGGCCGAGCATGTTGCCTACGAAGGAAGTGTTGTCTGGTGGGCGCGCCGTAAGCTATCCCGGCAGGAGCATCTCCCCTTGCGCTATTTGAAGACCTGGCCTTGGACCAAGTTGAAAGGCCAGTTTTCAGGCAAATTGTCCGAGCAGCGGGAAAAGATGCTGAACAAACTGGCCGTGCCGATTCTCAACCACCCAGGCCCATTCAAAGTATTGGACCAGCCTGAGAACGGAAATAACATCCTTGTGTTGCAATACAACGACACGCAGGCGGCTGTGTTCCTGGAATCCGAACCGGAAAGCGTCAGCGTTTCCGAGCAGTGGGAATGGGAGCCCTCCACAGAAAAAAACTCCATTGTCGCTGGGCATCTCAATTTGGGCGACAAACTTGTACCTGTCGCTACCCTTGAAAAAATTGCTAGCCCAGCCGCACCACCTCACAGGGCGGAACAGCTTCCAAGGAAATGATTGGAATTGTAAACGGAAACAGCTAAATGCAAAAATCCAAGCACTCACAGGAACAACGGGTCAAGCTGGCTGAAGCAGATCTTTACATTGATCAAGGCCTCAACAACGAAGCCTACATAATATATGAAGGACTGCTGCAACAGGTGAAAGATGACAATCCCACCCTGAAGCAGAGGCTCATGACCCGGATGAATGAACTCCGCACCCTTGAGGGTGGGAACGTTCCAAGTCACAGCCGCCAGCATGAACCAGCCGAGCAATCCGAGAGCGAACAGCGTATTTTGGACAATGCCACCGGACTTATTACCGCCGGTTTCTACCAGGAGGCCACAAAACAACTGACCCCCCTCCTCACGGGGAAATTCGATCTTGCCGCCGTGCATGCCAAGATCGGAGAAGCTTGTCTTGGCATGAGCAAACTAAACAGCGCCTTGGACCATTTTGAAAAGGCGATCGCAGACCCGCGCCTCCGCAACCAGTCCTTGAAAATGGACATCCTCGACCGTTTGGCATACAGCTACGAGTGCGTCGGCGCGCTTCCCGCCGCCGTCCATAACTTGGAGCGCATTGCCCTGGTCGACCCGCGTTTCAGGTCGGCGGCCAACCGCCGCCAGTCTCTCAAGGCAATCATCAATAGCCAGGGATACCTCTACAACCTGGCTCAGGATAATCTCATCACCAATCATGCCTTGAAACTGGCGCTTGAACGCGCTTCTCTTAAGCAGGAAAACGTTGAAAATATCCTAATCAAGGACTACGGCATCAAGAAACTCCAGATCGGCATGGCCCTGTCCCGCTATTACCGTATGCCCTTTGAGATGTTTGACCGGGAAAAAGTCGGCCAGCGTCCAAGTTGCATTACCGGTATCAATGAACGATTTTTCAGGACCAACGGCTTCATCCCCATCCGTGAAGAAGAGGGCGTCATCATTGTAGCCGTCCGCAAACCGGATGACATCCATTTGCGGGATATCGTTCTTTCCGTGCTGCGTGCTCTCAACTTCAAATTCGTTGTGGCGCTGGAGGAAGATATTAATCTGTACATCTCCGCCTTGTACAATAGTAGCGACTGTATTGAAAACGTCATGCAGCGGGATGATTTCTTCAACAACCTTGAATTGGCTGAAGAGGAGATTCTCGTGAAGACGGTGGAGGAGCAGGAGGAGGAAGACGAATCCTCCGTATCGGACAGCATTGTTGTTCAGCTTGTCAACAAAATCGTAGCGGACGGCGTCGTCCAGGGCGCTTCCGATATACACATCGAAAGCCTCCAAGAAAAGGAGGGGGTGCAGGTCCGATTCCGCATCGATGGCGAGTGCCACCATTACCAAACCATCCCCTATACCTACAAACGCTCGCTGGTTTCCCGTATCAAGATTCTGGCCACGCTGGACATTTCCGAGCGCCGCCTGCCCCAGGACGGTAAGATCAAACTCGCCTCCACCAAGGGTGACGACATAGAACTGCGCGTCGCCACCGTGCCCACGGTGGGCGGCAATGAGGATGTCATTCTGCGCATTCTGTCCAAAAACAATTCCGTCAGCTTAAACGACATGGGATTTCAGGAAGAGACCCTCGCCGAGGCGAAAAGACTGCTGGCCTCACCATATGGTCTTTTCATAGTGGCTGGCCCCACCGGCAGCGGTAAGACTACTGCCCTGCATGCCGCCTTGCGTCATCTAAACAGCCCGAATAAAAAAATCTGGACCGTCGAGGACCCGGTGGAAATTCTCCAGGAGGGCCTCAGGCAGGTGCAGATCGACCGCAAAATAAACCTGACCTTTGCCAGTGTGCTGCGCGCCTTTCTCCGCGCCGATCCGGATGTGATCATGGTTGGTGAAACCAGGGATCCGGAAACCGCAAAAATTGTCGTTGAGGCTTCGCTGACCGGCCACCTGGTCCTTTCCACCCTGCACACCAACAGTGCCGCAGAAACGGTGACCCGGCTGTTGGGAATGGGAATCGACCCCCACAACTTCGCAGACTCCCTTCTCGGCGTTCTTTCTCAACGCCTGGTGCGCCGTCTCTGCCGCAGCTGTCGAACCGCTTACTCACCCAAACAGCTGGAAATCGACGGGCTGCTTGACGAGTATGGAGATCACCCGCTCAAGCCCCTCGAATTCGAGGACCGACAAAACATAACACTTTACCAGCCCGGCGATGGCTGTGAAAAGTGCAAACGCAGCGGTTATTCAGGGCGTAGCGCCATCCATGAGCTTCTCTCCAACAATGATCCAATCCGCAAGCTCATCGTCGAAAATGGACAGGTGATCGAAATCAGGCAGCAGGCAATGGCAAACGGCATGTTGACCTTAAAGCAGGACGGCATTCTGAAAGTATTACGGGGAGTAACCAGTATCAAACAGATTCGTGGGGTCTGCGCATGAAACTGATCAACCGTCAAACTCTTCGATAAGGAGGTAGTATGAAGCATCTGCTGATTGTTGATGATGAAGAGAGCTTTTTGCTGAGCCTGATTGACCTGCTCAAAGAGCATAATGAAAAGTTTATGATCGTATCGGCCAACAATGGCAAAGAGGCGATTGAAGTCCTGCGCTCCAAGCCCATAGACCTGGTTATTACCGATCTCAAAATGCCAGAGATGGATGGCTACCAGCTCCTGGCAGCTATTAGCTCCGAAAAGCCTCATCTTCCCGTAATTGTCATGTCCGCCTTCGGGACCCCGGAAATTGAAGACGAACTCATGGAAATGGGGGCTTTTCAATTTATTGAAAAGCCCATCGACTTCGACATTCTATTCGACAAAATCATGAAGGGTATGGCGCTTGGCTCCGAGGGGCACATAACCGGTTTCTCAATCGCCTCGTTCCTGCAACTCCTTGAACACGAAAAAAAAAGCTGCACACTGATTGTCAAATCCAAGGGGCGCAAGGGGGTGCTTTATTTTCAGCAGGGCAATTTGATTAATGCCCGCAGTGGAAACGAGCAAGGGCTTGATGCCGCTTTAGAGATTGTCTGCTGGACTCATCCGGAAATTGAGATCCAGCATAAATGCGGCGAGACCGAACAATTGATCGAAGAGCCCCTGGGGTACATCCTTATTGAAAGTTCACGACTGCGAGACGAAAAGCGGAACTTTGCCACCATGGAAGACAGCGTAGTGGAGGAGGAAATGGACGAACTGGAACTGAACGATTTAGGTCCCCTGAAGGAATTATCCAATGCCGATTTTGCTCTGCCCGGCGAGGAGGAAGAGCAACCCGACTCCAAGATCGACAATGCGCTGGCAAACGCCATCATGGCTACCGGCGATGTTGATCGATTGATCATGCTTTCCAGGGACGGCAAGATGCTTGCCTCTCGTAATTTCGACGACCGGGTGGTTGCCACCTCGCTCGCCTTTGTCAAGGTTTCGGCTGAACAAATGCGAGACATTGGCGGATTTACCGGCCCTCACAGCATTGTCCTCACCTTGCAGGACAACAAAAAAATAGTTATCACCGAACTGGCCCAGACCATATTCGGGGTGGAGGTGGGGGGAAGCACCCCCGCTGGTTCCGTCCCGGCCATGCTGGCGAAAATTGTTGCTAAAGCCCAGATTAACTAAACAGGACCACGGCATGCGGCAAAATTTCAACAAGCAGCTTGCATACATCGACCCACCCGGCAACAGTGACCCGGACGTTTACGAGGGGACGCCGCAGTCCATGGCCGACGTCCGAACAGACAATTATGGGATAGGCATCCTGCCGGGGCCGGAAAGTGGTGGGGTATCCATGAAGCGTCGGCATTCTGGCTACACAATAGAAATCCATACGGACTGCCATGGCGATTACAACAAATGCACAATCCAGCTCACCCGCCCCAGGGTCTCGAATCTTCTGCCATTGTTTGCGCGGTTCGGACAAACAGAGGAATACCTCCCTGGAATCAGGAAATTGGAAAGGCCCCATTTTTACACGATACTTTTTTCCAAACCGGAAAACGCGATTTTCATTACCTTACGAAAAAATGCCAGGTCCTGGGCTATTGACGAATTCGAGGAGATAGTCGCGGCCTCTTGCCGCAGATGAATGGAACCCTCACCCGGCCTTCGGCCACCCTCTCCCAGGGGGCGAGGGGATAAAATAATGCTCCCTCTCCCTCTGGGAGAGGGTTGGGGTGAGGGTAAAGCCGGCACAATGCAACTCCTTACCCGGACAACACTGACTGCAATCAAGATAACATTAGGGATGGGCGGTTTTGACTCCGAGGGGGCCGGAGACCGTTAATATAAATAAAATATTATCAGAACCAGGAGAAGAATTATGGATTTAAATATCGTCTATTTGCCAATAGATAATTTCCGGGAAATTGCAAAAGCGCAGAATACCATGATGGCCAGGAGTTCTTGGCGGGTAATATTTGCCATCGACGGCAATACCAATCTTGGCGAGGTGATCAACAAACTTAAAATTAGCCCCAACAAACTGGAGATCGCCCTTGATGAACTGCTCAGGCACGATCTGATCCAAGAGCAGGTGATGTCTCTGGACGACTTTGAAGATAGCATGCAGGGCAAGGCGTTGTCCGATGTCAGAACCACCGCCGCGCCCCCCCGTTCCACGTCAGCGAGCACACCCGCCGCTCCTCAGCCCGACAAGATCGGCAACCGTGCTTTTGATCTGAAAAACGTATCGGATTTCATCATTACCCTGGGCGGCAAAGGCCGGGTCGGACAACTCGCCGCCCATCGCGTCTTTTTGAAAATTCCACCTAACGTCCTCAATAAAGCCGGGGTCAGCTCTTTAAACGATATCTATAAAAGCATGATAGTTAAAGACGATGACCTGAAAGCGGAAATCATTAAATCAATCAAGAGTACATTAAGCAAAGATATCCCCCAGGAAATTTTCACCATTTAAAGCTGCCTGCGGCAGCAGATACCCTCCCCTCCCGGCAAAAGAGTGACAACAGGATGCCAGGCGGAAAAATTAACGGCAAAGCAACAGATAACAACTCAACAGGTGCGAGGAATAACAATGACAACGGGAAAATCCGTCGAATATCAGAAATTTTCAAATCACGATGGCGTACTGCACTGCCATCATTACAACTGCTTTCTGCAGCGGACCATTCAGGACCCCGGCTATATAGATCCCGACCCCTTATTAAAAAAGGCCGCAGCCCTTGTGGCCATGTCCCATATGAACATCTTTTTTGCTAATAATCCGGCAAAAAACAGCGCGTTAGCCTTGGAGATCGGCGCTGCACTATGCAAGGACCGCGGTTTTGGAATCCTTGATCTGAGCGGCGTCAACGAGAAGGGGGGCCGGGTGGTTTCGTCCATGTCTCACTACGGGTTCGGCTGGCTGAAGAAATTCGGCAAAAGCAGCAACCCGGTCTGTCATTTTCTGGCCGGATACATCCGCGGAATATTAAGCGCCGCCTTTCAAAAGGAGTTCACCGTGGCCGAAACCCTCTGTCGGGCCAAAGGCGACGGCCGCTGCATCTTCGAGGTGTATGAAGGCGCCGATGACGCGATTCTCGGGCAGGTTAACGTAAGGGGGCAGGTGGCTACGGTCACCCCTCCGCCGATCACCCAATCCGGCAACCTGGATGTCGATTCGATTACCAGTGCGGTTAGCGGACTCGGCCTTGTGGGCAATGAGGAGGGGATTATCGATGCCTTCAACGTCTATCTGGCCAGCCATTATGGTGATTATTACAACCGGATTTCGTTCGGCTTCGAACAGCAACTTGAAGCGATGTGCAGTGTGGAGGGACTGGCCCAGCCGCTTCTGGTTGAGGCCGGGCACGTCTGCGGTTTCAATACCTTCGGCGGCATAATGAAATCTCCTGAATGGTATGCCCTGGTAGCGCAAAACGCCAGAAACCGTGAGGACTGGGTGCATGGTATGGTGGCCGTTATCAATGCATTGGGCTGGGGAACATGGAGGATAGCGGAATTAAAGGGCAACGAGCGCCTTGTTATCCGGACCTACAACTCATATGAAGCAGTGGGCTATCAACAACATTTCGGCCAGGCCAAGGTCCCCAAATGCTATATGGCCCAAGGAACGACTTCAGCCATAATGAACCTCATATATCTCGGCAATATCGACAAAAAGCCCGAACTGACCGACGCTTTTTACGAAAATCTTTTCAGCGGTGAAGATTCATTTTTCTCAATCGAGACCAAATGCCAAGCCAAGGGAGATGACTGCTGTGAGTTTGTGGTCGAACGAGCGCAGCAGTAATGGATCAAGCCACCGCAGTGGCATATCGGTCGCCGGCGCCGGAGGGGAAGTTCAGCGTCACGGAAGTACCCTGGTTTTCAACACTGCTGATGTCGATAGTGCAATTCATCTGGGAGAGCATTTTTTTGGTAATGGCCAGCCCCAGACCGGTCCCTTTCTTCTTCGTGGTGTAGAACGGTTTAAATATATTGGCCAACGTCTCGGCGGACATCCCACAACCGTTGTCGGTAATGGTCAATCGGACGTCATGGGCGTCCCCTTGGTTTTTCAAGGTGATGCGCCCATTGTCTCTGCCCTCCAAACCGTCGAGGGTATTGACCATCAGATTCATCATGACGTGTTGCAAAGCCCGTTGATCGGCTTTGATCCATCTGGCCTCGGGGGTTAAGACCAGGTCCAGGGCGATTCGACGCTTCTGGATATCGGCTTCCACAAGTTTGAAAAAATCTTCAACAAACGAAATAAGATCAACTACCGTTGTCTGAGGTTTTTCAAACATATTGAAACTTTTAAAGGACTTGAGTAACCCCTCCATTTTGGCGACTTCATCGTATATACGCTGCAGATAGGTTTCAATCTCGCTTGCAGAAAAGCGGTTGAAGTTGTTTTGAAGAACCGTGAGTGCAGTTTTGATGGAGTTGATGGGATTACCGATTTCATGTCGGATGCCTGCAAAGACATAACCGATGTTGTTCATTAATTCAGTAGCTTCATCCATGGCAGCCAGGCGACTTTGGTCGGTAATGTCGTGGAAAAAGCAGCAGAGATACCGGCTGTTGCCTGCCAGGTTATAGGTAACGGTAGAAAATACACGGTTTCTGGAGCTGATTTTCCCCTTAAGGTTGCTGCCGGAAAAATCCCTGGAATGCTCGGTTTCCCGTAGTATGCCATAAATAGCTTGGAAGGTGGCCTCAATCCGCAGACAGGAGAATACTTTGCTGGCAGAGTGGTTGGAAAAAATGATCTCCCTTTCTTCGATATCCAGCAGCACAACCCCGGTTTCAATCTTGCGGAGGATGTCAAGAAAAAAGCCGAGACACTGTTGATAATTTTCCTGGTGGAATACGTTGGCCATAAGACTATCTCCATTGACGCAAAAGGGATGAAAAAAGTTCAATTATGATCGGCCATAAGGTTTGTATACACCAACACAACATCGTAGGCAACAGATTGATCAAACGCAACTGAAGGCTGCTGCGCGTGCTTACAGCTCACTGGCCAGGATGGCGTTGGATCAAAATTTAACATCAGATAGAAGTGTCCCGAGCTCTATCGGGAAATGGGCATCACCGGCCGTTGCCAAACCCACGACCGGCAACCAGCATTGCGGAGGAAAAAACAATGCAGACGATTATAAATGATCTGACCACAGTTCCCGGTGTCATCGGCCTGTACCTGTTTAATTCGGCGGAGGGAGTCGCGGTGAACAGTATGCCACCCCTTTTTTCCGACAATGAACTGTCGCAAATAGGCCGGATTATGGCCAAGATCCACACCACCTGCTGTCAGAATGTGGCCGAAGTTGAGGAAACGGCCATAACCTATGAAGAAGCGGAGTTCATCGTGCGCTCGGCAGCTGACAATATATTCCTCATCGTCATGTTTGAACCATCAATGGCCCAAGATCTTCTGACCATGTCGCTCAACATGGCCATTGATGATTTGAGAAAAATCATCCAGGAACAGGAGCTGGGGCCAGAACTTCCGATAGCGGCAGAAATCCAGGATGAAGCCGCTCCCCTTGAGAAAGGAGCCCGCATCAGCGCCGAAGAACTCCTGGCCAAGGGAAGCGGCCCCCTACGGGAAAAACTGCTACAGATGAAAAACGAACTGATTAAGGTCATGGGCCCAATGGCCAAGATCGTTTTTGTCGATGCGGTGTATGTGTGGATGAACAATGGATCACCGTCGATGGCCGCTCTTCCCGACCTGGCTGATATACTAGGAAAAGAGCTCGGCGATCCGGCAAAGGCGATTGAGTACAAAAAAATGGTGGCGCCATACATAAAAAGTGCCGCCTGAACCAAGTTTCTGTTTGATTTTGATGCGGCTTGAACGAACGGAGACCTGCCCCCGGCCTACGGTGGAAAAATCATCCGACCGGACAAGGAAATACAACAAGAGGAGAAAACAATGATGCATGGTTTTGCCCGAAAGATGAGTGTCAAGGTCGTGTTGTTGATGAATGCCGCGTTGCTGGTTATCTTGGTTACCGGTTTTGTTCAACTGAACCGGCAGCAGCGCGGCAGGATGGAAGGCCAGTTGCTGGCCAGGGAAATACTTTATTCTCAGATTGGCGCCCAGGCGGTTGGCAAAATAATCGATGAAGCCCTGGAACGGAAGGCTTTTACGGTGGGCGATTTTTTCGATCCTGAATATGTCCCGATTGCAGGAACCGCCCCCCCGCAGTACACTACAAAATATAACGGTTTCTTCGATACCGCCATCCAAGCCCTGCAAGGCGATTTTTTAAACGATACCAGCATTGTGTTTGCCGCGGCCGTTGATAAGAATGGCTACCTGCCGACCCACAAGAGTAGCGGCAGCGGCGATTTTTCCAAGCAAATCCTCAACGATGCCATCGGCACCCAGGCTGCTCAGAGCAAGGCCCTGGGTTTTAAGCAGGAATCCTTAACCTCCGTTGGCGAAACGCGCTGGGATATCAGTTCACCCATTTATGTAAAAGGGGGACATTGGGGCGCGTTTCGCATCGGTGTCCTGCCCACCCGGATCAATCAGGAACTTTCTGAATTTCGGACATCTCTGGTCTATACTCTGAGTTCCATTATGCTTGTTTCCATTGTTGTCAGTATTCTGGTGATCAAGCACGCCTTAAAACCGGTCAAGGCGTTGGCCCGGCAGACCGCTATGCTTGCTGATGGCGATATCGACAACCAGATAACCAGCCAAGACGGCGAACTTGACGAACTGGCCGCATCAATTGAGCGCCTGCGGGTGAGCCTGAAAATAGCAATGAACCGCCTGCTCCGCTGAGGTAAAATGCGCCCAACGGATAAATACCTGCGCAAGAGAGGCCTGAAAGCACAGATTGCAGGGGACAAATTCAGCCACGACCCTGTAGCCGTAGCCACCTGCCAATTCAACAGATTTGATCCCGACGAGGAGAATGACCTTGATCAGTGTCGCATTTCGGTCGTTGAACTGGTGCATGAGCTGTCCGTTCTATTCAATGCTTCCAGGATGAGTGGCTTCAATGGCAAACACGACACAGGCCTCAAAAAACTTATTGAAAAAATTAGAAGGTTGTCAAAGGATTTCCATCTGGAAGATTCAATTCTTATCCAGCATATGGGCCGGAAAATATCGAAAGACTGTTCGTCTAGCGGTAGAAACGACTATACAATTATGGCAGGCCGCCTTTCTGTTGACGGACAGGCGGTCAAGCTCCTTGCCAAGAGACAGGGAGTCAATGACTCCGACCTCCATGGCCGTCTGAACAAGGCCTTTGATTGCTTTTACTCCCTCGGTATCAACTCCCTTTGTTTGCATATTGACCCGAAACAGAGCCATTTGCCGGACCGTCTGTGGGAGTCGCTGCAATATCTCGCCTGGTATTATTATGCTTCGCAATATCAATATTCCATCGATAAATCCAAGATGGGCGCAGCCCATGATAACCAGATCGTAATTTACAACGAATTCAACCGTCCGGATCCCAATCTCACCATGCTGGCCGGAATAAACCGCCTTACCGGGGATACCGCCCAATTAATGGTCCGCAGAGTTTATGAAATGATGCAGCAGCCCGGCAAAAAGAAACAAATGAGCAAGTATGACACGGTGTATAGCGCCATCTTTGCCATCAAACAGTTCCGCGAACAGTTGCTGAAGCCTGCGGTTGAGGTTAATAGCTCCCAATGGCAGCTGGTTGCAAAAAACGAGTCCGTGTTTCCAAAGGGTGCCGCTCAGCCTTCCAAGGTTGTCGCAAAGATTTGTAGCGCTTCCCCCGAGATGGCGGCCTTGATCAACCACAGCTTGTTTCAGGAAGACCCGCGCGATTGGCAGGTGACGGACCTGCAGATTTCCTTAAAAAATTTTTCAAGCCTTCTTGAACGGTTCGGTCAGTATGGCAACCCGGAGGGAGAGGACGAGGTTGCAAGGCACAGTTTCCGTAACCTCATGTCCTTGGTTCCGGATGAACTGCTCAATCAAATCACAGTGGGTGCAGACGGCCTCCTCCGGGTTGAGACCGGCCAGGGAGAAGCGACATCTCTTCATCTGCAGCCGGAAGTCGTCGCCATGGTCTCTTTCTTTAAACGTCGGCAGCAGGCCAGGGGAAAAATGCGGCAGATGCTGCATGCAAAGGTTACCTTCACAGCCCACGACTTGGAGACAATAGCCGATGATTTTGATATTACTACCGATGATGCCGAGTCCCTGCTTAAATTATTGCGCGATTGTTTCAACGAAAAAGGCCGCTTTAACCGGAACCTTTTTGAGAGCAACATCCCCGCTTTCATAGCTCATGAACTAAAAGTTTTTGATTTTCTATGGCATTACGTCAAGGAGATGCCTTCACGGGAAGACCGTGTCGCTTTTCTCAACTCTCTGCAACTGCTGATCTCCCAAATGAATGATCCGTCCATTGCGCTGCGAATCCTGCTGAGAGATTTCACCGCGAAGACAGAGGAGATCAGTTTTTACGACCGCAACTGTCTGATCCTCTCCAATATTTTGTTAAGGAAATACAATCAAGAGCTTCTAAATCACGTGGAAACGACCCCGGAAGAAGTTTTGCTAGTCCGTGAAGGGTTGTCCCCCCACATGCTGACCGTGGCTGAAGAGATCATTGATCAGAACCTGGAGCGTCTTTTTCAAAAAATTCGTACGCTGCATGCACTGATCAGAGAATCCCTGCAGCCAAAGACAACCGGAAAGGAAATTCCTCCTATAAAATATTTGAGTTCAGTCGAGCGGGAATTGTACATCCTGCTGTCCCTAGTGGGCTGTCCGGCAGCCCACGTCATCATGCGTTCCGTTGTCAAGGTATACGGAGCCCCCGATTCGCTCATTTATGGTTTTGCGGCAACAAACGGCTATGTCAAAAACGTGTTGAAGATGTTGCAATTGGCGGTCCGCGGCCTCGGCAGATTTGGCCAGAAAGGCGACCTGCCTCTATTGAAAGATGTGCTTGCCAGAGAGCAGGAGTTTATGGCACTTGATCCGGCGCTGGCTGACGGAGGCTGGTTGAAGCGCGTCCTTTATTATGTGGAGCAGGCGATCCTCTCCATAGCGCCCGCTCAGAGCGCTTAGCGGGTAAACGGCGCAACAATCTGGTCTGGTGCGCAAGGCTTCAAAAAAAACGAAAGCGTTTGGTCTATCGGTATTTTCGTGAACCAACCACCGGCTAGCCGGTTTCAATTTATTGATCAGGACTTTATTTTCCAGCCAGACAGATGGGGGTACAAAATGACTGACAACCACAGGATATTCGTTTTTTCGGTATTTATGCAGGCGTGTCTCATCTGCGTCCTCGTTCCATCCATTGTCTTCGGCGTGGATTTATTGCCCTCGGGAACGTCGGGATCGTTGCCCAGCCACACCCATCGAGGGGAAGAAATTATGGGCCCGATCTCAGAAAAACAGTTGCCTGACTCCGTCATACAAAATATCGAACGGCAGGGGCATACCCACCATGCCAAAGACATCAAGAGCGGTATAATTCCCGCCGAACGACTTGACGAAAGTGTAGTCCTCATGCTTGAGCTTGAAAAATCCCTGAAGGAAAAAGCGGCGAGCGTCCACCTTCATGCCGACTATGTTGATAGAAAAGCCTACGATGAACTGGAAAAAAAAGTAACCATCCTGGAGAAAAGAGTGAATGATCTGCTAGCAGTATTGCAGGGCGTGACCAGGGAGCAGGAAACCATTGTTTTCAGTGGAGTCAATGTGCAGGTAACAAATGGTGGGGGCAGCACCACTGGCAAACCGAACGGGCTCGGCAACTTAATTATCGGATACAATGAAGACCGCGGCAAAGAGGTAGTGACTGACCACTCCGGTTCCCACAATCTCATTGTGGGGAGCGCACACAGTTATTCTTCATACGGCGGTGTGGCTATCGGGTCGTACCATACGATCGCGGCGCCCTATGCCAGCGTAACCGGCGGTTATGCCAACGAGGCCAAAGGGGGTTATGCCACGGTTTCGGGCGGGCAACTCAACAAGGCCATCGGCAAATTCTCCACCGTGTCCGGGGGGATGACCCGGGTTGCAGAAAATAGCAACAGCTGGCAGGGGGGGGACACGACCCCGTCAAAGTAATCGTGCAAACGTATTACCTTTCTTCAGGATTGAGGAAGGCCTCTACGACAGCAAACCAACCAGGGCGTTGACGATATCCGGGTCGTAAAGACCTTTTTGGACGCCCCGCTACAGTTCGTCGAAGGTGGCGTTTTTGTCCCAGCGGTCCTGATAGGGACGCCAGGTGTGAGACGGTCTCTTTGCCGAGGTCTGCGAAATAGGCGGCATGGAGGATTTCGTCAAGCTCCTGTTCGGAGAATTACCCGACCTGGGTGGCGATGGCATAGGCGATGACGGCCACCACCTTGCCGTGGCCGATGCTGCCGTCGAGGACTTCCACCCGCAGCACCACATCTTCTGCCACCTTGATGCGGTCAAAAACCTGATGGAACCTTTTGAAAAAGGTCTAGCTCAGTTTCTCCCCATCAAGCAGTGATGTGGTCAAGTAAAAATGGACACTTTTCCAGAATAATGAATGAAGCCTCCTTTAACGTGGACCGCTCAAAGTCACGAAAAAGGAGGCTTCATGAACGACATACAATGTTTAAAACACACGAAGTGGGATTGCAAGTATCATGTGGTTTGGATACCGAAATGCCGGC
>JANNQL010000017.1:0-8289 GCA_031400755.1 Pseudomonadota bacterium | reverse complement strand
GGCGATGCTCAACAACGTAACCCCCGTGATTCTGACACTCAACGAGGGCGCCAATCTTGGCCGGACCCTGTCCAAGCTCGCGTGGGCAAGCGATATCGTCGTCGTAGACAGCCGGAGCACCGACGACACAGTCTCGATCGCCCAGTCCAACCCTGCTGTGCGCGTGTTTTCGAGGATTTTCGACTGCCACGCGAAACAGTGGAACTTCGCGATCACCGAAACCGCGATCAGAACCGACTGGGTGCTAGCCCTCGATGCCGATTACGTGCTGTCGGACGCGCTGGTCAAGGCAACCTCGACTGCAAGAATCCGCACGCAGTCGAAGTCAACCACCGTGACCCGGACGAGCTGATGCAGGAGTATTTGGAGATCGCCCGTCGGCTCGAAGCTGCCCAAATCGCTTTGAAGCAGGAGTTGATGGCGGCACTGGGAGGCGGGAAGTGACCGAGTCCAACCGCCTTGAATATAAACGCGAACTCACCGACGGCCTGGAAAATGAAGTCGTGGCCTTTCTTAATGCCAGGGAAGGCGGCACCCTGTACATCGGCATCGACAAGGATGGCCAGGCCTACGGTGTTGCCGACTGTGACGGTGCCCAGTTGGCAATTAAAGATCGCCTGAAAAACAACATCCAACCCTCGATCATGGGACTTTTTGAGATCATCCATGAAAAGATAGAGGGCAAAGATATTCTCAGGATCACCGTGGCCGGTGGTCTGGAGAAACCCTACTACCTGAAAAAATACGGCATGACCAGCAAAGGGTGTTTTCTGCGGGTCGGCAGCGCCTGTGAGCCCATGCCCCAGGAGATGATCGAATCGCTTTATGGCCGGCGTATCCGCAACACGATTGGCCGCATGGAATCCCCACGCCGGGATCTCACCTTTGAACAGCTCAAGATTTATTATGAAACCCGAGGCCTGCAATTAAACGACGTCTTCATGCGGAATCTGGAGTTGCTTACCCCGGAAGACAAACCAAACTATGCCGCCTATCTGCTGGCCGATGACAATGGTTCCTCTTTGCAGATCGCCAAATATGCCGGTACTGATCGGGTCGATCTGATCGAGAATCGCGATTATGGTCGCTGTTCCCTGGTCAAAGCCCTGAAAGCGGTACTGGATCGGATCGCTGTGGAAAACACCATCTTCACCAAGATCGGCTATCCCTTGCGCCAGGAACGGGAGATGATCGACTCCACCGCCATGCGCGAGGCCATCGTCAATGCCGTGGTCCATAATGACTACTCCTATGGCGCGACCCCGAAGCTGGAGTTCTTCGCCGATCGCGCCGAGGTCACCTCCATGGGCGGCCTGCCCTATGGCGTTACCGAGCAGGATTTTTTTAGTGGCTGTTCCGTGCCCCGCAACAAGGAGATCATGCGCGTTTTCCGCGACCTGGAGATCGTCGAGCATCTCGGCTCCGGCGTGCCGCGCATCCTCAAGGCCTGCGGTAAAGAGGCCTTTGAAATCCGTGCCAGCTATGTGCGCATCGTCTTCCGCTACGCGAAACCCCTTTCAGAGGCCGGGCAAGTCACCGGGCAAGTCACCGGGCAAGTCACCGGGCAAGTCACCGGGCAAGTCGCTCAGCTGCTGTCCATCATGGCCGGTGAAATGAGCCGGACGGAAATGCAGCAGACCTTAGGGCTCAAGCATCGCGATAGTTTTGTGGCGGCCTATCTGCAACCGGCCTTGGATTCCGGCCTGATCGAAATGACCATCCCCGGCAAACCCCAAAGCCGTTTGCAGAAATACCGCCTCACCGACAAAGGCAGGGTGCTGATCACCAAGGGCGGTGGCCATGAATAAGCAGACCGTGCACCTGCTGGAACACCACTTCGACACCGCCTTTGCCGCGCCCAACGGCATCAAAAAGTTGCGGGAGCTGATCCTGGCCCTGGCCATGCAGGGTAAGCTGGTGGCCCAGGACCCGCAGGATCAACCGGCGAGTGCACTGCTGAAGGAGATCAAAGAGCTCACGCGAAGCCGCGAAACCGCGAAGGGGAAAAACAAAAACAAGCCGCTGCCGGAGATCAAGCCGGAGGAAGTGCCTTACGAATTGCCGAAGGGGTGGGAATGGGTACGGCTTCAAGAATGTTATTATGGCCTAGGGAACAAAAATAATCAGATTCAAACCAAGGACTATCTGGAATCAGGCGATTATCCGGTGGTCGACCAGGGCAAAGTTTTTATCGCTGGATATTTTAATGATCAGAGCAAAATTCTCTCAATAACAAAGCCGGTTGTGGTGTTCGGCGACCACACCAAAAACATCAAGTTTGTCGACTTTGATTTTGTTATAGGTGCGGATGGGGTCAAGGTTCTTTGTCCATACGAAGGAGTCTTCTCACGGTATTTCTATTATGCGATCAAATCTTACAATCTCACAGATCGTGGATATGCCCGTCATTTCAAAGTACTAAATGAAAGGCTTTTCCCCCTTCCCCCCCTCGCCGAACAACACCGCATCGTTGCCAAGATCGACCAACTCATGGCCCGCTGCGATGAGCTGGAAAAGCTGCGCGCCGAACGGGAACAGAAGCGCCTCACCGTCCACACCGCCGCCCTCATGCAATTACTGGAGGCTTCCTCGTCGTCATTCCCGCGCAGGCGGGAATCCAGTCCTTCGGAACCTCTGGCCCCCCGCCTGCGCGGGGGTGACAGATTGGGCCACGAGGGAGACATCTCCTTTCCCCGTGCCAGGCAGTTCCTCGCCCGCCACTTCAACGAACTCTACTCGGTCAAGGAGAACGTGGCCGAGCTGCGCCAGGCCATCCTCCAACTCGCCGTCATGGGTAAGTTGGTGCCGCAAGACCCGCATGATAAGCCTGCCAGCGAACTACTGCAAGAAATCGAGGCAGAGAAAAAGCGGCTGGTGAAGGCAGGGAAGATCAAGGCACCCAAACCGTTGCCGGAGATCAGGCCAGAGGAAGTGCCTTACGAATTGCCGAAGGGATGGGAGTGGGTGAGACTTGGTGACGTTGCCCTATCCTGTGACTCTGGATGGAGTCCGCAATGTTGTAGCGAAGGACGAGTTGGAAGGGAATGGGGCGTACTCAAAGTAAGTGCCGTATCTTGGGGGTGCTTTAATCCTGATGAGAACAAGGCACTTCCCCCAGGGATGCAAGCAAGGCCTGTATGCGAAGTGAAAGCAGGGGACTTTTTGTTGTCTAGGGCAAACACAGAAGACCTTATAGCTCGGAGCGTTGTGGTCAGTGTTACTCCGCCAGGGCTAATGATGAGCGATAAAATTGTTCGGTTCAAGCTTTCTGAACGGGTGAACAAGCTATTCATTAACACAACAAATTCTTCACGCTATGCACGGACTTACTACGCAAGCAATGCTTCCGGTACAAGCAGCTCCATGAAAAACGTTAGCCGGGATGTAATAGCAAAGTTGATGATTCCTCTTCCCCCTCTTGCCGAACAACACCGCATCGTCGCCAAGATCGACCAACTCATGACCCTGTGTGACGAACTGGACAAGCAGATCGCCGTCGCCAGCGGCCAGCAGACCGCCCTGCTCAAGGCCGTCATGGCGCAGGTGTAATTCCAATTCTAAGAGCCTCTTGCAAAAAGAGAAAAAACCGTCATTCCCGCACTCTGTTCAGTCCTTGTCCAACACCAGCAAGGATTAAGCAGAATCCCCGCTTGACGGGGATGGTTCTAGCGGGAATCCATTTTGTAGACTTTGATAAGACTGGATCCCCGACAAAAGCATTCGGGGATGACGGGCATTTTGCAAGAGGCTCGTAATTAATTCCAATTCTAATTCTGAACTTCATTCAAACCGTCATTCCGGGCAAGCGAAGCGTGGCCCGGAATCCATTGCGCCTTCTGGATTCCCGCTTTCCCCCGTAGAGCGGGGACTGAACTGAGCGCGGGAATGACTGAATATGGTCGATTTGATTTAAGGGAACCTTGAATAATCCGTCATGCCCGCGAAGGCGGGCATCCAGTCCCTTGGTTTTCCTGGGCTCCCGCCTTCGCGGGAGCGACGGATAGGTAATTATTCAAGGCTACCTTAAAAATGGAATAAGTATGCCCTGCGCCTGAAATCGGTAGCCATCGTATCCGACCATGTTTCTCGATAAGCCTCGTGCCTCACTGGCCGGGGCTTTTTTTATCTGCTGGGTGGGGATGGATTGCTGTTGGGTGTTGGGAAGGGAAAATAAAGGCACAAAAAAAGGGACTCAGATATTCTCTGAATCCCTTGAATTTGTAAGTGGTAGCGGGGAGAGGATTCGAACCTCTGACCTTCGGGTTATGAGCCCGACGAGCTACCGGGCTGCTCCACCCCGCGACACGATCTACACTTTATAGCCGGTTTTCAGGGGAAGTCAAGGGATAAGGTTACAGAGAGCAAATTTTGTGGAGCTTTTCGTACTCCGCATCTGGAAATTTAACCAGCCGTCCGGCACGGTTCACCACGGCATTCACGGTAAAACCTTTGACCAGGAGTTTCTGGTCCGACTCTCTGCTAATGGCGTAATTGAACCGGCAGGAAACCGGTTTCAGCTCAACCATGGCGGTACGGATGGTCAGCAGGTCGTCATAGACTGCCGAGGCCTTATAGCGGAGATAGGACTCCACCACCGGCAGGATGAAGCCTTGCTCTTCAAGGGTACGGTAGGTGCAGCCCAGGTCCCGCATCAGTTCAGTGCGGCCTTGTTCGAAGTAGCGCAGATAGTTGGCGTAATAGACCACACCGCCGGCATCGGTGTCGCCATACAAGACCCGGTGCTGGCATTGATGGGCAGTGTCCGGCAGCTTGATCTCCAACTTTGTCATGGACGGCTGGCCTATCGTCCCAGCAAAGTGGAGAGGAAAATTTCACCGCTGGACAGGAGTGAACCGGTGCTGTTGGCGTTTTGTTCGCTATAGGTCAGGCCGCTGCCCGAAGTCGTCGCGGTTGAATCGAAGATGACGATGGGCACCGGATGGGCGGCGTGGGTCTTCAAGGCAATCGGCGTGAAGTGATCGCAGGTGACGGCTATTCTGAAATCTTTCCCGGCCAGCCCAGCGACAATCGGTTTGACAATCTTTTGATCGAAATCGTGAATGGCGCGAACTTTTTCGTGGATCAGGCCCTGATGTCCAGCCTCATCGGGGGCCTCGACATGGACAAAGACCAGATCGTGACTCTCTAACGCCCGTAAGGCGGCCTCGGCCTTGCCTTGATAGTTGGTGTCGAGGTAGCCGGTGGCCCCAGGGACATTGATCACCTCCATGCCGGCATAGACTCCGATCCCTTTCAGGAGGTCAACTGCCGAGATCAGGGCGCCGCTGATGCCGAAACGGCTTTTTAGCGTAGGCAGGGCTGGGGCCCGGCCTTCTCCCCAGAGCCAGATAGCATTGGCCGGGTGTTTGCCGGCCTTGGTCCGGGCCTGATTAATTGGGTGCTGGGCCAGAATTTCAGTCGCCCGTCTTACCAGAGGGCCAAAAATGGGGTTGGCCAGATACGCCCCCCAGAAGGCAGAGACATCGGTGCCGGTGTGGTCATGGGGGGGCACGGTGCTCAAGCTGCCCACCTCCCGGCTCACCACCAGCAGATGACGGTAGCTGACGCCTGGGTAGAAGGCCAAGCCTTCGCTGTTCAGCTCGGCAGCCAAGGAGGCGATTAAGGCACCGGCCTCTGCGGTGGAGATATGGCCGGCACTGTAATCAACCATCGTTGCCCGGTCCGGTGCGGCAAAATCCAAGGTAACCAGATTGCAGCGGAAGGCGATGTCGTTTTCGCCTAAGGAGACACGCAGACTTGCCGCCTCCAGAGGGGCGCGGCCAGTGTAGTACGCTGCCGGATTATAGCCGAGCAAGGAGAGATTGGCTATATCGCTGCCTGGCGCCAAGCCGTCTGGGACTGTCTGCAAGGTATGGAGTTGACCATGGCTGGCCAGGAAGTCAATGGCAGGCGTATCGGCTGCCTCAAGAGGCGTCTTCCCTCCCAACTCAGCCAGCGGGTAGTCCGCCATGCCGTCGCCAACCAGGATGATGTATTTCATGCCCCTGCCCTCTGCTCGTCCTAGTCCAGGATTCTTATGGTCACCGTCTTCTCGGTGACGATGTCCAGCGAATCGATCTCGCGGATGGCCTCGCTGACCGCCTTCTCCTGGGCCTCGTGGGTCCGGATCACCACCGGCACCGAGCCTTCATCCTCGCGTTGTTTCTGAATCACTGATTCGATGCTGATGCCGTTTTTGCCCAGGATACCGGCGATGGTAGCCAGGACGCCGGGCTTGTCCACTGCCGAAATCCTGAAATAATAGGGGCCGCTGATCTTCTCCATGGGGGTGATGACACAGTCCTTGATCTCCCCTGGCAGATAGGCCAGGCTTGGCACCCGGTTGAGGCAGCCAAAGGCGATATTCCTGGCGATATCGACGATGTCGGCGGCCACGGCGCTGCCGGTGGGCATCTTGCCGGCGCCCTGGCCGTAGAAGAGGACATTGCCCACCATGTCGCCGTTAAAGTTGATGCCGTTCATGGCGCCATTGATATTGGCCAGCAGGTGGTCTTCCGGCACCATGGTCGGGTGGACCCGGGCCTCAATGTGATCGCCGTGGTTGCGGCTGATGGCCAGCAGTTTGATCCGGCAGCCAAACTGCCTGGCGAACTCGATGTCAATGGGCTTGATCCGGGAGATGCCCTCAACCGAGACATCTTCGAGCCGGATATTGATGCCATAGGCCATGGTCATCAAAATCACCAGCTTGTGTGCGGTGTCGATGCCTTCCACGTCGTAAGTGGGGTCGGCCTCGGCGTAGCCTTTGGCCTGGGCGTCCTTCAAGACCGCATCAAAAGCATAGCCATGGTCGGTCATCTGGCTCAGGATGTAGTTGGCGGTGCCGTTCATGATGCCCATGATCGACAGGATGGTGTTGGCGGCCAGGCCTTCCTTCAGGGCCTTGATTACCGGGATACCGCCGCCTACCGAGGCCTCGAAGCCGACCTCGACCCCTTTTCGGGTGGCTGCCTCAAAGATCTGGCGGCCATGGGTGGAAAACAGGGCCTTGTTTGCCGAGACCACATGCTTGCCAGCTTCAATGGCCTTCAGGATAAAGGTCTTGGCCGGTTCGATGCCGCCGATCAGCTCGACGACGATGTCGATGTCCGGGTCGTTAAAGATGTCATCGGCGTTCCTGGTCAAGGTGGTGCCGCTGAATTTGTCCGGCAGGGCAGTGGTGACGATGTCCGCCACCGTCTTCAGGTGGATGTCGAGGTTCGTCTTTCTGCTAAGATTTTTGGCCTGGGCCAACAAAACTTCTGCGGTGCCGCTGCCAACCGTGCCAAAGCCAATTATGCCAACATTAATTTTTTTCATCGATTTCTGCCTGTGCTGAGAGTCGTTTGGAGTGGGTCAGGACTGGTGCAAAATAAGGCCCAGAGATACCCTCTTTAGTTTTTGATGTCAAAGGAAATAAGTGGTTGTGCGCGGTTGGAAAAGGGGATTTTTGGGCAAAGATGGGGCGTCGGTTGGATTTCTCTCGAATCTGGACGCGAGGATAGCCAGGCCGTCACTTCGTCGCGTCCAGATTGAGAGAGCCGGAGAGGGTGAGGTGGTCGAGAGGCTACGGGATGGAATAAAGAAGCTGCTTGCCGTTGGCGGTAGCCATATAATAATCAGGCAACCCATCTCTGTTTACATCGCCGGCAGCCGTGAATGTAACGCCTGTCGTTCCTGTCGGCGTTTCTTCAAGCCCGTAGTCAGCAATAAACCTGAGAATGACATTGCCCGCGCTGTCTTTAATATCAATGCCGCCAGAACTGCTGCTAACGGCAACACCAAATCCAAACTGTTGGTGGAGTTCTGAGGAAAAACCGGCCAGATCGTGGATTGCTGGGGGGATATTTTGCACTGAGCCATCTGGATAAGTAGCTGTATAATGGAAATTTCCATGATCGGCAGGATTGCCCACGCTTCCGAAGGTTACCCCGGTTTGGGTAATCGCGTTGACAGGTCTTGTTGCAGCCCAGTCAAAACGTACGGACAGACGCGCCCCTCCAACGAGATTTATCTTCATAACTCCATCGTTATCTGTAGTAGAAGTTATGCCGAGTCGGCTGAACTCATCATCTAGAGAGTCGCTATCATAGCAAGCCGGGGCCATGGTTACGGCGATACCTTCGCTGACAAATCGCAACCCGCCGGTAGAGGTTTCAGTAATTCCATTTGCTTCATTAAGGTCTGCGGTCGCAACTCGGCTCGGCTTGACCGCCACCAAGGTACTACCTAGAGAGGGAGCACTAAACACCAACCGACCATCAGTTTTCGGGTCAGCCTCGGCAAAGC
>JANNQL010000016.1:0-3156 GCA_031400755.1 Pseudomonadota bacterium | reverse complement strand
ACCTGGACATGGGCGGGGGCCTCGGCATCCGCTATGATCAGGAAGAGCCGCCGCTACCGGCCGACTATGCCGCCGCCCTCAAAGAGGCCCTGCGCGAGGTGCCCGGCTGCACCTTGATAATCGAACCGGGACGGGTTATAGTGGGCAACGCCGGCATTCTGGTGACCAAGGTCCTCTATACCAAGAGCGGCGCCAAGCAGTTCATCATTGTCGATGCCGGCATGAATGACCTGGCCCGGCCCAGCCTGTACGGGGCCTATCACGGCATCCAGCCGGTGGTGGACAGTGGTCAGGGAGAGGTGGTGGCCGATCTGGTTGGCCCGATCTGCGAGACCGGCGATTTCCTGGCCCGGGACCGCGCCCTGCCGGTCTGCGCCACGGACGATCTGTTGGCGGTGATGAGCGCCGGGGCCTATGGCTTTTCGATGTCCTCAAACTATAACTCCCGACCCCGGGTGGCCGAGGTCATGGTGCGGGGCGATGATTTCCAGGTCATCCGCCAGCGGGAGACCTTCGCGGCCCTGATTCAGGGTGAGACTATCCCGGTCTGGGAATGATGACGTTAGAAGGTAGCCCTAGTTTGGGCTTTCCCCTCGCCCCAACGGGGGAGAGGGTGGCCGAAGGCCGGGCGAGGGGGCACAAGTGGCTCATGTCAATGAGTGCTGAATGTTGTTTATACCGAATTTTTTCACGCTATCTTTTATTTTTATGACAAACCAATTTTCACGCCTGCCTTTCCCCATCCCCTTCACCAAGATGAGTGGCACGGGCAACGACTTTATCATCATTGACCACCGGCAGCCTTTTTTGGCGGCAGTCGATCTCGCGGAGTTGGCCCGCCTAGTCTGCCGTCACAAGTTTTCAGCCGGGGCCGATGGCCTGATCCTGATCGAAGAAGACGAGAGCGAGGACTTCCGCTGGCAGTTCTTTAACGCCGACGGCAGCCGGGCCGAGATGTGCGGCAACGGCGCCCGCTGTGCCGCCCGTTTTGCTTATCAAAAGGGCATTGCCCAGGGCAAGAAGATGCGATTTCGGACCACGGCCGGGGTTATTGCCGCCGAGATCAAGGGGAGTGGCGTCAAGATCAAGCTGACGATGCCGACCAATCTGCAGATGGCTAGATCCTTAGACCTGGGCGAGGTGAGCAAGACAGTCTACAGCGTCAACACCGGGGTGCCCCATGTCGTCTGCTTTGTTGACGATCTGGCCCAGGTGCCGGTGGCGGAATGGGGCAAGACCATCCGTTATCACGAGGTCTATCAACCGGCCGGCACCAATGCCAATTTCGTGCAGTCCGCGCCCGATGGGCTCTCAGTCAGGACCTACGAACGAGGCGTCGAGGGTGAGACCATGGCCTGCGGCACCGGGGCGGTGGCCGCGGCCCTGATCGCCGTCAAGATCGGCCAGGCCAAAAGCCCGGTGCGGGTGACTACTTCTGGCGGCGAGGAACTGATTATTCATCTGGAAGGGCAGGGAGATGGGGAGCAGACGGAGGTTTATCTGGAAGGACCGGCCAAAATCATCTATGATGGCCACTTGCAGGCCGAGGCCTTGACTTAATTCCAGAAATAAGTACAACATTGTCGGGTTACGCGGACTACGCTAACCCGACCTACACATTAAAAAGATCGGCGGAGAGGACAACATGACACAATTTAAAGGGGCTTTTGTTGCGATTATCACTCCATTCATTGATGGCAAGCTTGACGAGCAGGGGCTGAAAGACCTGATCGAGTTTCAGATCAAAAACGGCACCAACGGCATTGTGCCCTGCGGCACCACCGGCGAGTCGGCCACCCTGAGCCACGAGGAGCATCATAGGGTGGTGGAGTTGACTATTCATGCGGTGAACGGCAGGGTCCCGGTCCTGGCCGGCACCGGCTCCAACAGCACTTCGGAGACCATCGAACTGACCCGCCATGCCAAGAAGGCCGGCGCGGCTGGCTCGCTGATGATCACCCCTTACTATAACCGGCCATCGCCGGAAGGGCTCTATCAGCATTTCAAGACCGTGGCTGAGGCGGTTGACATCCCGATTATCCTCTACAACGTGCCGAGTCGGACCGGGGTCAACATGCTGCCGGACACCGTGGCCCGTTGCGCCGCCATCGACAATATCGTCGGCATCAAGGAGGCCACCGCCAATCTCTGCCAGATCAGCGAGGTCATTCGGCTTTGCCCTGAAGGCTTTGTGGTCATGTCTGGCGATGACTTCACCGCCCTGCCGACCATCGCCATCGGCGGCAGCGGCCTGATTTCGGTGACCTCAAACGTTGCGCCCCGCGACATGGCCGAAGTCATCAACAGCGCGCTCGCCGGCGACTATGCCAAGGCCCGCGCCGCGCACTATAAGCTCTTCCCGGTAATGTCCGCCATGTTCCTGGAGACCAATCCGGTGCCGGCCAAGAAGAGCCTGGAGTTGATGGGTAAGATCAAGTCCGGCGCCCCGCGTCTGCCGCTGGCCGAAATGACCCCGGCCAGCCTGGCCAAGCTGAAAATTGTACTGAGCGCCTACGGCCTGATTTAAGCAAAGGAGAACGAAAATGAAGAGAGTTATTATTGCCGGCGCGGCTGGCCGCATGGGAAGACGAATCGCCGCCATGGTCAACGACCATAAGGACCTAAAGCTGGCGGGCGGTTTTGAAGTTTCGGGCAACCCGAGCGTGGGCCAGGATATCGGCGCGGTGGCAGGCATCGGCCCTTTAAACGTGGCCATTGTCGATGATGTGCGCACGATCTTGAATCAGGGCGACGTCATCATCGATTTCACCTTTCACGAGGCGACCATGGCCTTGGCGCGTATCGCCGCCCAGCATAACAAGGCCATGGTCATCGGCACCACCGGCCTCAGCCAGGAAAATCTGGCGGAGCTTAAAGAGCTGAGCCGGAACTTTCCCTGTGTCCAGTCGCCGAATATGGCGGTGGGCGTCAATGTCCTGTTCAAGGCTGCGGCCAAGGTGGCGGCGGTCCTTGGCGACGCCTATGATATCGAGATCGTTGAGGCCCATCACCGCATGAAGAAAGATGCCCCCAGCGGCACGGCCCTGAAACTCGGGGAGGTGGTGGCCGAGGCGGTCAACCGCAAACTGGAGAAGGTGGGGGTCTATAGCCGGCATGGCATGATCGGCGCCCGCACCGACCAGGAGATCGGCATAC
>JANNQL010000015.1:0-1965 GCA_031400755.1 Pseudomonadota bacterium | reverse complement strand
GCTGATTACGCTGTGTGCATGCGCTTTGGCCTTGTGTGCCTCATTGCCGGTTCTGGCGGCCGGCTCCACTGATATCACCTGGTACGGCCATTCCGCCTTCAAGGTGACGACCCCCACCGGAAAAATTCTGCTGATCGATCCCTGGCTGGCCAACCCGGCCAACCCCAAGGGTAAGGATATTCTGGCGGCGCTCGACAAGGCCGACCAGATTCTGCTGACCCATGCCCATGGCGACCATATCGGCAACACGGTGGAGATTGCCAAAAAGACCGGCGCCAAGCTGGTTGCCAGCAACGACCTGATGAAGGCCATGGTCAAATATGCCGATTTTCCGGCCCAGCAGGCCGACTTTTCCGGTACGGGCAATGCCGGTGGTACGGTCTCACTGCTGGGTGGCGAGGTCAAGATCACTTTTGTGCATGCCCTGCACAGCTCCGCCCTGGAGTATGACGACAAGAGCGGCCTGCCCAAGAGCCTGGCCTATGCCGGCAACCCGGGCGGCTTTGTGATTGCCATCACCGGTGGCCCAACCCTCTATCATACCGGTGACACGGACGTATTCGGGGAAATGAAGTTTATCGGAGACCTGTCCCAGGTGGATGTTATGATGGCCTGTATCGGCGATAAATTCACCATGGGACCGGAGCGTGCGGCGCTGGCGGTGGAACTGGTCCGCCCCAAGGTTGTCATTCCCATGCATTTTGGAACCTTTGCGGCCCTGACCGGGACACCGGAGGCCTTCGAGCAGGCGCTCAAGAAGCGTAACCTCAAGACGGTCTTCAAACGGATGCAGGTAAACGAGACCTATAGCTGGAAACCGTAGCAGCACAATAACCTTAAAACGGCTTTTACTCACGCAAAGGCGCACCAAAAGTAGGCGCTTCTAAGCGAAGGTCGCAAAGAAATTCAGATTCTTACAAGTCCAAAGACCTTAACCCAATAGGTGAAAGGCAATATTCATATAACAGGTTGATTTTACTTTGCGTTCTCGCCTAGAGGCGCCTACTTTTGGTAGCGAGCTTTGCGTGAAACTGTTTTTCTAGAATAAAATTTAAGTAGTATCGACGTATGGGGAGGAAGCAGTGCGCATAGGACATGGATATGATGTCCACCGGTTGGTGGAAGATAGAAAACTGATTATTGGCGGAGTTGATATCCCTTGGGAAAAGGGGCTTTTGGGGCATTCCGATGCGGATGTGCTGCTGCATGCCATCTGCGATGCCATTCTGGGGGCCATTGGCGAGGGGGATATCGGCCGGCATTTTCCAGACACGGACCCGGCCTACAAGGGCATCGACAGCCTCAAGCTGCTGGCCAACGTCAGCGAACTGGCCCATGCCCGTGGCTATTGCCTGGGGAATCTGGATGCCACCATTATTGCCCAGTTGCCCAAGATGGCCCCCCATATCCCGGCCATGCGCGAGAATATTGCTGCCGTGCTGAACGCCACCGTGGAACAGATCAACATCAAGGCCACCACCGAAGAGGGACTGGGTTTTTCCGGCCGTGGCGAGGGGATTTCCGCCCACGCCGTGGTGTTGATGCTGGCTTGATGAAATAAAAAAACCTCCGAGGTTTTGTAGACCTCGGAGGTTTTGATTCAGTCGTTTTGACACATCCAGATTACATCCCCGTTTTTGCCAACTCCTCCACCAGTCTGGTCTGCTCTCCATTCAACGCTTCCGGTATATGCAGTGCAATCTTGACGTACAGATCACCCTTGGTGTTTGAACCCAGCGGCTTGACACCAAAACCTTTCAGGCGGATCTTTGTGCCGGGCTGGATGCCGGCCGGAATCTTGATGCGTTTATCCCCTTCCAGGGTGGGTACATCCAGTGAGGTTCCCAGGCAGGCCGCGCTGAACGGGATCGGACGCTCCACCACCAGGTCGCCGCCGTCCCGGATAAAGACCGGGTCGGGCAGGACTCGGGTGATCAGATACAGGTCGCCGTCCGGTCCGCCACC
>JANNQL010000014.1:0-4158 GCA_031400755.1 Pseudomonadota bacterium | reverse complement strand
CGGCGGAAGCTGTGCCCGCATCGCAGACCGGACGGAGCCGGCAGCCACGACACTCCGTACTCCCCTGGCGATAAGCTTCCGCCTGGTCCGAATCATAAATCGCCGCTAATTGTTCAGTAAAGATATTGCCGATGGGTGAAGAGAATTTCCGGCAGGCATGGGCCTCGCCATCGGCCAGGACGGAGATAAAATTAAAGGCCGCCCCACAGCCATGCCCGGCGCAGCCGCCAAAGATCTCTCCTTCAGCCCCTGCACTGGTGATGATATTGAAGAGATTGTCCTTAAGTCCCATACAGGGGTTACCCTGTGCCGCAGCAATAAAATTCTGCAAAAATTGTGGGTAAGAGCTGACCTCCGGCCCCTGCAGGTTGGTGGCCTCGCCAACCATGGCCAGCCGATTAAAAGTGAAGAGATCGACCTTGTCCCGCAAGAGTTCGGCCAGCGGCAGGACTTGGGCCTGATTGTCCTGGGTCAGAGTCAGCATCACCATGGAGTAGACACCCAGGTTTTTTAGGATCGCTAGAAAATCCAGCACCCGGGCGAAGTGGCCCGGGCCGCGAATATGATCATTATGGGCCGCCAGGCCCTCCAGACTGACCTGGTAAAACGAGGGCTGGGCGATTCCCATCAACGCCTCAAGCTGCTGACGCGGGGCCGGATTTCCGAGGATCGCCACCCCGAGACCGCGGTCCACCGCCCCCTGATAGAGCTCCAGGAAATAGGGATACAACAGTGGGTTGCCGCCGGTGAAGGTCACTTGGCCTCTGACAAAACGCTGGCGGCAAAACTCCCGAAAATCATCTAACACCGCCATGGCCTGATCAAGTGGCATTGACCCGCGGTTGCTACGGTCGTAGCAATGTTTGCAGTGCAGATCGCAGGCCTGTGTGATATGCCATTGCAGCGTAAAGACCTCAGCTGCCAAAAATTTTGGATGGATGGTTTGGTGGTGGCCCGAGGCGAGACAGCGAGTTAGTGCCGACGGTGGCCGTAGGAGGATGCCTTTCTCCACGGCATGATTAATGGCGGCGTCCACCAACCCGACTGCGACCTTGCCGTGAGCGGCGACAGTTCGTTCGCTAAGTCCTTCCGCCAACACCTTCAGGGCCAGGAGGTCCACCTCCTCGGCCTGTTGCACCCTGATTATACCAGCGCCAGGCTGACGCCAGACCATGACAAAAGTGCCGACCGCCGGCTGGCACGGCGTGCTTTGATGGCTCATCAGACCATCCAGACCAGCCCAATCAACCGCCAGGAGTTGCAGGGTTGGATTGATGGTCATAGTGCTAATGGCTGGGAAAGACTGGCTATCGGCCTGCACTGTAGCCACCAGCTCTTCAAGCCTGAACAGATCAGGCACAAAGGCTGGCAGTATCCCTTGCCTGGCGGCGGCAACCAAAGCTATGGCGGCGCGGTCATGGCTAGGCTCTCGGAGAAACCTGTCAAACAGCGCCTTGGCCTCTTCCTGAAAAAGCACTGCACGGCAGACCGGAAATTCGTACGCCATCGAAAATCCTTAATTGTTAGTAATTATGGCTACAAATCGGGTAGGAGGTAGGTGAGGGGTGGACAGAGAACATCGGGGTGAGTCGGTTGAAAAGTTGTGGAGCCTCGCGAATCCACCTTACAATTTTTATCGCTTAAGCTGTCTATAGACTTCATGATCATTGCGTTTGCCGATGAGTGCCACTTTCAGGATATCGCCTTCAACCCGGTATACGATCCGATATTCCCCAATATCGGCACGACGAAAGGAGTAACCAATCAGCTCTTTTGAGTCGTGAGGTTCCGGGTTTTCCATCAAGCTGAACACCTTGTTTGCCACCTGCCTGAACTGCTTCGGTGGCAACTGTTCTAGAAAACCTAAGGCTCTCTTGGTCAAATCAAGCTTAAGCATGGTTCTTTTTAAGAGATGCTAGACTCTTTTCCGTACCGACATACCCTTCCTCTTCTGCCCCAATAGCCTTCTGTGCCCAGTATGCGTCTTCCATTTCAGTAAGGCGCTTGTATTCCTCATACGAGAGCAATACAGCAGTCTTTCTGCCTGTTTTGTCAACAATCACCGGTTCTCCCCTTGAGATATCAAGGTATTTCCCGAACCTACTTTTTAATTCTGTAGCTGTAATTTCCATAAGGCCACCTCCTATACAGCCAAAATAACCAATTTAGCCAAAACAGTCAAGATAGTTTACAAGTCCTTCCAACCTTTCCCCTGTTCTCGATCACCGAAAAAAGAAAGATCGAGTAGGGTGAGACGAGTTGGTTGACTAACGGGCTTATCACTCCGCCCTGCGGACTGCCAACTTCACTTGCCTACCAATTCGGGCTTCGCGCTATTTTGGACGCTTACCCTCCCGCTGCGCCGGATCAGGTTCGCTTGCGCTATGTGCAGTTCACTTCCTATCGCTTCCTTCAGACCCCGCCGTTACCGGCAACGCCCTTGCGATTCGGATTGTCTTCCCCCTGGTCGGGGTGACGCCTGCTTCTTACAGCAGGCCGGGTTTGCCCGCTACGCTGGGCAAACAAAAAACCCCATCCCGGCATAAACCAGGGTGGGGGTCAGAGAACATCTGAATGAACGGTGGAACACGTTGGATTGCTTCGCTAATTCACCTTACAATTCACCCATCTTACGGACTAATAGAATTGCTTGGCGAAATTAGCTATAGCAATTGCAATAACGACGCCAAGCATCCATTTGACAAGTGCAATTTCACCGGAAAATCTGGCATCAAGTTTTGCAATATCTGCCCGAAGGGCTTCAATATCATTCTTTGTGGCCAGCGATTTGTCGAACGCCTCAGCAAAAGCCTCTTTCTGAGCGTCAGAAAATGCCGACGCCTGCTCACGTGGAACCCCGACCTTTTCAAGACGTTCGACAAATTTCAATGTATCAAAAGTTATAGTAGACATAAAAATATGCTAACAACCTCTATACGAAAAGTCTAGACAGATGATTCGGTGGACTGTACCCATCCTACCTGGCTTCTTGCAATGCAAGACCCAATCTTCTCTCAAAGAAAAACCCCATCCCTTTTATTGACGCCTTAAAACTGGGCATAATCCACCCACCTTACGGTCTTGCAACGGACGTCTTTTCCGGTTGAATAGTCATTTTTAACCCCATGCCGTGCAGGATGGCCAAAAGATTTGACAGGGCTGGATTGCCACGTAGTGAAAGCGCCCGGTAGAGGCTTTCGCGCGGCACATGAGCTTTTTCGGCAACGGAGGCCATGCCTCCTTGGGACTGAGCTATCCGGCGCAATGCCAGCAGCATGGAATCCTTGTCTCCCTCTTCAATGGAGGCCGTAAGGTATTCAGCTGCATTGTCAGGGTCTTTCAGCCATTCATTCAAGTCTATTTCATAGTGAGTCATTTCTCTCATGATATTTTCTCCCTGTGGCTTGTCCAGTATAATTTTGCCGTCTCAACATCTTTCACTTGCGTTGACTTGTCGCCACCAATGAGCAACAGCACAACGGTCTTGCCGCTTATGGCGTAGTAAACGCGATAACCAGGACCGCAATCAATTTTCAGCTCGCACACGCCATCACCAAGCCCTTTGCAGAAGCCAAAATTCCCAAGTTCCACCCGGTCAAGGCGGGCGGTAATCCGAGCAATGGTAGCACGGTCACGAAGCCCGTAAAGCCAGTCCCGGAAAGGTTTTCTCCCTTTGTCATCGGCATAGTATTCAAGGCGATATGTCGCTTCAGTCATGACGCATTGTAGATTATATGTTACACGGCGTCAACCTTGAACACCTAATTTGTAGTGAAAAGAGGGCAGGTGGCAGTAGGAGATAGTCGAGTAGACCATGAGGTGGTCGAGGTTTACCTCATCGCAATACGCGCCGCTTCGGCGAGAAAGCCAGATCGGTAGCCCCATGAGCGCGGGCGTAGTCATCGATCTCACGAGCTAACCCAGCAGGCAGGGAGATGTTAAGTCGAACAGGGCGAGTGTCGAGACGCGCTGTATCAACCTCAACCAAGAGCCATATTCCACCATCCTGAAAATCGGGGAGTGCGGCCAAGGATTCAAGCGGAGTGGGAGCGGGTAGCGCCATATGCTCGCCATCACAATATAGCTCAATAGATTCTTGAATCATGCGCGGCAAATCCTGCCAATCGTCGGCAGCAGAAAAACAGCCGGGGAAATCGG
>JANNQL010000013.1:0-12034 GCA_031400755.1 Pseudomonadota bacterium | reverse complement strand
CAACCGTACCGTCATGACAACTCAAACACAGCCGTGAAGGCCCGGTGGGCTGACTCAACGTCACATTTAAAGTTGAACTTTCATATAGGTCGTAATTGGTGCCCTCCAGAATACTGCGGTTCCACAACGGGGTAAGCGGCGTGGCGTTATGCGGAGTGTGACAAAAGATGCATACTCTGTCTTCGGTCATGGCCTTAACGTCGCCAGGACCCCACGAAGACATATTATGTTTAGAGGAAAGAATTCCGGGTGTGGCCAACAATTCCGCAGCCGACAGCAAGACAGAAAAAAAAACAAGCCAGAAGATCTTCATGGCTTTCCCCCCCCATCCGCACCATAGAGTTGAAATATCTGAATCCTTTGATTGTAGGTGTCACAGACATACAGCTTATTGGCCCGATCGATAAAGAGACCGGAAGGCATCCAGAACTCAGCGGGCCCCGAACCTTTCGCCCCCAGTGACAACAGATAATCGCCCTGGACGGAAAACATCTGAATGTTGTCAAACAAAGTTTCCGCCACATAGATGACCCCATGACGGTCAACGGCAATGCCTTTTGGCATGGCAAAATCTCCAGAACCATTGCCGTGGTGGCCAAACATGGAAACAAACTTACCCTGGCCCGTAAAGACCTGAGCCCTGAAATTCATGGCGTCATTGACATAAATCTTGCCGTCCGGGCCGGTTGCGATATGGGTAGGGATATTCAACTCGCCTGTACCAGCGCCACGTTTGCCAAAACCCTTCACATACTGGCCTTGGTCATTAAATATGCTTACCTGGTTGGTCTTGCTGTCCACCACATAAACCTGGCTGGCAATATCCTGATAGACCAAACCTGTGGGCCGGACAAAGGCCTGCTTTTTGGGTGGAACAATCTCCTTGGCATAATCGCCGTTACCATCAAAGACAAAGACTTTGCCCAGCATGGAATCGCTCACCAATAAATTAAGGCTGCCGTCAAAGATGACGCTGACCGGCGACAGAAAACTCTCGGCGCCAGCCTTGCTCAGCAGGACATATTTTTGCTGACTCGGGATAAAGAAATGGACCCCCCGCTTACCGGCATCGACCACCGCCATCCTGCCGTCACCGCCAACGGCAATGGCCAATGGCTTAACAATCATTCCCGCCTGGTTCTGACCGAATATAATCGTACTCAAGGAGCGGCCAACAGGCGTAAACTGACGCAAGGTGCCGAGATATTCAATTTTCTTGGGATTGGGCATGGGCGGCCAACTAAGCTTTGCAGGCTCGCCTAACCCCGCCTCCCACTTGACCGGAGCGCAGGCCCAGAGGCAAGAAAACATCACCCCAAACACCACCGTCTTCGCACATGCAATGAGACTTTTCATACCAATCCTTAAAGGCTAATATATTCAGCGGGTCAGATCCATGATCTCAATATCTGCGCCATTTTTGAGTCCAGACATCCAGGCATTCAACAATCCCTGCCGCTTCTGTTTCCGTATCTCGTTGGTTAAATACGGGGTCACGTCCTGGAGCGATTTATTGACTGCAGGCTTGTAGCCAATCAACTGAACAACATGCAAATTTCCGTCCACATTGATGGGGGCCGTCCAGCCATATTCCTTTAAAACTTTCGCTGCCTCATATAAAGGCTTATTCTTGACCTTGTCCAGGGGCATATTTTTTTCCACAGCAAAAGTGCCATCAACCGACAATTTACTTGGATCATTGCCATACTGATCAACAATCGTCTTTTTGATTTTTTCGATTTTTTCCACAGAGGCAGGGGCATTTGGGTCGAAAAAGAAAATAAGATCATTGACCTGAACGAATTCGTCCTTGACAAAAACCTGGTCCTTGGCCTCATCATAGGCCTTTTTCACTTCCTGGTCGCTGACCTCAACTTGTGACTCAAATTCCTGCTTGACAAACAACTCAAGGACTAACAAGCGCTCCATCTGCTTTTGAAAGCTGTCCTCCCCGCCGAACTCATCTTTAATATACTTTTGAAATTCAGCCTCGCTCTTATACTGCTTTTTGAGCCCTTGAATCTTGGCCGCCATGCTGTCAGGAGGGACAGTCTTAATTATGGTGCTGGCGTGTTGAAAAGCCAGCTCCTCTATGACTATTTTTTCCATTGCTTCTTGCTTAATCTTCTCCGCCAAAAGCGGCGAAATCTCCTGGTTACCGTATCTTTGCATAGAAACGTTTGCCATCTCGCGCATCAATTGGGCCATATTGATGGCCTTGCCATTGACCTTAGCGACAACGATTTCATCGGCCGAACCGTGCCCCATAGTCTCATCCGCCTTGTCACTAGAACTTGCTGCGGCAAAAACCGGTGCGTGCAGACAAAACCACGCGGTGACAACTATGAACATCACAGACAATGACAAAAAATTTCCTTTTCCCATCAACCTCTCCTACCGTCAGATATGATTTTTTGTAAAAATTTACACAACAACTGAGACACACACTCCTTCCTACCCGCCCTGGAACTCTCTAATATCTCCTTATGGAGCACAAAAAAAATGGGCAATCCGGGCTAAAACAATTGCCGCGCCACCGAAAGCATCACCGAGATATTTTCGTTATGCGCCTCCCTAACTGTTCCCTTGCTGGTACTTCTATAGGATATCCCGTCGTCAAAAATTAATTCATCGCTGGCATACTTGCCATTCAGGCTAATCGTGGTTGCCCCTAATCTCCAAGTCCGTCGTGCGCTTATCCCATACTGTACCCCTGTGTGGTCCGTGTTGTCCTTGCCGCTCGTGGTTTCCCATTGATAACGGACATAGCTGTCGGCAAAAAGTTTAATCCATGGAATATCAAAGGACTTAGATAAAGCAACCGAATTACGGATACGTGTTTTCTCGTCGATACCGAGGTCTTGCGTCGGGATAATCACACCATCCCTGTTAAAGGCTAAACGAACAAGTGAACCCTTAGTGTATGAATAACTATTTTTAGCCTTCAAAGTGGCCCCAATATAGGGCAAGGGCATGCCGGCATCAAGCGAATAGTCATACCCATGCTCTGACGATGGCAAGGAATTGCCTTGCGTATCAGCGACCTCTTCCCTTCCAGTATGGGCGTTAGCCGCAAAGGCAACGGTTATCCTCTCAAAAAATTTCATTTTTTTACCATAGGATGTCTTGGCCTCAGTGATTGTCTCATCGCCAGTCGCCCTAAGCCATTGCCTTGAAACCCCGGTGGAAAAATCTTCGCGGAAAAAGCTCAGATCAATGCGATCTACTATAACCCCCTGCTCCAAATCAATGCCTGAATAATTCCCTTCCTGCGTTGTTACTGAATGGGAGTAGTTTGATGAGAAAAAATTAAAAAGGGTCGCCCCGGCGCCAAATGAGTTGGTCTGCGCCATCGCATTAACCGGCCTGAGAACGCTCACTACCCGAAACGGAACATTTATCAAGAGACCATTTTTTTTATCAAAAGAGGCATAATCAAAATCCCGCCGCTCCGTTAAACTTATCGTATCGACTTTAAATGTACTGACAACAGCTTTATCGGTATCTATGGATTTTGTAAGGGTATAATCACCAACCGATAGCGGAATCCAGCAATTCGGGAACGATGCGCGCGGATTTTTGAATGCGCTTTCGCATTGTGTGTTTGGGTTCTCCTCTATGTTTGGGTTCTCCTTTAGGACCTCAACCGTCATGCCTTCGGTGTCAATGTCCTTTAGTTCGAACTGGATTTCGCCCACCTCCTCTTCGCTGGCCACAGGACGGAGGTATTCCACATTGGAGCCAAGCCGATTGGTCCGATTGTCAGTGGATTTAACAAAACCAGTCCCCACACTATTATATGGCAATAGTTTCCTGTACCGACTCTCAAGGCGGTAATCCCGCCTGTCGCTCTCACCACTGATGGGTTCCATGTCAATGCTATTGTCCAGATCAGTCCTCTGGGTCTGCGATGAGTCCATATTAGCAATAAATCTGGTCACTAGACTGTCGTACAACTTCTGGGTCAAATTAAAGCTAACCCGATCATTATTGTTGGAAGATTCTGAGGCACTGGTTACAAAATTGCTGTCATTGTTGCCTCTATTCGCCATAACCAGCACAGAAGAGGTGAAGTCCCAGGGCAAATTAATGCTAATGTTCTCGTTAAAACTCAGAAAATCATGGACATACGCAAGCTGCGATTCCTGCCCAGAGCCAAGTTCTGTACTCAAGGCGCTAATGCCAGTAGAAAAATCGAATATCTTATAGCCAAAGCTATTGAAGAGTTGACTCTGTTTAGATGTTTCGCCCTGCCTTACTATGCCAGAAATCGTATTGGTGTTGTCCTGATAGCGAAGTGAGGCCAAGGCGGCAAAATCATCCAAACTGCCAAACTTTGGCTTGTTAAAACTACCATCAAAATCATAGTTACCAGTTGAACTTGAAGTCCCATCTTTCAGCCGCGTGATATTTTTATACTCCAACTTGGTTTTATATTCCCGTTTCTTATAGTTAAATTCTGCCCCTGACTCTTGTTTAATCTTATCATCCTGCACCGAAGCTTTTTCTGATGTGGCAAACGTCTTCGCCTTATTGGCAAAGACCTCCAGGGTATAGGGTTTAGTCCTTAACAGTAAGGCCCTAAAATCATAGGCATCATAACTGCCTTGTTGGGCGGCGGTCTTATCGTCATTAGCAGTGAGCCTGCTTTGGTCCTCTCCGTAAGTCCCCTCCAAGTCAAACACCATCAAGTTCGGATGATACACGTACCCAGACGTCCGCAGGCTCAACGATTCACGAAAACCCAACCGGTTCGCAGTGTCATCAAGTCCCTCGCTTGTCGTTTTGTTATTCGCCGAATAAACTGTCTGCATGGTCAATTTCGAATGATAATTAAACAAGACCGGCTTCAGAGAAGCAAGCCCCGCCTGGGCTGGAAGCGCCGGCACTGTCTCCAACAACATAATACAAAAAAACGACACGACCCAGACATGCGACCTAATTTTCCAGGCGCTCCCGATTGCTCGCCGGTCAGTCAGATGGATATACATACGCCGTCTGAATCGACTCAGCAGTAAAGACATTCGCCTCATGCACCCTGCCCAAACCAATCATTTTTTATTGGACCTTTTTATTGGCTCTTTCCCGCTCAATCCTTTCCAGCATATCTTGATAGAGTTCCTGGTCCGATTTGTATTTTGCCCCAGCCATCCGGCCATAGGCGTAGACATTAATTGCCTGGGCCGTATTGAATTGACTGGACACCAGGATCAAGTACTCGATTTCAAAACCTGGGGCCGCATAATGCTTAAAGAGATCAATATTGTCATAATCAAGATGGATCCCGGCTGGCAGGGTCAACGAGCCTGGCACCAGCTTTTCATCGCCAAAATAAGTCAACATCTGTCCGGTGGGGGCAAAGACCTGGACCACATCAAAAGCGGCATCAACCGCATACAACCTCCCAGCCCGGTCCACCGCGATCCCTCGCGGTCGCCCAAAAAATCCCGGGCTGTCCCCCGGCCCGCCCAGACTCCCCCGATAATGACCATCCCGATCATATTTCATGACCTTGAATTTATGAACATCCACGACATAAAGAAATCCGTCATTATCAATCGCTATGCTCGCGGCAATCCCCAGTTTCTGCTCTGGGGTTCCCTTCAGGCCGATCGCCTCAAGAAACCGCCCGGTTTTTTGATCAAAAACCTTGACCCCGCCGGTCCCTGAAGTCGAATCAACCACATACACTTTGTCATCATAGACCTCCGCGTCCACCGGTTTCCATGCCTCTTGGTTTGAAAAAGCCCGGAGAAAAAAATCATTCTTATCATACATCAAGACCTGCTTACGGATCGGGTCACAGACATAGGTATTGCCTTCCTTGTCGGTGCTCAGATTGATTGGTTGGACGATCTTACCCAACCCTTTCGACCCCCTAAAGGAAAAAAATTTCTTATTGACCAAGTCAAACTCAAAGACCCCAGTTGAGGTGTCGCCGAGATAAATCACCCCGTTACGGATGAAGATACCATAGGGCTTTTTAATCTGCTCACCCTCCGCCGCCTGGCTGCCGAGGAAACTGCTCACGCCGGACGCCTTGCTTTGAAAATCTTCGGCCCCCTTAAAACTGGTCAGAAACTGATAGCGAGGCGGATCCGGAGGCGCCGGATAAAAGACCGGGGCGTCTGATTTCTTTGCCGCAGGCGCTGCTGGCTGACTGACACAAGCAGCAAGCAAGACAAAAAAGATCAGTGAGACAACAGCATTACAGACAACATGGCTTTTCTGACAATTATACATCTCAACTCTCCTTATGTGGGTGTACAGAAAAAAGCTTTGAAATTACACAGACAAATCACCAAACAAACAGGCAGGCCCAGCATAGTGAGACACTATCATACCGCAATAAATAACTTTTTGTAAAGATATAACAATGGGCCATTCCATAACCACACCCCGCCATAAGTAAAGTAAGAAATCCGACTTGATCTTCTGTTAAGGGCTGTTTACTATGGGTCCCCATGGGCCTGAGAAAAATAAAAAGACACCAGCAGCCAGCGTCACCAAACACCTTGGTCCACAATGCCCAGGCCACCATGCTCGCTAAAGGCCAGCGCTATCAGCAGAATGGCGACCTTGACCTGGCGATCAGCTGCTATGCCAAGGTGGTCCAACTTGATCCCAAAGATGCCGTGGCGATCCACCAGTTGGGTGTGGCCTATCACATTAAAGGAGATCTGGCCAAGGCCGAGACATATTACCGTCTGGCCTGCGACCTTGACCCCGAACTCGGTAGCGCCCGCTATAACCTTGGCAATGTCCTGATCAAGCAAGGCAAAATAATTGAGGCCCTATCCTGCCACCAGTTAGCCGCTAAACTCGAACCAGGCAATGCCGACGCCTTGACCAATATCGGCGTGGCCCTCTATGAACTCGGCAGAGTTGACGAGGCCAGCGAATACTTCCAAAAAGCTCTTGCTATAAACCCTGCCGACCCGAAGCTGCACAGCACCTTGGTTTCGGCCCTGCACTATATGCCTGAGGCCTCGAACCATGACATCTTCCAAAAATCCCGGCAATGGTGGCAAGGCCATGGCAGTCCCCTCTATCGCAAAATCCTGTACGCCAATGTCCCCGGCCCAGACCGGAGGCTGAAGGTAGGATATATCTCCCCGGACTTCCGGGAGCACTCAATCTATTATTTTATCGCCCCGCTCATCAAAGCCCACGACCGCAGCCAATTCGATATCTACTGCTACTCGGATGTCACCGAACCGGACCAGGCCACCACCGAAATAAAGGCCCTGGCAGATCATTGGCGCGATACAACCCACTTTTCTGACAACGCCCTGGCCCTCGCCATCGAGAGGGACGGCATTGATCTGCTCATTGACCTGGCAGGCCATATGACCGGCAACCGCTTGCCGGTTTTCGCCAAAAAACCGGCCCCGGTGCAAATAAGTTGGCTGGGCTACCCGGGCACCACCGGCCTGCCCACCATCGATTACCGCCTGGTTGACGCCATCACCGACCCCCCTGGCGAGGCCGACCTTTTTCATAGTGAGAAACTGCTCCGCCTGCCTGGCTGCTTTCTCTGCTACCAGCCCCCAGGCGAGTCACTGGAGCCAGGGCCAGTCCCCTCGGCCCGTTCCGGAATTTTCACCTTCGGCTCCTTTAACAACCCGGCAAAAATCAATCAGCCGCTGATTGCCGTCTGGTCGAAGATCTTGCAACAACTCCCGAATTCTCGTATGCTGCTCAAAGGAAAACACTTAAACGATACCGGGGTGCAGCGTTCTTTCCTCAACTCCTTTACCAGTCAAGGCGTCAAAGCGTCACAACTTTGTTTTTCCCCTCACCTCCCCTGCCGCCGAGACCACCTCGCCCTATATAATGATATTGACCTTTGCCTGGACCCCTTCCCCTACAACGGCACCACCACCACCCTGGAGGCCCTGTGGATGGGCGTCCCCGTCCTCACCCTGCTGGGCGCCCGCCACGCCAGCCGGGTCAGCGCCAGCATCCTCCAGGCCCTTGGCCGGCCAGACCTCATCGCCCGCGACCACGAGGCCTATATTGGCGCGGCCCTTCGCCTGGCCAGTCAGCCCTCGGCTGATGGCCTCTGCCGCAAAACCATCCGTCACCAGCTCCTCGGTTCAGCCCTATGCGATGCCCGCCATTTCACCCGGCGTATCGAGCGCGTCTACCGGCAGGCCTGGCAGCAGTGGTGCCAAGGCCAAGCGAACCGGAGACCCCATTTACCAGAGCGCCCTCGCGGTTAGGGGGGGGAAGGGGGAAATCCCCCCTGTGTGGGGAAAACCCCCCCCCACCACTCCCCAAAGATAGTGGCGCCCCAACGGCACGGACAAACGCCATAGCACTGGACAGGACTGGAATGACGGGGCTTAAGTAAAAAAAAAAGCGGGATAAAAAAAATGGCACACACCATGCATATATGAAAATACAACAGGCAATAAGTGTTTGACTACAACTTAGAAGTCCCACATAACCATCTTAACAAAGGAGAACGGAAATGAAGAAAACATTAGTAGTTGGTTTGGCAATTGGTTTGGTTTCTCTGGCTGCTACCGCCGCTTTCGCAGGCAAGTCAGCTGACCTCGGCACGTTCACACACACATCAAACGGTACTGAGAAAAATGTTGGCGGCACTGGCATCGTAGGTTCCAGCCATGACTTGAGCAACGTTGGCGGCTTAACCGGTTCCATAATCGCTGTAGGCCTTACCGGTGTTGGCGATACCCAGAGCCGGATCTGCGTGTTCTGCCATCATCCACATAACGCCATGTCAGGTGAGGGCGCTGGTGGCCGTAGTGGCACTCAAAACGATGGTTTAAGCTACAGCCCCCTGTGGAACCGTGAGCTGTCAACCCAGACCTTTACCGGCTATAACAACGGTATCATGATGGGCGCCACCGCTATCAATGGCACCGATGCTCGTCATGCCCTGAATGCTGCTGACGCTGCTGCTGGCGGCACCCATATCGCTGGCGTGTCCCTCCTCTGCATGAGCTGCCATGACGGCGTAGTCGCCATGAACGCTTACTCAGTTACTACCGGTTCCACTTCTGGCGCGGGCAACACAGCAGGTACTAACGCTGTTCCTATTAGTGGCACCGCTGCCTTCGCTGGCAACATGAACAATCACCATCCGATGGGCTTCAGCTATGCAGTCGTACAGGATGCTGACGCCGAAATCGCTGCCGAAAATGTCAACATGGTACCGGGCAGCACCACCACCATTGGCGACCTGCTCTATGGCGCTAACGACACCATGGAATGCGTTACCTGCCATGATGTCCACAACACCGCCAACCAGGCTGGCGCAGAAAGATTCTTGTGGAGAACCAATGACAAGTCAAACTTCTGCTTGACCTGCCACTTGAAGTAAGCCTTTTCTCTTCACAGCATAAAAAAAGGGTGGGACCATTTTGGTTCCACCCTTTTTTTTATGCCTGACTTCTCGCCCCGTTACGGTTAAAGCAGCCTGACGACACAACCCACACACAGCCACTCCACTCTCACCAACAGGCCGTGACCTTTAGGACTCAGCAATAAGGGCACTGATGCCTCCCCGAAAAACATGGCGAAACTAAAAAAAAGAAGAGAGCCAGGCGTCTTTTCTGAAAACAGTCGCGGCAGGACCAACGGCCCGCCGCCGCAAAACGCCCAGGCTTTGTTACTGGCGGCGCTCGCCTGCCACCAGGCAGGCAGGCTTACTGAGGCCGAGTCCATGTACAATCAAGTATTGTCTTTCCTTCCCGACCACCCTGATGCCAACCATCTGCTCGGGGTGTTGCTGCAACACACCGGCAGTGCTGAAAAGGCGATCACCTTAATCAAAAAGGCCCTGACAGTGAAACCAGGGGAACCGATCTTCCTCTGCAATCTTGGAGAGGCCTTCCGCGCCTCGGGCAACAATGCCGAGGCAATAGCGCAGCATCGACAGGCCCTGGCCATCAAACCTAATTTTGCCGAGGCCCATAACAACCTTGGCCTGGCCTATCTGCAGACAGGCCAGCTTGAGGACGCTCGGCGTTCCTTCCAGTCGGCTGGCCAGATACAACCGACATTCGCTGACGCCTGGTGCAACCTTGGCCTAGTCCACATCCGCCAGAAAGCCTATGCCGAGGCTGTCTTGGCTCTACGCAAGTCCATCCAACACCAGCCGAACTACGCCCAGGCCTACTATTACCTTGGATTGGCCTTTTACGAACAAAATCTGCTTAATAACGCCATAGGGGCCCTTGAACAGGCAATCAGCATCCAGCCGGATTATGCCGAGGCCCATAACACCCTTGGCAACGCCTTATTTAGCCGTGGCAATCTGGAGGGCGCCATGCGCGCCTTTGAACACGCCATCCTTCAGCAGCCTGATCTTGCCGAGGCCTATGTCAACCTTGGCGATGTCCTGAACCACATGGGCCGACTCCATGACTCCGAAACGGTCATCCGAGAGGCGCTGCGACAACGGGACACTTTTGCCGCCGCCCATGAGAGCCTCGGCAACATCCTGCAGTGTCAGGGGAAATCAACAGAGGCCGCCATCCACTTTGAGAAGGCGCTGTTGCTGGACGCGGACAACTTCGATGCCTTAAGCGGTCTTGGCCTTGCCCTTGGAGATCAGGGTAAGATCATAGAGGCTACCGACATCCTGCACAAAGCGGTAACCCTTTGCCTGAAGCAGGCAACCCTGAACAAGTACCTATACATGCTGAACTTTCATCCCGGCATGACGGCTGAGGCCGTCAGCGGTGAACATCGCCGCTGGTGCGATCAACTAGCCATGGCCCCGGATAATTCGTATACCTTCCCGGCAGGACGCCGTAAACTCGCTAAGATATTGCGGATAGGCTATGTCTCCCCTGATTTCAGGAGACATTCGGTGGCGTATTTTTTCGAGCCGCTCCTTCGCTGCCACCACGCCGCCAAAGTGGAAGTCTTCTGCTATGCCAACGTCAAGACGCCGGACGCCGTCACCGAACGGCTCAAGGGCCTCAGTCACCACTGGCGCGATATTGCCTGGCTGTCTGATACCGAGGCCGCTCAACAGATCCACAAGGACGGCATCGACATCCTGGTTGATCTTGCCGGGCATACCGGCGGCAACCGCCTGCCGATCTTTCCCCACAGGCCAGCCCCGATCCAGGTTACTTGGCTTGGCTATCCCAACACAACCGGCATGAGGCAGATCGACTACCGCTTGACCGACAGCGCCACCGACCCGGCGGGCTTAGCCGATACGCTTTACAGTGAAGAACTGGTGCGCCTTGACCATAGTTTCCTGTGCTACCAGGGTAACGACGCCATCGCAGCAAGCGCCCCTTCACCCTGTAGCGGCAACAACCATATAACCTTCGGCAGTTTCAACAACCTGCTCAAGGTCACTGGAGAGGTCGTTGACCTCTGGGCGCAAATCATAAAAAATGTCCCTGACGCCAAATTGATTTTGAAGACAAAGCAGCTTGCGGACAAATCCATCAGAGAGGCATACCGGCAAAGGTTTGCCGCTGCCGGTGTCCACCCTGAACAGGTGGAACTTCTGGCCATCATTCCCGAAGTGGCCGATCACCTACGGTCATACAACAGGATTGACATTGCTCTGGACCCGTTATTCTACAACGGCACGACGACAACCTTTGAGGCCCTGTGGATGGGAGTGCCGGTGATCACCCTGGCTGGCGACCGCCATGCCTCTCGGGTTGGCGCCAGCATCCTTACAGCAATAGGCAGAGGCGATCTGGTGGCCCATTCCGCCTCTGAATACGTTGACCTCGCCTGCGCCCTTGCCACCGACACGGACCGCCTGGTGGGGCTTCGCGGCAGTCTACGCCGCGACCTTAAGAACTCACCCCTATGTGACGCCGCTGCCTTTGCCAGTAAAATCGAAGCTGCTTATGCTGCCATGTGGGAAAAATGGTGCCACAGTACCTAATCAAGACTCAATGTTTTGCCATTGACGACATCATCATCAGAGACCGCCACCGTCCCTTTCAACTCGCTGCCAACATAGTCCTTATAATCAGCCAAGGGCCGCGAATCACCCTGTTGAACAGTGGTGGCATAGGGCACC
>JANNQL010000012.1:0-11708 GCA_031400755.1 Pseudomonadota bacterium | reverse complement strand
ATCTGGCTCTGGATATCGATCCGGTTGGCCCGAGACCCAAAGTCGGAGACCTGGCGGGTCAGGTTTTCCATGAGGGTGTCGAGGTCGGCTATGGACTGACTGATTCCCTGACTCTGTATGAATTCATAACTGACCCCGGTCGCCTTCAAAAAATTGCTGCTGTCGTTGGTTAAGGCAATGGTGTAGCGGGCCGGATCGTCTGCTTCGATTGTGAGCCGGCCAGAGGTCCAACTGGCCTTGAGGCGGGGGATGCCGTCAATCCTCTTGGTGACGCTGTCTAAGGTGTCGATCACGGGGTCAACAGGGACGGTCAGGGTCGTGGTGCGCGGCGGATAATAATCGTGATCAAGGATGGAGACAGTGAAGGAACCGGTCGTGAACAGGTCTTCAGTTGGCAGTTGCGATGCCGGTTCAAGGCCGGTTGTCTTGCTGTTTAAGGCAATACTGGTGCTGGTGGCGTTGTGGATGCCGGTGACCGTTGTGAAATTGTTGCCCTTTAGATAATCCTCCATGGCCTTAAGGGTGGTAAAGATAGTGGTGTCCATGACCCCGGTCTTGCCGTTTTTACCAATGGGCATGGTGGAAGTCTTGCCGATTTTGATCTCCAGGTCGTTGACCCGGTCGCCGGTGTAGCGTACCGAGCCGGTCCGCTCATGGATGCTGAAGACATTGATCTTGCCGTCACCAGCCAGATCATCCGGTTCGCCGCTGATGGTCTCGCCGCCAGCCAGGCCAAGGGTGGCCAGGCCTGGTTCATCGGCGTTGACGGTCGGGGCAACCGTCTCCAGGAAAAATTTGCGATCCGAACGCAGTTGCAGCGAACCAAAGCTGATCAGGTCACGGTCGCCATCGGTCAAATGGGTGATGGCCTCGCCATTGGTGGAGGTCTCTATATGGATATTCCTGCCATCAGTCGCGGTAAGGAAAATTTTGCCATCAATGCCACGGGTAGCCTGTACGCCAGTCGTCGTGGTCTGGGCGTTAATGGCGTCAATGAGGGTATTTGTTTGGTCGTTCTTCAGCACTGCGGTGGGCACAGCAAAGATATCTACGCCGTTTATGGTCAAGTCGCCAGTGTCCATGAATTCAGGTGAAGCGCCAAAGCGTGCCTGTCCGTCTCCAGTGCCATCGGTTGAGTAGAGAATGCCGTCGTCTTTTTCCGAGTAACCAGCCGTAGTTAATGCGCCAAAGCCTAGGCCGAGTTGGTTTAAGATTGCATCGGTGAAGGCCAGAGGCGTTGAGAGATCAAAGGTGGTGTCCGAGCTGATGGTGATCTCGCCGGTATTATGCGTGGCGTCCGCCGCCTGGCTGAAATTTGTAAAGCCGAGATCATTGTTGCCGGAGGTGACAGTCAGGTTGGTGACAGTAATGGCTGCGTCATTGCCGGCTGTCTGGTTCTTGAAGACAATGACATTTGCCAAGGCGCTACCCTCAGGCGTGCCGTCAGCAGCACCGGTGCCGACATAGGCTTGCACCCCGGTTTTTGCGGTGACAGCATTGATGGCTAGGATGGTGCGGGAGGCAATGTCACTGTCGATAGAGCCGATTGGGTAGGAGACGGTGACTAGCTCGCCGTTAAGCTTGAAGCTTATGTCCGAGGCAGCAGGGGCAACCGCAGTGGTAGCAGCTGCCCCTTGGGTCAAGGTGGTCAAGTCGACGTGGACATTAGGGTCAGCCGCTTCGATCGCGGTTTTGGCCGAGATGGCCATGTCCATATTGATGCCACCGGTAGGAAAACCGCCATTGATAGCAGCTGTCGGTGTCCCGTTGACATATAAGGTGTTGGCTGCGATGCCGACTGCGGTCACGGTGCTGGTAATCGAGGTGTGTCCGCCAAAGCCGGTAACATTTTGCGAACTGAAACCCAGTTCGTTAATGATGGCGTCAGCCCCTGGGGAAATGGTGGGGCTGGTAATAGTTATTGGATTTTTTGATTCAAGCGAAATTTCACCGGTGTTTCTAGCAATGCCTGCACCCTGGTTGATATTGACAAGGCCGATGAGAGCAGGTTCAGCCCCAGCAAGGCCGGCAATAACGATATTATCCTCATTGCCCTTGACGCTGTTTAAGAGGACTACCGAATCGACGACCCCGCCGTTGGTCCCATCGCCAACTCGGGCCTCGACGCCGGTCTGGTCTTTAACGGTATTGATGGCGGCGACCACATCGCTGGCGGTTTTATTGGCTGAGATGCTGCCGGTGTTTAGGGTAACAGCTATGCCATTGACGGTGAAGTCAACAGGCGCTGCGGCCCCAGTTCCCGTGGTTGTCGCGGCTGTATTGTTGGGCAGGAGGGTGGTCAGGCGCCCGAGGACGTTGGTGGTGAGCGATTCAACATAAATGGCGTTTTTTGCATTAAAGGCCTTTTCCATATTGAGGCCATTGGTCACCGCGCCGTTGTTGATTGGGGTGCTGATCAATGTCCCATTAATGGCCAAATTATTGGCCCGGATGATGGTGTTGGTGACCAGCCCGGTCGGTCGGATTGGTTCGGTGCCGGCAGTTACTGAACCAGCGGCCTTTGCTTCGGCATTGATGACTACGGCGCTTACCCCGGTCTGGCCGGTGATGTTGTTGATGGCGGCGGCCTTGGCCACCGCCGAGGCATCGGCATAGACGTCGGAGATGCCGTCCTCTGTTGGGGCCGGCACTTCGATGCCGTTGATCTTGAGCTCTCCCGAGGAGATGGGATAGCCGTAGACCAGTTGACCGTCTGCCGCCTCATCGAAATTGCCGACATTGCCGCCGCCCAGGCCGATTCGGCTCAGAATGGCGTCCTTTGGGGTGAGGAGAATGTTCGTGCTTGAGGCCGACGAAGTGTCGATGCTGAAGGCGGCGCCTGAGGACAAGGAGATCTGTCCGGTATTATTGGTGGGACCGACGCTATAGGTGCCGTCGCTCAGGCCGGTGATATTTGCTTCAGTAAAAAGTCCAGCAGGAGGAAGAAGCGCCACGTTATCGACGCCAGCCAAGATAATATCCGAGTCGTCGCCGGCCAGGGTGTTTCTGAGGATGACCGCGTCTTGCAGACCGCCATTGCTGTTATTGCCGAACACGGCGGTGACACCGGTTTCATCGGCTGCGGCGTTGATGGCGTCCACTGTTTCCTGAGCAGTAGCAGTCGTTGTACCCCCCGCGGTACTATAGGCTATCCGAACCCCGTTTATGGTAAAATCGATCCATTCCCCACCGGCTGCGGCTGCCGCAGGATTGCCGGACGTCAGGGTAGTCAGGGTGGCGCTGACGATTTTTTGCGAGAAATCGGTAAAGCCGAGGTTTGCCCCCCCATTTTGAGTGGTGGTAAAGTTGGCGACCGTTATGGTTGAATTGTCGCCAACCTGGGCATTGGTAAAGACCACAGAATTTAGCGGACCGCCGTTTGCGCCGTTGCCTGGGATGGCCGTGACCCCGGTATTGGCAGTTTGCAGGTTGATTGCCGTGATGGCTGCGGTGCTAACGGCGTTTGCAGTGGAATTGTCTGGAATGGTGACGCTTATCGGTACTCCGTTAAGATCAAAACTGAATTTGCTGTCGATCAAGTTTAGGGTGTCGGCAGTGGCGGCGCTGTCCGCATAAAGGCCTGTATGGAGGTTGATCGCGGTCTTGAGATTATTTGCCCCAATCATGTTGACCCCGATAGTGTCGCCGCCAGTGGTCAGGTCCACCGCCTCAATATCAATCCCGTTGATCAAGAGATCGCCAGCGATGAGACCAAGGCTAGGGACAAATGGAATCGCGGCGGCTATATCGGCGGCCACAACGGCGGCGGTGTTGATCGATCCGCTGGTCAGGGCCGTGGGCAATGGTTCGAGTCCCGTGCCGTTTATCCAGTGACCATCGCCCTTGTCGATCATGAATGGCGCCGGTTCGATGTCGTTGTAGCCTGTAGTCCGGAAGCCGCCGAAAATGTATTTGCCGTTGATCTGGGTATTGCCAAGGGAGACGGCCTGCTCGAACATGTTCTTGATCTCTTCGGCGATCGCTTCGAGGTTGGTGGCGCCATAGCCTGGGTCAGTGGCCTGGATGGCCAGGGTCTTGGCCCGCAGGGCGAGGTCCTTCATCTGGGTCAAGGTCGACTCGGCGGCGTTGATGATGGTGGTGCCGTTCTGGATGTTTTCAGTGTACTGGCCAAGTTCGACAATAGTGCTGCGAAAGCGCATGGCGCTGACCAGGTTGACCGGTTCATCGGAGATCTTGTTCATCTGCTGGCCGGACGAGATCTGGTCATTGACCTTGCTCATGTCAGTGGTGATCTTGGCCAGATTGGTCTGGATTCGAGAGTAAATGGTGTTCAGTGTTGTTCGCATGGCGTCACCGGCCAGCCGTATCCAGCAGGGTTTGCATCATATCGTCCGAGATCGAGATGAGCTTGGCTGCTGCTGAATAGGCATGTTGGAATCTGATTAAATTGGCCATCTCTTCATCGAGCGACACCCCGGAGGTGGCGTCCCGGATCTCGTTAAGCTGGTCCAGGACCAGTTGGTTATATTCCAGGTCGGTATTGACACTCTTGCCCTTCAGGCCGATCTCGGCGATGAGGCTGTTGTAGAAACCATCCAGGGTGTCGGTGCTGCTGCCGCGACCGGTATAGGAGATGCCTTCGTCCCGTTGGATATTGGTGATCAGGATGGCGTTATCGGTGTTGCCGGAGAAAATTTCGCCAAATTCACTGACCTTGCCGGCGTTCAGGTGGCTCAGGTTGTTGGCAACCGTCTGGTTGATGCTGATGGTGGCGACGCTGTGGCCAGTAAAAAAGGTGTTGAGGCCCACTGAGGCCAGGAAGTTCGAGCTGTCATTGGCAAAGGCGAAGTCGTGGTCGGCGTCCGGCGTCAGCACCAGTCGATTGCCAGAGACGTTGGCCTGCACCCATGGGATGGTGAGGTCTGTTGCATTTTTGATGCTGGCGTTGATGGCCGCAGCGGCATCATCAAGGGTGTAGGCCCGGGTCAGATCAATGGTTACGGGTTGGGCCAGGGCCGGGGAGCCATCCTTATTGTAGAGCCAGAGGTCGAAACTGCCGCCATCGGTCTTCAGGGTATCGGCGTAGTCGAGACCCATCAGGGAATTGGCCACCCCGTTGTTTTCGTAGCTATAGCTCAGTTTGCCATCGTCTGCGGTCGCATCGGCAATGGCGACGCCGATTTTATTGAAATTGCCAAAGCCCAGGACGTCGTTGCCACCGGGATTATAGCTGGTGACCTGGATGTTGTTGGTGTCGCTAAAGAAGACAACGGAATCAGCCGCGCCGCCATTGGTGCCGTCGCCAATCTCGGCCCGAACGCCGGTCAGGTCGGTCCAGGCGTTGATCTCGGCTATCGCCGCCAGGGCCACGGCGTTGGCCGTTACGCTCACCGCCGGGAAGACAGGGGCCGGGATGTTAACAGTGATGGGGTAGCCGTTCAGGTTAAAGGTGGTCGTCGAACCAAGGAGAGCGGCGCTTGTACTCGCCGCCTGATTGCTGTAAGAAACTGTGCCGGCCCAGCCCAGATGGGCCAGGTTGGTATCGTCGGCGCCGCCATCGATGGAGATCGGACTGCCATGTGCAAAGAGGGAGAGCTCGCCGGTGTTATGAGTGCTATCTGCTTGGAAGGTGCCAGCGGTCAGGCCGAGTTTATCGAGAGTAACGGTCGTAGGGGTAGGGGCGCCGAGATTGTCGACGCTGGTCAGGTCGCTGATGACAATCGACGACTCGTCTCCCTTGTTGGTGTTGCGCAGGATGATGGAGTCCTGCGCCCCGCCGTTGCCGCCGTTGCCAACCACGGCCTCTATGGTGATCAGTGGGAGGTTCTCCGGTGGTGGCGTCAGGCCAGCGTTGGTGTTGTAAGCTAAGATGGCGGCGTTGATGTCGGTAACCAGATTGGCGGCCAGCACGGTGGGGTCGGTGTCAACGGCGCTGTCTACGGTATAAGAGACATCGACAACACCGTTGATGGTAAAGCTTAATACATAGTCGTCTTCACCGGCCCCCATGGCTTCGACGGTGTTGCCCGCCATCTGGGTCGTCATCTTGGCCAGCACCCCGGCGGCGGCGGCATTAATGGCCTGGGCCGCATTGGCGGTCTTGCCCATGGCCAGGCCGTATGTATTCACCGAACCGGCAATGCGGCCGATACTGCGGCCATTGATCTCGAGGGAGCCGGCAGTCAGGGCCTCGGAGGCGGTCCTGGTATCGACCGTGGTGTGCAGGAGGATGGCGTTATTGGCCATCTCGTTGCTGGTCAGTAGTTCGGAAAAGCTGACCAGGCCAACCCCTTGGCTGTGCTGCTGGTTGACTTCGCGGACCAGCGAGTTGGCCAGGGCGTCTAAGCGGCCCAGATAATTGTCGGGATCGCCTTCCGCCAGTTGGCTGTTGACTTCCATTAGACCGCCGATGGAGCCGCCCATGGCGGTGCTGCTGTCGAGGTTGGCGCGGACCGCTTCACCCTTAGAGTTGACATTGACCCATTGCATGGTATTGCCGGTCCAGTCCAGGCTCCAGGCCTGATTGTTATTGACCAGGGCATGGCCATCGGCCATCATGACGGTGACGGCCCCGTTGTTTGCCTCAAAAAAAGTGATTTCCAGATAACCTCCCAGGTCCTTCAGCAGATTGTCTCTGGTGTCACGCAGGTCGTTCTGCTCCTGCTGCGGGGTCTCAGACGAGGTGATCTTGGTGTTTAGGTCGGCCAGTTGTATGGTCATGGCGTTGACTTTTTCAATGGAGGATTTCAAGGAAACGCCGGTGTCAAATTTGGCCTGGGCCAGCTCGGTGCTCATGCTTTGCAGTTGCACGTTTAAGAGTTCGGCCTGCTGGACCACGGTCTGGCGGTTGGAGCTGAGTTCCGGGTTGTTGCTTAAGGCCTGCCACGACTCCCAGAATTTGGCGAGCAGCTCATTGACCGCCAGGCCAGGGACCTCATTGAACGAGGTCTCGATGAGCCGCATGGATTGCTGCTGGGTTTTGAGGTTATTGATGGTGGCGTTTTGGTTCATCAGGCGCTGGGTCATGAACTTGTCGTATTGCCTGGTGATAGAGTCGCCGCGGACGCCGTTTCCTTGAAAGCCTGTGCCGGTGGGGGTGGCAACCGAGGTGACCAGGCCCAGCACCTGCCTGGAGTAACCAGGGGTGTTGACGTTGGCGATGTTGTGGCCGGTAACGGAGATGGCTGCCTGGTGGGTCAGCAGGGCCTCCTTGGCGACGTTGAGGGTCGAGGCAATACTCATCTTATTAGACCCCGCGGCTGATAAAGCTTGGCAGGTTTTTGCTGCGGGTCTGGGAGCGGCCGGGGATGCTGTAGATGTTTTCTTCCTGGGCCGAGCCGCTGATCAGGGCGATGGCGTCACTCAAATATCCCAGGGTGTCTTCGGTCAGGCGCTTGTTGATCGTATTCCTGGACAGGATCTCCTGGCGCATGCTGTTGATTCTGGTTTTGTATTGGCCTACCGTCCGTAATTGTTCAGACGTCAGTCTTGATGCCGTTGTGGTCGTGTTCTCGTCCGCCAAGGATGTTTGCAGAGAATGGTCCAGGTACTGGAGTTTGGAGAGCAGGTTGTCCTTCTGGCGGCTGATGCGAAAGAGTCCCTGGGCGTCCATCCCCCTGAGGGCCGTGCTTTCTTCATGCAGGGCCGTTAGCAGGTCTTGGGAAAGTTTGAGATTGACCGCCAGGCCGTCAAGGATATCGTGTTCTACCGGGATGTTCGAGTTGTTTGCCGTGCTCATGGTCACACCTAGTTGAGTTTCGTTTATTTATCGTTTTCTTGCTGGATGGGGCCGGAAAGCTGCTGATAAAGGGCATCTGCCAGGCCGATTCCCTTGCCGTTCGCCATTTCTTTTGCCAAGCCTTCATCATACATGGACTGATACATTTCCTGAGAATAGCCGCTGTCCAGGAGCCCGTCTTTGGGGATGCTCTTGCGCATGGAGGTCAGCATCTGTTGCAGGATGATGGCCTCAAAACCCTGACAGGCCTTTTTAAGTTCAGTCTCTTTTGTCGTATCGGTTGTTTGGCCAATTTTCTTGAGCGGTAACGATATGCTCGGCTGGATCTGCATGGGCTTGTGCCTCAGGTTAGATGATGGTCAATTCGGCCTGCATGGCGCCGGCGGCCTTGATGGCCTGGAAGATGGCGATCAGGTCACGGGGGGCGGCGCCTACAGAGTTTAAGGCACGGACCAGTTCTCCCAAGGTTACGCCGGGGGACAATTTGACGAGTTTATTGTCTTTCCGGTTGCCGTTCTTAGCGGCTATTTCGTCTGTCATCTTCCTGACCATGTCATCGGTCATGATCTTGCCGACCATCTCCTTGCCGACCGCCTGGTTCGGATCGGCGCTCACCTGGATGCTCAAGTTGCCATGCGAGAGGGCCAATTGATTGATGCGGACGTTTTCGCCCATGACGATGGTGCCGGTCCGTTCATCCACCACCACTTTGGCGATGGAGTCCGGTGAGATGTCGAGATTTTCAAGGGCGGCCAGGAGTGAAATTTCCTGCTGGCGGTAGTCGCTAGGCACGGCGACCGTAACGGTGGCCCCGTCCGTGCTCTTGGCAAAGGGACCGCCGAGAAAGGCGTTGATGGCGGTGGTGAGCCGGGAGACGGTGGTGAAGTCCGGGGCGTTCAGACTCAAGGTGATCTCGTTTTTGCCGCCAAAGGAGACCGGCACCTCTTTTTCGACCGTGGCGCCTTCCGGGATGCGGGCCACGGTTAGGTGGTTGTCCTGGCTGCCATCAGGCGCTTGGCCGCTGGTCTTGAAACCGCCGATGCTGACTGGGCCCTGGGCAATGGCATAGATCTCTTCGTCTAAGCCTTTCAAGGGGGTTGCCACCAAGGTGCCGCCTTGCAGGGACGAGGCATCGCCCAGAGACGACAGGGTGACATCAAGGGCCTGACCTGCCTTGATAAAGGGCGGCAAGGTGGCGGTGATCATGACGCCGGCCACGTTCTTGACCTTCAGGTCGTTTTCGTTCACCGTCATGCCGACGTTTTTCAGCATATTTGCCAGGCCCTGGGTGGTGAAGGCGGCCTTATTGCCGTCGCCGGTGCCGTTTAAGCCAACCACCAGACCATAGCCGACCAGTTGGTTGCCGCGTACGCCCTTGACCGAGGCCAAGTCCTTGACCCGGACGGCTTGGGCCTGAGTTGCCCAAGCGATAAGGGTTACAATGAGGATGGCTGTTTTGATGATCCGCATGGGCGTGTCCTTTTAAGTTAAGCGCTTTGATGGTTCATGGAATTACTTGATACAATGAGCAATTGATATGCCATGGCCGGCATAAATTAATTAAGCCAGCAATAACAGAATGTTGGGTTGGCAGCCTTGGGGGCGCTGTCGTTACTGGGCAAAAAGTTCCTACTAGGTTGTAACGCTTCAAATATTGTAGGTTGGGTTAGGCCGTCGTCTGGCCGTAACCCAACACCAAAGCGTCTGGGGTGTTGGGTTACGCTTCGCTAACCCAACCTACAACATGCCGAAACAATTCATGTTACATGGTGCTAGCCCGATGAATTAGAACGGCCAGACCACATCAAGGGCATTGGTCAGCCACCCTGGCTCCTGTTTGGAGGCCAGGGAGCCGGTGCCGTTGTATTCAATCCTGGCGTCGGCGATGTTGGAGGACAGGATCGAGTTGTCCTGGGAGATGTCCGAGGGCCGGACGATACCGGACAGGATGATGTGCTGGGTCTCGTTATTGACCCGGATCTCCCGGTAGCCTTGAATGATCAGGTTGCCGTCCATGGCGATGTCTACCACCTTGGCCGAAATGGTGGCGGTGACCGTGCTGTCCCGTTTGGTCTCGCCCTTGCCCTGAAAACTGTTGGCCATATCGGCGTTCAGGCTGGTCAGGGACGGGGTGTGCTGGCCGCCCTTGGTGAGTAGCGACTGCTCATAGCCGAATAGTGAAGAAATACCGGCGGTGATGTCTGATTCCCGCGTGGCCTTGGTCTCGGCGGTCTTTTTGCCGCTGGAGGTCTCGACGATCTTGACCAGCACGATATCGCCGATGCGGCGGGCCCGGTTATCCTGGTAGAGATTCTTGGACTTGGCGTTAAAGATCGCGCCCTCGTTCGCTTGGACGGTTTTTTCTTCCACCATGGGCAGACTTTGACGTTCCGGGATAACCGGCGGCGCCTGGGAAGTTTGTCTGACACAACCGACCACGGCCAACAGCAGGATTAGGGTGATGATGGCTCTTTTCATGATATGCTCCTTTAAAATTGGGCCTGGACCGTGTCGAGCCCGATGACCTTGGCGTAGATCTCTTTGCGGCTCATCAGGTTTTTGACCTTGATCATATCGCCTTTGGCCCCGGCGCTTTGCACCCGTCCTGGTACGGTGATGGTCAGGGAGTCAGTGGCGACCAGGATGGAGACAATGTCGCCCCGTTTGACCACTTCCGGGTCTTTTATGAAACGGCCATAAAGGACCGCGCCCGGTTGCAGGGTCGTCTCGAGTTCCTTGCCGATGGCCAAGGTCTCATCGGTGATGAGGCCGGGGCCGAGCATGCTCAGATCGCGGCGGACACGCTCCAGGTCTTGGGCGGCAATGATGCTGTGCCGGGGAAGGGCCCGGGCCGCGCAAACCACGTCGCCATAAAGTTTCAGGTCGCCGCTGAATTTGATTTGTCCCTCGACAACCCCGTCCACCAGGACTTCGCAGGCGATTGTTTGCTGGCCGATTTGTTTGGCCTGACTTTGGGAGACGATGCGAAAATCCACGGTCCCTGCCGGCAATTCAATTGTTGCCGGAGTTGCAGAGAAATTGGTGATCTCAATGTCCCTCTTTGGCAGGGAAACGCGGTCAGTCACCAGATCGGTAAAGACCTTTTGCAGTTCGGCGCCCCCCAGGACAGTCATGTTGTCCATGGCCTTGGCCTGCTGATCATGAGGAAGAGACACAACGGCGAGGCAGAGGGCAAGGAGGACCAAAGGCAGGCGGCGCATGGTTTATCGTTTCAGGGTGTTGGCGATTTCAAGGAGCTGGTCGGCAGTGGTGATGGCCTTTGAATTGACCTCAAAGGCCCGCTGGGTGACGATCAGGTTGACTATTTCCTCAGTGACGTTGACGTTTGAGGTCTCCAGGAACCGCTGGGACAGGGTGCCGACTCCGTTGCTGCCGGGGTTGGCCTCGGTGGGGGCGCCGGAGGCATCGGTTTCAGCGTAGAGATTGCCGCCCAAGCTTTTTAAGCCAGCCGGATTAATGAAGTTATGGACAGTGAGCTGCACTGAGCCGAGTGTCTGTTGATTCTGGTCCTGGGCCACCAGCATGCCGTTCGCGTCGATATTGAGAGAGGTGGTGTCAGCTGGGATGGCGAACTCCGGTTGCAGGCGGTCGCCATTGGCTGTGACGATATAGCCCTCGGCGCTCCGTTTGAAGCTGCCGTCCCGGGTGTAGAAGGGTCTGCCGTCGTGGATGATCTGGAAGAAGCCATCGCCTTGGATGCCCATGTCCAGGTCGTTGCCGGTCTCGGTGAACGAGCCCTGGGTGAAGATCTTCTGGACCGACGTGACCTTGGTGCCAAGGCCGATCTGCACCCCGGTGGGGACCATGCCGCCGGCGACTGTCTCTGCCCCCACCGAGCGCAGGGACTGGTAAAAGAGGTCCTCGAACTGGGTCCGGCTCTTTTTGAAGCCGCCGGTGTTGACGTTGGCCAGATTGTTGGAGATTACATCCAACTGGGTCTGCTGGCCGTTCATGCCGGTACGGGCTGAGTATAGGGCGCGAATCATGG
>JANNQL010000011.1:0-11465 GCA_031400755.1 Pseudomonadota bacterium | reverse complement strand
CAGCAGCACCACATCTGCTTTGTCATAGGCCTGCTCGCATAGCGCTGCTATAGCTCGCAGACCTACTTCGCGCAGCTGCGGCGCTGCTGAACAGTTACGGTTTTGAGGGTTATGCACGTTTTTCGTTTTTGGCTGGATAGTTACCATCAGCGAAACAAAGCGGCCATGCCGAATAAATTCGGCATGGCCAGCAGGGGTTAGAAAACTGTAAATACTCGGGGCTATAGGCTGTAGTCTTTTAGACTGTAGGGCTGGCGGTACTTACTATCTGATCAAAAAAAGGGCCTACTTCCGCTGCCTGAAATAGCCGGCGATTGCCTCGACCACGAGCTGTTGCATTTCCGGAGTCAGTTCAGGATAGATGGGCAGGGCAAGGGTTTCAGCCGCGGCCCGTTCCGCCTCAGGGAAGGAGAGTTTGTTCATGCCGAGGTGGGTCACGCAGCCCTGTTTATGCATGGGGATAGGGTAATAAATTTCAGCGCCGATGCCGTTATCCTGCAAGTATAATTTCAAATTATCGCGGTCCTTGACCCGAATGACATACTGGTTATAGATGTGATAGTCGATCTCGCCGCCTGAGGCTTGCGCCGCTTGCCGATAGACTGCCACTGGCAATGAGACCAGGCCTTTGTCAAGCAGACCTGCCTCGGCGAACAATTTTTGATACAAATCCGCATTCCGCCGGCGGGCCCGATGCCAGGCCGGCAGATGCGGCAGTTTGACGCTCAGTGCCACGGCCTGGATCGGATCGAGCCGGAAATTACCGCCGAGTACGGCATGATGGTATTTTGGTTCCCCGCCATGGACCCGGATGACCCTGATCCTGGCCGCTAATTCCGCATCATTGACTGTAATCATGCCGCCGTCGCCGATGCCGCCCAGGTTCTTGCTGGGGAAAAAGGAGAAGCAGCCGGCAACCCCCATGGAGCCTGCCTGTCGCCAAGTCACGGCCTCGCCTTGTCGCCACGGATAAACAGCGCCGATGGCCTGGGCGGCGTCCTCCACCACCGGCAGGCCGTATTCCTCGGCCAAGGCCATGATGTTCCCCATGTCAGCGCATTGGCCAAAGAGATGCACCGGCAGCATGGCCTTGATCTTGCCGGCGTGGTCCGGGTGCGCCAGGACAGCCGCCGCCTTGAGCGGATCGATATTGAAGGTCACCGGGTCGATATCGGCAAACAGCGGTCGCGCCCCCAGGCGCAGGATGCAGCCTATGGTGGCGACGAAGGTATAGGGTGTGGTCAAGACCAGGTCCCCTGTGCCGATATTAAGCGCCATCAGCACCGCAAGTAAGGCATCGGTGCCGCTGGTGACGCCAATGCCGTGCTCAGCCTGGCAATACCTGGCGATTTCTTTCTCTAGGGCCTCGACCCGCGGTCCCATAATATAACCGGTTGAATCAAGGACCTCGGTGATGCCGGCCAGGATATCCTGCCTTAGCGGTTTCAGTTGTTCGTGCAGATCAAGTAAGGGAACGCGCATGGTTTAAGATAAAAGGGAAAAGGGGGTAGAGGGTGAATGAGAAAGGTTAAGTGGCTTATTCCAGTTAGCATTTACGTTGAGGCCTTGAAGCCGTAAATTTTTTCCAGGGCTGCAGATGCGCGAAAGAGGCCTGTCCGCTATAGCAGCGCTATGCGGACAGACCGATGACAGCTAAGCGAGCGCAGCGAGACTGCGAAGCAGATGCGGCCCTGGAAAAAATTTACGAATGCCAGAAGTCCACTGCCTCATCAAGAAAGGTCTTGATGTCCGGCACCTCGTCCTCGAAGAATTTGCGCATCTTATGCAAGAGGTTGGTCTCTATCTGGCGCACCCGCTCCCTTGAAATGCCGAACTGGTCGGCGATCTCTTGCAGGGTCAGGGGTTCGTCACTCAGCAGCCGGTCCGCCAGGATGCTCATCTCCTTGCTGTTCAGCCGAGTTTTGAGCTTGTCGAGGACAGCGGCCAGCCGAACTTTAATCTCCTCATTGGCCACCCTCTCTTCAACAGTCAGACCGCCGGCCTGGATAAAGTCCTTTTGCTGGTCATTGGAGTCATCGCGCACCGGACTTTCGAGCGACAGGTCGCCGCCGTCCATGCGCTGGCTCATCTCGATGACCTCGCTCTCCTTGACGTTTAAGCGCTGGGCCAGCAGTTTGACCTCTGGTTGGAAGCCCTGGGACTCGAGGAGCTTCTTCTCCTTGTTTAAGCTGAAAAAGAGCTTGCGTTGGGCCTGGGTGGTGCCGATCTTGACCAGCCGCCAATTGTCCATAATGAACTTAAGGATATAGGCCCGAATCCAATAGGCGGCATAATAGGAAAACTTGACACCCCGGTAGGGGTCGAATTTCTTGACTGCCTGCACCAGGCCGACATTGCCCTCCTGGACCAGGTCTAGGAAATTGGTCATCCAGTATTTCTGAAAATCCATCGCCACCTTGACCACCAGCCGCAAGTTCGCGGTCACCAGACGGTAGGCGGCATCCTGGTCGCCCTCTTCATGGAATTTGATGGAGAGGGCCTCGGCCTCCTCCCTGGTCAAGAGCTGGTACTGGCTGATCTCCTGCAGATAGCGATGCAGCCCGGGCTGGGCCAGGGCCGGCAGGTTGGGGTCATCGGGCAGGGCGACCAGGGGGTGAATGTCCTCCTGCAGGTCCGGTTCGCTGTCATTGTATTCTATGTCGTCCGACTCTTTCATGGCCGTCATTATGAAACCAACCGCGCCAAAGGTCAACACCTTTCAGAGGTTGGCAGCGGGGCCGCCGCAATTTTCCGCTACTGTTATGACGTAATTTATGCTACATATGATCATTTCCCACCTTGGCAAACCTCCATCCCCGCAGGCGGGGACAAGCCTTAGGCCAAAACGATAGACGCCCGCTCCGGCGACCGTGTGCCCAGGTTACCCTAAACTCAACATACAGTTACTTACAATAATGATGAAGAACATCCGCAATTTCAGTATCATCGCCCATATTGACCACGGTAAATCAACCCTGGCCGATCGCCTGATTCAGGCCTGCAAGATGGTCACCGACCGGGAGTTCAAAGACCAACTCCTTGACAATATGGACATCGAGCGCGAACGGGGCATCACCATCAAGAGCCAGACCATCTGTCTGCCCTACAAAGCGGCCGACGGCCAGGAATATATGCTGAATCTGGTCGACACCCCGGGCCACGTCGATTTCAGCTACGAGGTCTCCCGGGCCCTCTCTTCCTGTGAAGGGGCGGTTTTGTTGATTGACGCCGCCCAGGGGGTGGAGGCCCAGACGCTCGCCAACCTCTATCTCGCCATGGAGAACAATCTGGAAATCATCCCGGTGCTCAATAAAATCGATCTGCCAGCGGCCGAGCCCGAGAAAGTAGCCCTGCAAGTGGAAGACGACCTGGGCCTCGACGTAGAACGGATCGTCCTCTGTTCCGCCAAGACCGGCCAAGGGGTCCCTGAGCTCCTGGAGGCCATTATCAAATACCTGCCGCCACCCCAGGGCGACGCCGAGGCCCCGTTAGCGGCGCTCATCTTTGACGCCAGTTACGATGCCTTCCGGGGCACCATCATCTCCTGTCGGCTGATGGCGGGAGAGGTCAAGGCCGGCGATATCATCAAATTCATGTCCACCGATACCGCCTACAAGGTCGAAGAAGTCGGCATCTTTCATCTGACCCGCGCCCCCCAGAAAAAATTGTCTGCCGGTCAAGTCGGCTACATCATCGCCGGCGTCAAGACCGTGCGCGACACCAGGCCGGGCGACACCATCACCCATAAGGACCGGCCCTGCGCCGCTGCCTTGCCTGGGTTCAAGCCCATCCAGCAGGTGGTCTTCTCCTCGCTCTACCCGATTTCCACCGATGAATATGAGAACCTAGCGGCGGCCATGGACAAGCTACAGCTTAATGACGCCGCCCTTTCCTTCCAAAAAGACTCGTCGTCGGCCTTGGGCTTTGGCTTCCGCTGCGGTTTCTTAGGCCTCCTGCACCTGGAGGTGGTCCAGGAACGCCTGGAGCGGGAGTTCGATATCCCCCTGATCCTCACCGTACCGACGGTCAGCTACCACTTTTTCTTGGCGGACGGCAGCATGCTGGAGATCGACAACCCTTCATATTTCCCGGACCCGAGCATGATCAGCCGGACCGAGGAGCCCTTCATCAAGGCCACTATCCTGATCCCGGAGCGCTATATGGGGGCAGTGATGACCCTGTGCATGGAGCGCCGTGGCGAAAACACCCGCTACCACTACCCCACCCCCGGTCGTATCGAGTTCGCCTGCGAACTGCCCCTGGCCGAGGTCATCTATGACTTTTACGACAAGCTGAAGTCCATTACTCAAGGCTACGGCTCCTTTGACTATCACCTGATGGACTACCGGCAGAGCGACCTAGTCAAGCTCGATATCCTGGTCAACAGCGAGCGGGTCGATGCCCTGTCCCAGCTCACCCACCGGGCCCGGGCCCGGGAGCGCGGCCTGCACGCCTGCGAGAAGCTGAAAGAGGAGATCCCGCGCCAGATGTTCAAGATCGCCATCCAGGCTGCTATCGGCGGCAACGTCATCGCCCGCACCACCATCGCCGCCCTGCGCAAGGACGTCATCGCCAAGTGCTATGGCGGCGATATCTCACGGAAACGTAAGCTCTTGGAAAAACAGAAGGCAGGCAAGAAGCGGATGAAGACGGTCGGCAATGTGGACATCCCGCAGACGGCGTTTTTGGCGGTGTTGAAGTCGGATCAGACTTGATGAAAAGCTCCGTGATTGAAGCTCACATCAGTCAGAGATACCCCGGTGAGAATCAACACAGCGTGGCATATCGACAAGAACTCATCAGAGTGTGCAATGAGTTTGTGGGGCGTGGTTTAGCCGACACCAATTTTGTCAGGGAACTCACCTTGGGCCAAGATTCGAGATTCTGGTCTTGCTTATCAGAAGCGCTGCTCGCAGACCGCTTAAGCAGCAAGACCTTTCCGGATCGGTCCATAGTTGGTGAAGGGCCAGATTTTTTAGTAATGGATGGAGATCGGAAGGTATGGATTGAGGTGATTTGCCCAGAACCCCGAGGGGTTCCAGCAGACTGGCTAAATCCTGATGAAGGGTCAACGAATTTTCCGCATGAGGACATCCTTCTTCGGTGGACAGCCGCAATAAAAGAGAAGGCCGAGAAGCTTTTGGGTAAGGCTGACGGCACAATCAATGGGTATCTTCAAACAAGAGTAGTTGCGTCAAACGAAGCATATGTAATTGCGGTAAATGGCTGTCAACTGCGGAGCGGGCCATTTGCCGCACTATTTGGCATTAGTCAGTTTCCGTTTGCTGCGGAGGCAGTCTTTCCAATCGGCCCGTATCAACTTAGAATTAATAGAGATACTCTAGAAGTAGTTGGCCGGGGTCATCAGCACCGTCCTTATGTAATCAACAGGAACGGGGCTCAGGTGCCCGCTTACGTATTTCTAGACCAGCGTTTCAATCCGGTTAGCGCTATCTGGGCTGTTGACGTGAATGGCGGGACTGTAATTGGCAACAGTGAACCGATGGTTGTCATTCACAACCCAAACGCTATAAACCCTATTTCCATAGGGTTCTTACCTGCCGATAACGAGTATGTGGCCACCCCTTGCAGCGCCGATGAATTCTTGCTCGAAAAAATTCAAAGGACCAGTGATGGCTAAGTTGTAGGTTGGGTTAGCGCAGCGTAACCCAACATCCCATGTGCAATTGGCGTTGGGTTATACCCCTCAAGGGGGTACTGAATAAAGCGGCCAGACGACGGCCTAACCCAACCTATAACCTGCGATCTCGCAACAAGTCGAGATACAAAAAATTTCGTTGAGAGGAGGGCTTGAAAGTGGTTCGTGAATTTAATGTCGTTATAGAAAAAGATGAGGATGGTTATTTTGTGGCCTCTGTTCCCGCTCTTCGTGGGTGTCACACTCAGGCTAAATCTTTAGATACTTTAATGAAAAGAATAAGAGAGGCTATTGAACTTTGTCTTGAAGTGGAAGAGCCAGTGTCAAACGAGTTCGTTGGCGTCCAGCGTATAGCCGTTAACACATGAGCACCTTTCCATCCATCACTGGCGGTCGGCTTATACGTGCTTTGAGCAAGGCCGGGTTTGAAGTTGTCCGCACCAAGGGCAGTCATCATTTTATCCAACACCCCGATGGCAGATGTACAGTTGTTCCTGTTCATCGTGGCGAGAATATTGGGAGGGGCCTTCTTGCTCAAATCCTACGGGATTGCGAAATGACAGCCAACGAACTTCAAAAAATTCTATGAGCCAACCAGACGGAATGGATGGCAAATAAGTAGCTGTAGGTTGGGTTAGCGCAGCGTAACCCAACATCACCATGTGCAATTGGCGTTGGGTTATACCCCTCAAGGGGGTACTGAACAAAGCGGCCAGACGACGGCCTAACCCAACCTACGATCTATGCGGAGCTGAATGGATAGGGTACTTCTAGTTGCGGAGTGAAAACGCGGAGTAGGCTGGCAAGGGTCGGAGAGAAAATCGGTGACGAAGCAGGCCGGCTTGGCTTCAGCGCTACGAACGGGCCAGCGGGCAGCTCCTGCTGTTTGCCATCAGGGCCAGGTCCTGGGTTGACAGGGGCAGACGACCGCTCTTCAGGACAGAGACTACGCAGTCCGGGCAGATATTGAACTCGGCCCGGTAATCTTCAAGCTCTTGGACAATCTCCCAGCACTCCTTGTCATGTTGATGACGGGCGGCACAGGTCTGGTTATCACAGTTCATGATCGTCCAACAGGGGAGCTCTTTCATCCTCTACCTCGTTTTCTTTTGCGGGCCGTGGCCCCTTAACTTGAGCCGGTCGGCTCGTCCTCATCATTTTTGCCAATATCGGTAGCCACACCCATGAAGCTCTCCAGCCTGGCGATCAATTCATCACGGCCCTCGCCGGTCAAGGCCGAAAACAGCACCCGTTCCTTAGGCGTCACCGTCAAGCCGGCGTCCAAGGCAGCGGCGTGCTGCAGGCGCTGACTGCGGGTGATCTTGTCGAGCTTGGTGTAGACCAGGAGATAGGGCACGATACTCTCCCGGAGCCAGTTGATCAGTTCCAGATCCAGGTCCTTTAGCGGGTGGCGGATATCGAGGATCACCACCACGCAACAGAGGGTCTTTCTGGTCTCGATATAGGAGGAGATCAAGCCCTGCCAGAGCCCCTTGACCGCCTTCGGCACCTTGGCGTAGCCATAGCCCGGCAAATCTACCAGGTAGAGGGCGTTGTCCACCGTGAAATAATTCAGGCTTTGGGTCTTGCCAGGCTTGGCGCTGACCTTGACCAGATTGCGACGGTTCAGCAGCTTGTTCATCAGGCTGGACTTGCCGACATTGGAGCGCCCGGCAAAGGCGATTTCCGGGTACTCGGGCGGCGGTAGCTGTTTTAAGGCGTAAGCGCTGATCAGGAACTCAACTTCCGAATAATTGACCGCCATCCTCAGATGACCTTGTTCAGTGAATATTCGATAATGCCTTCGGCGCCGCTCTTCAAGAGCTTCGGCACCAGATCGCGGACCTCGTGTTCGGAGATGACCGTTTCCACCGAATACCACTCCTTGTGGTAGAGATGGGCGATGGTCGGCGCGTTCATGCTGGGCAACTGGGCAATGACTTGGTCCAGATTTTCTTTCGAGACATTCATCTTCAGGCCGACGATGTTGTCGGCCCGGAGAGCCCCTTGCAGCAGGAGGGCGATGTTCTGGATTTTTTCGCGGCGCCACGGATCGGCCCAGGCCGCCTTGTTGGCGATGAACTGGGTATTTGAGATCAGCATCTCGTGGATGATCTTGAGGCCATGGGCGCGGATGGTGGACTCGGTCTCAGTCACCTCGACGATGGCGTCGGCCAGGCCGGAGACGACCTTGGCCTCGGTGGCGCCCCAGGAGAACTCGATATCGACATTGATGCCCTGCTCGGCAAAGAAGTTTCTGGTGTAATTGACCAGTTCGGTGGAGATCTTCTTGCCCTCCAGGTCCTTCAGTTCCTTGATGTCGGAGTCTCCGGGCACGGCGACTACCCAGCGGGTCGGCTTGCGGCTGACCTTGGAGTAGACCAGGTCGGCCACCACCACCACGTCGGATTCGTTCTCCATGGTCCAATCGAGGCCGGTGATCCCGGCATCGAGGACGCCGCGCTCAATGTAGCGCGACATCTCCTGGGGCCGGCAGATGGAACAGGAGAGCTCCGGGTCGTCGACCTCCGGGAAGTAATTACGGGAGGAGAGTTTGATCTTCCAGCCCGATTTGTCAAACAGTTCGATGGTCGCCTTTTCAAGGCTGCCTTTGGGAATGCCCAGTTTCAACACATTCATTTCTTGTATACCTCCGCCGGATTAAACACCAGCTTGTCCTTGATCGTGAACGCCTCGCCTGCCACGCGCCGGAAGAAGCAGCTGTGATAGCCCTTGTGGCAGGCCGCCCCGCCCAACTGTTCCACCCGGAAGACCACCGTGTCCTGGTCACAGTCCACCAGGATCTCCTTTACCACCTGAAAGTGCCCGGACGACTCGCCCTTCAGCCACAACTGGTTCCGGGAGCGGCTCCAGTAATGGGCCCGCCCGGTAGCGATAGTCTGTTGCCAGGCCTCTTCGTTGATATAGGCCAGCATCAGGACCTCGCCCGAGGCATGGTCCTGGGCGATGGCAGGCAACAGGCCATCGCCTTTGGCGAAATTTAATGTATCCATCACACACACCTCATCTGGCAGGGCCATTTCGGCGCTCTCGGCCTTGGCCCGGTTCTCTTTTGACATGAACTGGATCAGGCAGGCGGTCCTGAACTTGCAATACTCCGTGGCATGCTGGCAATAGGCGCTGCCCGCCGCCATTTTCTGGTGATGTTTTTCGCAGACAAGCTCCATGGTCCCCGCCCAATACCGCCTAATTTTATCCACCGCTACCCTATGCGGAACTCTGTTTTTTGTCAAGAAAGTTCCCGTGTCGGTCGGCCTATTTTTTGGATTCCAAAATTGAGCGGCTTAAAGTAGTATGATATATTTTCGGCGTTATCCACGCACCACGCCCTGACGTGAAATATCAGAAACATTGACTAACGATGAGTGCATTAGAGCAAACAAAAGCCATCCTTGAAACAATCCGTGCTGACCTGAAACGTGAGAAGGAAGCCGTGGTCGCTATCGTGAAGGACCCCAGGGTCGCTGAGTGGCAGACCATTGATCTTAAGGAAAATCAGGCGCTCCTGACCGCAGTCGGCATTAACCCGATCGAGATTGGCGAGGCCTTGGCCAATTACCCGAAACAGGCCCAAAAGATCGGCAAGCAGATTGTCGAATGGGGCAATGAAGTCGGCAACCAGTTGGCGGATCTCATTGGCCAGCCCAAGCCCGATGTTGTCCTGGCCGCCGCCCATCGCTTAGAGGAAAAAAGTAAGGCGCTTGCCGCCATGCACCAGGAACTCCTGGCCAGCACCAATCGCTTCGTGATGGCCGACCAGACCCTGCGCCAGCAACTCAGCCTCAAACCTATGCTGGTCATTGCTAAGAGCCTGAATACCAGCAAAAAGGACATCCTTGACGGCGGCCTTATGACCCTGGCCATGCTGGTCGCCGATATCGGCCAAAAAGACGGCGAGAGGACGCTTGGTGAGATATGCAAAGAGCCCGCCATGCTTGCCGCCCGCTTTCAGCGCCTGGATGTCACAAAGTTGCCGCGAATCGTCGAGGAGATCCTTTTTCATCATATTGAAGAGGCGGTCACCGCCTGCAAGGAAATCGGCCTCTATCTGGAAAACGGCAACGAGCGCCTGGCGCGTGAACTTGAGTGGATCGGCACCATTGAAGAGGACCTGAAGGCCTTGCAATCGGCCAAGACCGCCGCCCTGCTCAGCGGCATTAGCCAGCAGGCCACCATTATCGGCAAACTGATAACCGCCCTCTACCAGAAGCGCCAGCTCAAGGAGATGATGGCCACCGTCAGCGAGGCCCTGGAATTATTAAAAATATTCCATTCCCTCTTGAAAAATAAGCTAGCTCCAGGCCTGCAGAAAGAGGTCGAGCTGCCGGGCTCGGCCCTCAACCCAATCACCAGCGCCACCACCATGACCAGGTCATTCTTCACGGGCGCCACCGGTATGATCCGCTCCATCAAGCTGATGATGACCTCCTTGACCGGCAAGTCCGCCATTAACGAAGTCGAGTTGCAACTGATCCTCGAAAAGGGGATAGCCAACTGTAAGACCTTCTGCGGCAAGACCCCAGCCGACCTTAAAGCAATGAAAGACTATATAGACCGCCTGGTGGGGCAATATCCAAAGCCATTCCCCTATAATGATCTGTTTAAACTGACCCGGGCCACGCTGTCTGCTTACGGTGAAGAGGTGGAAAGTTTTCTCCAGAAGTACAAGGTCCCCAAGGATATGTTGCCGATTACGACAGGCGTGGCGCCTGCCAAGCTGGGTAAGCTGATCGCCGCCATCGCCAAGCACAAGAATGCCTTTAAAAAGGCCAATGATGGAGAACAATAAGGAGTGTACAATGAAGGTAGAAAAAGGCGATACCGTTGTGGTTGTTTATGACGGGCTGCTTGATAGCGGCGACATCTTTGAATCATCTGATACGACTGGCCCTCTGGAATTCAAGGTGGGTGAGGGCAGCGTCATGCCTGCCTTTGAAAAACAGGTCATCGGCCTGGCCCAGGGCGAGCAAAAGACCTTTCAGCTCGCAGCAGCCGAGGCCCATGGCGAGAGCAACCCGGACCTGGTCCAGACCGTGGACCGCTCAGTGCTGCCCGGCCAGGGCCAACTCACCATCGGCATGGTGCTGGGTCTGACTGTCGATCATGAAGGGAGAAAAGAACAGGTGCCGGCCATGGTGACGGCGGTGAACGCCAACCAGGTCACTATCGATTTTAACCACCCATTGGCCGGCAAGGCCCTGACCTATAAAGTTACGGTGCAGTCGATTTGCAAGGCCATCCCGTGATTTTCCAGAGGCTCGCAGACTCGCTTACCTGCGAGTTCATCAAGCCGTGACCCGGCAAACTTTAGCCATCCTGAGCATCGCCGGTTCCGATCCTTCCGGCGGGGCTGGCATTCAGGCCGATCTCAAGACTTTGACCGTGCTCGGGGTCTATGGCTGCGCCGCTGTCACCAGCCTCACCGTCCAAAACACCCAGGGCGTGCAGTCCTGCCAGCCGGTGGCGCCTGACTTGGTCTATCAGCAGGTGGCGTCTGTCCTTGCCGACCTCAGCGTCACCCACGTCAAGATCGGCATGATCGGCTCAACTGTCATCGCCCAGGCCATTGCCCGTGCCCTGGAAGGATTTAAGGGCGAGATCATCTACGACCCGATAGTCTTCTCCAGCGTCGGTCAGCCGGTGCGGGCGACTGACACCATGGACGGGGTTGGCCTGATCGTGGGCCTGGCCACCGTCCTCACCCCCAATCTCCACGAGTTGCGATTGATCTCAGGCGTTCCCTGCGCTGACACTGACCAGGCCCTGCAGGCGGGCCGCGGACTGT
>JANNQL010000010.1:0-31095 GCA_031400755.1 Pseudomonadota bacterium | reverse complement strand
CAACCGTAGCCCGCACCAGGCGTTGGCTCGCTAACCTACCCCTGTCGATCATGAACGGCGCCATCTACCATCTCCTGTACACCAGCTCCATTGTCGGTCTGGCCCTTGCCGTCCAGGAGGATAAGATCGGCCTGCTCAACGCCCTGGCCCTGCCCGCCTGGCTAAAGATTGTCGCGGGCGTCATCATCCTGGATTTTTTTATCTATATCTGGCACCTGCTCACCCATGAGTTGCCCTTTCTCTGGCGCTTTCACCGGGTCCACCACAGCGACCTGAATATGGACGTGACCACGGCCAACCGTTTTCATTTGGGCGAGTTTCTAGTCACCGGTCTGATCCGGTTGGCGGTCATTTACACCTTCGGCATCAGCCTGACCGCCTACCTCCTCTTTGAAGTCCTGGTGAACTTGGCCGTGCAGTTCCACCACAGCAGTATCAGGGTGCCGAGAGGCTTTGAGAGATTGTGGGTCATCCTCTTTGTCCCGCCCTTTCTGCATCGCATCCACCATTCAGTCAAGATCAAGGAGCAGAATTCCAACTACGGCGTTATTTTTTCGATCTGGGACCGGCTGCTCGGGACTTTGACCACGGCGGTCGAGCAGGAAGATATCGTCATCGGCATCGGCGCCCAGCGGCAGATCGAAAGGCTGGGGTTCTGGCAGCTGTTGGTGCTGCCTTTCACACCCAATAAATGATGGCGGTACAAAAAAAAGACAGGGGGCTCGATGAACTGGAAAAACCTGTTTGTACCGGGTGCTGACCTCAGCGCCACCGAGGCAAAAGAGTATATGGCGGCAAGGGGGGCGGAGACTTATCAACTGCTGGATGTCCGGCAACCCAAGGAGTATGAGGAGGGGCATCTGGCCGGCGCGGTCCTGATCCCGCTCAAGGAATTGCCGGACCGACTTGCCGAGCTTGATAAGGGAAAGCCGGTCATTGTCTATTGCGCCATCGGCGGCAGAAGTAAGGTGGCGGCCCAGTTGCTGGCCGGCCAGGATTTCGCGGATGTTTATAATATGAGCGGCGGCATCAAGGCTTGGCAAGGGCAGCAGGCCAGGGGTCCGGCAGAGACCGGGCTTGAATTTTTTACCGGCCAGGAAGAGTTTGATGATGGGGTGAGTCTGGCCTATGCCATGGAGAATGGCTTGCAGGAGTTTTATCGGGCCATGGCCGGGCGAGCGGCGGATGAGGATGAGCAGCAGCTCTACACCCGGCTGATGGGTTTTGAGGACCAGCACAAGGCCCGGCTGCTGGCCGAGTACCAGCAGGCCCACGGGCCGGAGGCAAGGCCGGGCCAAGGGGTGTCCGGGCCCATCGAAGGCGGCGGCAGGGTGCAGGATTTTCTGGCGCAGGCTGAGAGCAGCCTGCACGGCAAACGGCACATCTTGGAGTTTTCTATGGCGCTCGAAACTCAGGCCCTTGACCTTTACAGCCGCATGGCCCAGAATAGTGGCCAGCAGGAAGTCAGGGCGCTTTTTCTGCGTCTGGCGAACGAGGAGAAAATGCATCTTGCCTGGCTTGCCGACGAATTGGATAAGGTCCTCTAATTCTGGAGGCGGAGGGATATGGCAGGAGAAGAAATAGCCTTTCCACTGTTGCCTGGCGGTGGTGATTTCTATCAGATAGATGGCCTGAAGTTCCCGCAGTCATTCACCTTTACCGATGGCAGCACCGCCCCCCTTTTCTCCAGCGGCGTGGTGCCCATAGTTGAACTGGAACGGATAGCGAGGTTAACTGCGGAGCGCATTGGCCAGCGCTATGGAGGTCAGCGCCTGTTGGTGGTCCAGGTCCTGGAAGGGGGCCGGAGCTTCGCTGAGATGGTGGTCCGGCACCTGAGGGGCCTGCATGGCGTGAGCTATGAGGTGGCGACGGTCCAGGTTCGGAGTTATGGCCAGGGTAGCCAGGCCGCAGTCCACAGGATATTGCAGCCATTGCAGGATGGTCTTGGTCGGGAGTTGCATGATTGTGCTGCCTTTGACGGGGTGCTGCTGGTGGACGACTTAATTGACGGCGGCCAGACCATGGCTTGGCTGGTCCGCGACTTTCTGCCCCGATTTGCCGCCAAGTCCATTGGCATCTGCACCATGCTGGAGAAGGATCGGGAGCGGTGCAGGGAGGTGGATGAGGTCTTAAAGAGGGGTTTGATTTCCTCTGGGCTCTTGGTGCCGGATGAATGGCTGGTGGGTTATGGCCTGGACCTGACGCTACCCGGCAAAGGCGAACAACCACCCTTACACCTTTTTCGCCAGGCCTTGCCCGGCGGCATTTATGCCTTCAACAGCGCCATAGAACAACGATTGACCCAGGCCTATCAGACCGATCCGCAGGGCGTTGTCAAGCAGTTAATGGCCTACTTGAGTCCGGTCTAATCCCTGGCGATTGATTGCGGGTCAAGCGAGATGGCCATGGCCCGGACTGGGCAGACTGTCACGCAGAGGCCGCAGCCGGTGCATTTTTCAGGATCAAACAGCACCGACATCTCCGGACGTTTGATGGCCAGGGCGCCGGTAGGGCAAAGGCCGGTGCAGGCCCCGCACTGGAAACACTTGTCGTCATCACGGTTAATCACCGTGGCCAGGGTCTCGACCTTGACCCCCTGTTTTTTGAGGTAGTTGATGCCGGCCTGGACATTTTTCTTGTGGCCGGAAAGTTCAAGCACCATCACCCCGTCTTGCTGCAGGAAGATGTCCGCCTTCAAGATATTAAATTCAATATCATAGTGCTTGACCAGGTTGTAGATGATGGGCTGGTCAATACTCTCCTTGGGAAACCTGAGCAAATACATTCTGTTATACATGGCTGCATTATCCTCCCTTAAGTAGTTACAGTTTCTCTACCATCGTGCGCATCCGGGAGAGCAGGGTCTCTACCGGGGCATCGGTGTCAATCGGGATGAACTCAGCCGGCGTCAGTTCATCAGGGGCCTCAAAACTGGCCTTTTGTTGCAGATAAATCTCCCAGCGGCCATCGGATACCGCCATTGGGTCGAGCGCCCGCTGGGCCATCCGTTCCTTCATCAACGTCTCTGGGCAGCGACATAAGACAAAGAACAGGCTGGCGCTGTAGCGGTGAGCGAGATCGGCGACTCGCGCCCGTTCGGCCTTGGTCTGGTAGGAGCCGTCGAGTACGGCAGAGCGCTTGCGGCCGAGGTCGGCATCGGCATGGGCCAGCAGGGCGTCATAGGTCTGGCGCGAGAACTCGGCGGTGTAAATGCCGGCATTGAAGGACTCCTGCTGGGGGGCATTGACCGCCAGCCCGGCCAGCTCTTTTCTCACCCGGTCTGAATTGTAATAACTGGCCCCGATGGCCTTGGCCCAAGCCTCGGCCAGGGTGCTCTTGCCGGAGGCGATCAGGCCGAAAAAGATATAGAGGCTAGGCGGTTTCGGCATAGCGGACCGCTAATTCGAAGTATCGTTTCGCCTGTTCCAGACAGGTGGCCTGGGCGCTGGCGTCCACCTCCGGGGCGTGGGCGGTGAACAGACCGATCTTGCCGCGCACATAGGCCCGGTAGCACTTGTAGAAATTGAGCATCTCGCTGAGGCCAGGGTCGCCCGCGCGGCTGGCAAAGGTGTTGATGAAATGGTTCGAAAGCTCGTTTAAGCCGTTGAAGTCAAGATCCATGGCCAGGAAGGCCACGTCGCTTGCCACATCGCAATATCGGAAGCGTTGGTTGAACTCGATGCAGTCGTAGATAAAGGTCTGTTCAGCCAGGCAAATATTGGCGGAGTAGAGGTCGCCGTGGCAGTCGCGGACCTTACCGGCGTTCATGCGTTGTTGAAAGAGGGCCTCGCGGGTCAGGAAATTCTTGGAGTAGGCGCTGATTTGGTCAAACTGGACTTGGCTCAGGGCTGGGCAGCCGATGAAGGCCGTGGTCTGATCGAAATTTTCCAGGACATTGATGCCAACAGACTCGGCGCTGCCGAAGGACTTGATCTCTTCCCCGCCTTCCGCCTGCTGGTAAAAGGGCACCAGCAAGTCGACAATGCCGTCCAACATGGCGGCGGTCAGTTGGCCGTTTTTGATGATCGTCCCCATCATCCGCTCTTCCGGCATCCGGGTCATTTTGACGCAGTATTCGATGATTGACCCTGGCCCGTTGAGGGTGATATCGCCGCCATCCTGGGTGATGGGCAGGACCTCCAGGTACAGGGAAGGGCAGAGGCGGCGGTTAAGGCGCAATTCCTCTTCGCAGACATGCTGGCGTTTGTCGAGCGAGGTAAAATCGAGAAAGCCGAAGTTTACCGGTTTTTTGATTTTATAGACGAAATCACCGGCCAGAAGGACGTAGGAGATATGGGTCTGGACGAGCTTTACGCCGGACACCGGGTGCGGGTAGATAGATGCCTGCTGGAGGGCCTGGATGAACGGGGGGAGCTGATTGGTGGGCATGGATTTTCCTTTATAGTGGTCGGGCAGGGGTGACTACGCCCAGTCAGCGTGATATAAAAGCATTTCTTAGGAATGTCAAGGTGGCCAGCGGTCGTTTGAAAAACTTGCGTGGCCGCTAGAGCTTGCTTTGCAGAAACCAGAAGGCCCCGGTACTTGTGGAGTACCGGGGCCTTCTGGTTTCTATCAGATTATGTTTAAGAGTATTTAAGGATTATTCGGGGCCCTATTCGTGGCAATAATTGCAGCTTACCGGCATTATGGCCGCGTTGTGTAGGTCTGGGTCTAGATATTTTGGGTGCGTATGGCAATCCGCACAGTAATTAGACCCACCCGGAGGCTTGCCGGTGGCCATAGCGCTGGCGCTACCAATGAGGTGCCCTTTCTGGGGGCCGTTGGCGGTTATGTGACAGGCGTTGCTGCAATTGCCATTGTGGACATCCCAGACGGGATCAGGGAATTGTTGCGCTAAATGGTGACAGGCCTCGCATGATCGAATGGCAGGGTTTGGATCATCGCCATCAACCTGCCCGACATGTGTGTCCATATTCTTGTGGGTATTGAATGAACTGGCTTTGGGGTCTGCTTGGGTCGGGTGGGCGTTGTTGTAAGAGACATGACAGGTTATGCAGTCCCCACCAGAAAGAATTCCGGGCTGTAAGATGTGGATGTCGCTGGCTATCGTGGATGTGTGACAGGACAAACAATCATTGTTGTGAACAACCTCAACATAATCACCGGTATGGCAGGCTACGCATTCAGCAACCGGCAAGATATTGTTGACGGCGGTGTGGTTGGGATGCGGCAGCATATTCGAGGGGAATTGATGACAGGTGGAGCAGGTGTTGACCGGGTTGGTTCCGGGGGTGGTGTGCCAAGTATGTTGCCCCGCGACAGCGGCAAGGCGAGTCACCAGGGAGCCGTCACTATTGTTGTGGCAGTTTTCACAGCCAGACGTGCCGCCGGCAGGCGGGGTGCCGTGGATGCCGGTGATCATGTCTGTTTTATGGCAACAGGTGCAGGTGTTCGGGGGGGACAAGGGATCCAAGGGATTTTGGGTGCAGACAGCATCGGCTGTCACGGCGCCAAAGGTGGTGTGGTTATATTCTTTAAATTCAGCGATGGAATGGAGGTTGAAGTCATTGCCGTGGCACTGGGTGCAGGTGCCAGGGCCATTGGTTGCGGCAAGGCTTATCAATTCGTAGCTTTTGTATTGGTTGTGACAAATATCGCACCCTGTACCCGGCCTTCCATGGATCCAGTAGGAAGTGACCGCGTCGGTATATTCTTGATATTCTGGACCTCCCGCCTCCACCTCGTCCACCAAATGGCAGGTCGTGGCGCAAAAATCGGTGCCGGCGGTGACTTGGGTGGAGTGATCCATGGCGCCAGGATGCAGGTTTGAAACGTTGGTGCCGTGGCACGTGGCGCAACTGCCGGGGCCTCCAATCGCCTTGCCGATCAGCCATCCCGCTTGGTCTGGGGGGGGCCCGGTCAGATTGTGGCAGCTCTCGCATTTGTTTTGGTGGATTCCTTCGATGATATCTTTATTTTTGTGAAAATGGCATTTGTTGACGCAGGAGTTGTATGTCGTGACTTGATATGAATGGTCATCGGCCTTCAGGTGGGTGGTGAAGTCATTCTTAATCCCATCATGGCAGTCGTAGCAGTTGCCGGTAGTGTGCGGCGTCGGGCTAGGCCACTTGCCGATGGCGACAATATCGGGTTTGAGCCCCGGGACTACTGAGGTGTGGCAGTCGTCGCACTTGCTCTTATGGGTGCCGGTGACGATGTCGGCCAGAGTATGGCAATGGGCGCAAGAGGTGTTAGTGGTAGGGTTTATTTTGCTGGAGATGAAGGTGTGGTCGGCATTGGTGGGCTGGAAGCCTTTGGCAATGGCATGACAACCGGTGCAAGGGGTACTGCCGTTGTGAGGAAGGGCGGCAATCCTGGGTGTGCCGGTGAGGTTGGTTCGACTCGGCGGTTGCAGGCCGTCATTATTATAGTATTTGGTCTTGGTGTGGCAGACCTGACAGATGCCCTGGGGTGGATTGGCGACCGGGTCGGCGGTGAAGTCGGCGGTTCCACCCACGAGGTCAATGTCGTTATAGGTGATTGAGGCATCGAAGAACTTGACGTCCTTGATGTCTGAGTTCGGAGTGGTAATGGATTTTTTCACCAACTGGCCGTAGATAATGGCAAAGCCCGTGTCTGCCTGTTTGTACGATTCCGGCAGGCTCCCCTGCAGGGTGATGGTGCCGGCGCCGATTTGAGAGCCGGACACGATTTCCACCAACTCAGCGGCGCTGTTGATCTCAAACGTGTTTTGAGCGAGGTCGGTGATGACCAGGATGAGGCCGCGGCCAGGGACAGTGGTTTTCTTTGACCACAGGACAGGGTCAATCCAGTTGGCGTGGGCACCGGCGTTTTTATAATCCAGAGTCGTGGTGTTGGCGCTGCTGTTAACCTGGATGGAAGCGGCGTCGATAGTGCCGGTGACAAGAAAGAGATTAGCGCTGTCAGCGCCCTGCCAGTTCAGTTGGTCCTGATAGTGGGGGTTGTGACAATCAAGGCATTTAGTCTCCCAGGGGCCTAGATCAATGTCGTGGAGGGAGCCCATGTTGACAGAGTTGTGGGAAACTTTGGGGAACGAGCTGTTGGAGGCATGGCATTTGTTGCAGACGCCATCGGTAATTTGGGCGTAGGTGCTGTTATTGGCGGCAGGTGAATACTGCCACCAGAGGGAGTAGGCGTGGCAGTCGCCGCATTTGACGCCGTGGGTCTCGTTGTGGGGGGCATCGATAACCGAGGCCGAGGCCGAGGTGCAGAGCCATAAAACAAAGGCGAATGAGCCATGAAAAACGAACAACCTCATTAAAAATTTGAGTTGCGTAATCATTTTTTACCTCCATGCGGTTAATAAATATATATATACAATAATATTGATATGTTGAATGAGATGCAGAGCAGTGCCTATTTATTAGGATAATATATCCCCTGTCAAAAGTCTCATAAAAAATTATGCCAAGGGTAAGTAACAAGTTTATCGGCGGGTGCACGCCAAAACTTGAGCCATTATCCGTTTTCTTCGGCAACTGGCAGAAAAGATTTCAACACTTCACAGCGTTTGCATATCTCCATTTTTTTTTGCCAGGTCTTTTGGGCACTGCAATCACAGATGGTGCCGTTGATAAACCAGCAGAGCTTGCCGGCTTGGAACTCCCAGGCCGGGCATAACTTTCGTCGTTTGGGCGGGCAGTTCTTGACGGTCCAGCAGGGTTTGATGTCGCTCTCGCGGTCTCGCGTTCTGGACAGCAAAAATAAAATTTGGCGTTCGGCGTGGGGAGGGATCTGCCGCCAGCCCTGTTCGTAACTGTGCAGGGTCTTGAGTGAGATGCCGAGGAGTTCGGCCAGTTCTTTCTGGGTCTTGCCGAGTTTTTTTCGGATTAAGCAAAAATATTCTTTATCCATTTTTATACACCGTTTTGTTGTGTGGTTTTTAGTAATGGAAATATGACATGGTTATGATTTGCAGATAAAGCGTGGCCATTTTTTTGTCAATGAGAATCCTTATCAGGTAGGAGGCAGAATTCATACAGCGGATCAATTTTTTTGATGTGGATCAAATCGACAAGCTCTTGGGGGTTCTCCTTGAACTCTTCGGCCAGGGTATTAGGGTTGTAAAATGATTCGTTGAAGGAAGAGATCAAATTCAGGTGCTCCCAGCGGGTCAGATAGTATTCTATCATTGACGGCAGTTCTGTGAAGATGGTGACCTCAGGTTGCTGGATACCATAGCTCGAGTTGGCCAGTTTGGCAGGGGACAGGGTCTGGCTTCGGTAGAAGTTTTCCAGAAACATTAACTCGGCTGGCATGCGTGCTTCAATGCTGATCAGACTCAATTTCTTCGTAATCCACTTGAGCAAGTATTTTCCCGAATTGGCCAACTGATATGGGATATAGATTTCTTTTGGTAGACTGAGCTGTAGGTAGCGTTTGATGGTGAGGATAATTTCAGCCAGGGCGACTGGTTCAGGATCGACAAAATTATAGGTCTGCCCAGAGAATTCGGCCCGGTTGTTCAGAATATAGTGAATAAAGGGCGCGATTTTCTTGGTATTGGTGTACGAGTGCTTGACTCCGGGTTTGGTCAGCAGACAGGGAATGGCTTGGTCGACGATGGAGAAAAACAGCCTATGGAACCCCTGGATCTTATGATCGTGCTTGCCGTACACCACCGCCAGGCGAACAATGGTGTAGTCCAGGCCTTCGGTATCGTGAAGATGACGCAGGGTCATTTCGGCCATGAGTTTTGACTTAGGGTAATTGGCCAGGCCAGGGGTCAGGGGCAGACGGTCCTCTTCGTTCAGGTTGCAGCCTGATGGCATGGTGGCTGAGGAGCTGAAGTGGATATAGGGGATTTTTAACTGAAGCGCCAGCTTGGCAAGATTAATGGCGCCGATATAGTTGGTCTCAAAGGACAATAGCGGGTCGGAATCAATGGCGGCGAGGGCGGCATTGATGATAAAATCGGGTTTGATTTTTTTGAAATATTGCTTAATGTCGCTGGCAACGCGCAGACTCAGCTTCTTACTGTTGGGGGCCAGCAACTCAATGTCTTCACTGACATTGGTCTTGAAATAATGGGTGATGGCGCCACCGATCAGCCCGGAACCGCCGATAAGTACCCCTGTTTTTTTTTGTTTTGTTTCGATGGTCATGTGTGCCTGATCGGCTAAGGGTAAACATGTTCCATAAAATAAATTGAATCTCCATTCATTTTTATAACGGTAAAGGATTGTCGGCAAAAGGTCAAAGGTAAAAAAAACACGCCCCTGTTTTTTGCGTGATTCCCCCAGTCCGCAGGGTTTTTTTCCGTGCATCACATTTAACAAACACTTAATTATTAATCATGTCGGTCTATCAACGAAGTGATATCCCTAAATTATTGAGCGCCATCAAGCAGGGGAAACCCTGTCCGGTTTATCTGGTGGTTGGTGACCACTATCTTGGTCTACAGGTGGCGGAGCAAGTGGCTCTCGCCCTGATCCCTGACCGGAAGACCAGGGGACAGAATGTTAACATGATTGATGGTGACCAGGAAGATCCCCTCAACACCTTGAATCTGCTCAGGACCTACAGCCTGTTTGCGGGGCGGCAGATATTTAGAGTTTCCGGTTCCAAGCTGTTTCATTCCAAGGAGGTTGCCAAAGCGATCTGGGACAAGGCCAAGACTGCCTACGCCAAGAACGATGGGCGATTGGCCCTGTCATATCTGGGGCAACTGGCCGCCATCGGCCAGGTGGAGGTGGCTGACCTGGCAGAATTATCAGATGGCGAATGGCAAGCCGCCTTTGCCTTTACCAAGCCCGATATCGGTTGGCTGGTTGAGGTCCTGGGGGCCATGGCAGGTGAGGCCCCAGCCGGGAGGGGCGGCGGTAAGGATCCGGCGGAGCACTATATGGCCGCCCTTGAGGACGGATGGCCGGAAGACAATGTCCTGATGCTGCTGGCGGAGACGGTTGATAAGCGCAAAAAATTCTACAAAGCCCTTCTTAAGTGCGGGGTGGTGATTGATCTGACTGTTGCTGAAGGGAGTTCCAAGGCGGCCCGCACCGAGCAGGACGCCCTGCTCTCAGACCTGGTCCGGCAGACGCTTGCCGAGCTTGGCAAGACCATGGAACCCAGGGCAGTCCCTGTGCTTCTGGAACGGGTGGGGTTTCATCCGGTGGCAGTGGTGCGGGAGACGGAAAAATTGGCCTTATATGTTGGCGAGGCCCCGCAGGTCACCCTGGCGGATCTCATGGCCGTGGTTGGCCGCACTCGCGAAGAGGCCCTTTTCGAGTTGACCGAGGCCTTTACCGAACAGGACCTCACCCAGACCTTGACAATTGCCGGTCGGCTTTACGATAATGGTGTTCATCCCTTGGTGATGATCGCGGGTCTCCGCAATCAGCTGCGCAAATTGATGCTGGTCGCTTCCTTCCGGCAGGGGGGGGGGCCGGACTACGTGGAGGGCATGATGTTTGCGGTATTTCAGAAGGGCTACCTTCCCGACTTGAAGACGGCCAAAGAGGAGTGGCTCAATCAGTTGCCCACCCACCCCTATGCCCTGTATATGATGTTTGAAAAGGCCGGCAAGTTTACGATCAGTCAGTTGGGGGCCACCTTGGCCGCTCTGTTGCAGGCCGAGTTTAAGCTGAAGAGTTCCGCTCTGCCGCCCCTGTTGGTTCTTGAGCATTTTTTCTGGCAGGTGATGCTGCCCAAAAAAAAAGAATCGGTCAGGGCGCATCCTTGACATAGCACTTTTGGTAATTATTACTATTGGAAGATTTAAAGTAAAGAAGGGAAAGAGATGGGCAATACACTAACCAAGCCGAGACAAGGAGTCCAAGACCAGGATCGCGATGATGTTGATGAGCCGTCCCGGTTCAAGGTCTTGCTGCATAATGATGACTATACCACCATGGATTTTGTGGTGATGGTCCTACAGGCGGTGTTCAATAAGGACATGGAGACGGCCACTGAGATTATGCTCAATGTCCACAAGAAAGGGGTTGGCGTGGCAGGAATCTACACCAGGGACGTGGCTGAGACCAAGGTGGCGATGGTCCATGAGCTGTCCCGCAAGAATGAGCATCCGCTCAAGTGCACAATGGAAGAGGTGTGACGATGATCAGTACAAAACTTGAAATCGCCCTGGTGATGGCCATTCGCGAAGCCAAGGCCCACCAGCACGAGCATGTTGCGGTGGAACATATTCTCTTCGGCCTCCTGCATGACGAGACAGCAGTCCGGGTCATCAAGGGCTGCGGCGGCAAGATTGATTCCCTGAAGGACAAGCTTCGCCAATTTTTTGATACGGAGCTGTTGGGTGGCCACCTCAAAGAGAACCAGGAGCCGTTGCAGACCATCGGCTTTAATCGGGTGTTGCAGCGGGCCATTGCCCATGTCCAGAGCTGCGGCAAGAAGGAGGTGGACTCGGGCGATGTGCTGGTCTCCATCTTTGGCGAACGGGATTCCTATGCGGTCTATTTTTTGCGGGGAGAGGGCCTCTCTCGCCTAAATGTCCTGCAGTATCTGTCCCACACGATTGATAGTGGCCCGGGAAGGCCTGAGGTGCGGGAGGATGAGGCCGAGAGCCAGGGCCAGAAGGAGACTGCTTTAGATAAATTCACCATTAACTTTGCGGAGCTGGCAGCAAACGGCAAGATCGATCCCTTGATCGGACGCGCCCCGGAACTACAGCGGATGATGCAGATCCTCTGCCGGAGGCGCAAGAATAATCCCCTGCTGGTGGGAGAGCCAGGCGTTGGTAAGACGGCGATTGCCGAGGGCCTGGCCCTGCACATCCATCAGGGGCAGGTGCCTGATCTGCTGCGAGATGTCGTGGTCCGCTTGCTGGATATGGGCTCGCTCCTTTCAGGGACAAAGTATCGCGGCGACTTTGAGGAGCGCTTGAAAGGAGTGCTGAAAGAGGTCAAGGCTGCCGGCAACATCATCTTATTTATCGATGAAATTCACACCATTGTCGGGGCCGGCGCCACCAGCGGCGGCAGCATGGACGCCTCCAACCTGTTAAAACCCTCGCTACAGGACGGTTCACTGAAATGTATCGGGTCGACCACCTATGAAGAGTACAAGCATTATATCGAAAAGGACCGGGCCCTGTCCCGGCGCTTCCAGAAGGTCGATATTGATGAGCCTTCAGTTTTCGAGACCGTTGAGATTCTGAAGGGACTCAAGTCACGCTACGAAAGTCATCACGGCGTCAAGTACAGTGTCACCGCCTTGCAGACAGCAGCCGAGCTGGCCAAGCGTTATCTCAATGATCGGTTTTTACCGGACAAGGCCATTGATATTGTCGATGAGGTTGGCGCTATCTATCGGCTGGAGGGCAAGGGCAAACGGCGGATGATCACCAGTCACGATATTGAAATGGTGGTGTCTAGGATGGCCAAGATTCCGCTGCCGAGCGCCTCAGTCTCTGACCAGGGGCTGCTACGGAAGCTGGACGGGGTCCTCAAGGCCCGCATATTCGGCCAGGACCAGGCGATCGAGGCGATGGTGACCTCGGTCAAACGCTCCCGGGCTGGTCTGAACGATCCGCATCGCCCCACAGCCGCCTTTGTCTTTGCCGGACCCACCGGGGTTGGTAAGACTGAGGTGGCCCGGCAATTGGCCGCCGCGCTTAACGTGCATTTTGAACGGATAGACATGAGTGAATATATGGAAAAACACGCCGTGGCCCGCTTGATCGGAGCGCCGCCGGGTTATGTCGGTTTCGACCAGGGCGGGCTCTTGACTGACGCCATCCGTAAGCATCCGTATTGCGTCCTCTTGCTGGACGAGATCGAAAAGGCCCATCCCGACGTCTTCAATATCCTGCTCCAGGTCATGGACAGCGCCACCTTGACCGACAACGCCGGTCGACGGGCTGATTTCCGCAATGTGATTTTGATCATGACCACTAACGCCGGGGCCCGGGAGATAGCGGGGCAGCCCATCGGCTTTACAGGGTCAAAGGCAGGCCGCGACCAGAAGGCCTTGCAGAACCTCTTTGCGCCGGAATTTCGCAATCGTCTTGACGCCATCATCAGCTTCCAGGCGTTAACAGGGCCGGTCATTGAGCTGGTAGTTGATAAGTTGATCAAGGAACTGCAAGAGCAACTTGCCGACAAAAAAATAACCATAACCCTGTCGGCGCCGGCCAGGAGCTGGCTGGCGCAGCAGGGCTACGACCCGGACTACGGGGCCCGGCCCTTGCGGCGGTTGATCATGAAAGAAATCGGCGATGTGCTGGCCGAGGAAATTTTATTTGGCAGCTTGAACAAGGGGGGCAGAGTCACGGTCGGTCTTAAAAAGAAAAAGTTGACCTTTGCCTTTCTGAAAAAATAGTGGTATAGAATTTCATTTTTACTTTCTTTTTTTGGAAAAATTACGGAAGACAGAGAACTACGTTGTTAGTTGCGGGAAGGTTGGCTTTTGTTTATGCAACCGTTAAAGAGCCTCTGAATTTCGTACAATTGACCCATTAAACGCTGTTAACTGTAAGGAGAACGTGTGATGAAGAAATTTTATAGTTGTTTAGCATGTGTTGCTTTGGCCGTTGCCCTGGTCGGCTGCGGCAAGAACGAGCAAGCCGCAGATTCAGCAAAGGACAAGAAGGCGGCAGTGGTAGCCCCTGCCGGTCAGACCGCGCCTGCTGAGGCTGAAAAAGCACCTGCCCCGGCTGCTGCCCTGAAGGGCAAGGTTGCTGAAACCATGGACGCCAGCGGCTACACCTATGTTCGTCTGGATGATGGTTCCGGCAAGGAGATCTGGGCCGCTGTCCCGAAGGCCGAGTTGAAGGTCGGGGAGGAAATTTCCTTGCAGGGTGGTTCGGTAATGGAAAATTTTAACAGCAAGACCCTCAATAAGACCTTTGAAAAGATTATTTTCGCTACCGGGGTGACCAGGGGCGGGGAAAAAGAGGTAGCTGCGACTGGTGAGGCTGGGGCCAGTTTTGATGCCGCGGTCAAGAAAGAAGGGGCGGAGGCCTCAGGCGGCAGCGCCGGCAATGTAGTGCCTTTCGCTGATTTGAAGGTGGAAAAGGCCGCTGGCCCCGATGGTCATGCGGTTAGTGAAATTTTTGAAAAGTCCGCCACTCTTGACAAGCAGAAGGTTGCGGTGAAGGGACAGGTAGTCAAAGTTTCCAAAAACATCATGGGCAAAAACTGGCTTCATATCCAGGACGGGACCGGCGACCCTAATAAAAACACCCATGATCTGGTGGTGACCACTATGGATGTCGCTGAAAAAGGTGATATCGTGACGGTAGAAGGTCCGGCTGTTGCCAACAAGGATTTTGGCTCAGGCTACAAGTATGATATGATCATCGAAGATGGCAAAGTCACCAAGGACGAGGCTGCCAAGGCCAGCAAGTAACATTTTTTGTCTGCCGCTTCACCCCTGGTTTGTAACGACAATACTCCCCGTCTTTGGCGTGGGAGTATTGTCGTTTATTGTTCTTGATCAAAGAAGGTGGGCGCATTGAATGAAGGTCAGTGTCGTGGGGCCCGGGGCACTTGGTTGTCTCTTTGCGGCCATTTTGGGCCGGGCTGGCCATCAGGTCTGGCTGCTTGATCATCGCGCCGAGCGGGCCAGGGCCATTGCGGCGCAGGGGATTGAACTGCATGATCAGCAGGGCAGTCGCATTGTGCCGGTGCAGGCCACCGTTGACCCGGATCGGATCGGGTTGGTCCAACTGGTATTTCTTTGCGTCAAGTCGGATGCCGTGGTCAGTGCGGCACGGAATGTTTTGCCTATCCTTGGTACGGATGGCCTGCTTATTGCCTTGCAGAATGGCATCGCCCATCATGCGCGTTTGGCTGACGTACTCCACCAGCCTTGGGCCTTGGGAATTACGGCCCAAGGCGCAAATTTACTGGGGCCTGGTGTTGTCAGGCATGGGGGCAGCGGCCAGACATCCTTAGGATTTTTGGAGAAAGTCGATGAGTCGGCAAAACGCCGGCTTGAGGAGGCTGCGGCCCTGTTAAACAGCGTTGGCATCGAAACGGTCATCTGCCCTGATATCCTGGCTACAGCTTGGCATAAATTGATTGTTAATGCGGGCATTAACGCCTTGACCGCCTTGGAAGATTGTGCCAATGGCGAGTTGCTGCGCCACCCTGCCGCCCTTGCCACCCTGACGGCTGCGGTCCGGGAGGTGGCCCAGGTGGCAGAGGCCTTGGGCATTAAGATCGTCTCCGATCCGGTCGCGATGACGGTTGGCGTCTGCCGGGAAACTGCAGATAATATTTCATCAATGTTGCAGGACATCCGCCAAGGGCGGCACACCGAGATCGAAGCCATTAACGGCATGATTGTTCGCCAGGCGGCAACCTTGGGGATTTCAGTCCCCATCAATCAAGCGCTCTTGGCCGGGGTCAAAGTGCTGGAAGGCCGACCAGTGCGAGATAGATTGCCAAGCTCCACAGACAATTCATGAGATTTGCGCCAAGCCCGAAAAAATTAAACAAACTTTTTAGGTATTTTTTTAGATAATCAAACAAAAGAGCCAAAGGGAGGATCCATGTCGAACCATCTTTTTACCTCAGAGTCAGTCTCCGAGGGCCATCCGGACAAGGTTGCGGACCAAATTTCCGACGCCATCCTAGACAGTATTCTGGAGCAGGACATTAAGGCCAGGGTGGCCTGCGAGACCATGGTGACCACCGGCATGGCCATTATCGCCGGCGAAATTACCACCTCCGCCTGGGTGGACATGCCAAATATCGTTCGGGAAACCATCAAGGAGATTGGCTATAATTCTTCTGACATGGGCTTTGACTACCAGTCTTGCGCGGTGTTGACCAGTATCGATAAGCAGTCCCCCGATATCGCCCAGGGGGTCGACGAGGGTCATGGCCTGGATTTGGACCAGGGCGCTGGCGACCAAGGCCTGATGTTTGGCTATGCCGTCAACGAGACCGAAGTCCTGATGCCGATGACCATTTATCTGGCCCATCGTCTGATGAAGAGGCAGGCAGAGGTCCGTAAGACCGGACGCTTGCCCTGGCTGAGACCGGACGCCAAGAGCCAGGTCTCCATCGAGTATGAAAATAGGGTGGCGAAACGGATCGAGGCGGTAGTGCTATCTTCCCAGCATTCCCCGGATGTAGACTACGAAGACCTGAAAGAGGGGATCATGGAGGAGATCATCAAGCCCATTCTGCCGGCTGAGATGTTGGACAGCGGCACCAAATTCTATATCAACCCCACCGGACGTTTTGTGATCGGCGGTCCGGTTGGCGACTGCGGGGTGACGGGCCGCAAGATTATCGTCGATACTTACGGTGGTCGCGGTTCCCATGGCGGCGGGGCCTTTTCTGGTAAGGACCCGTCCAAGGTCGATCGTTCTTCTGCCTATATGGGCCGTTATGTTGCCAAAAATCTCGTGGCGGCGGGTCTCGCCACTGAGGTCGAGGTGCAGGTGGCTTACGCCATTGGCATTTCCAACCCGGTGTCGATTAACGTCAACAGTTTCGGCACCGGCAAGATCAGCGACCAGAAGATCAAGGAATTGATCTTGCGGCATTTTGACCTGCGGCCCAAGGCGATTATTCAGCACCTTGACCTGCTGCGGCCCATATATAAGAAGACCGCCGCCTATGGCCATTTTGGCCGTGAGCGCGCCGAGTTCACCTGGGAACGCACTGATAAGGCGGAGGCGCTCCGCCAGGACGCCGGCCTCTAATATCCGTAAACGTCCTCCAGCGCCGCATCTGCTTCGTCATCGGCCTGTCCGCATAGCGCTGCTATAGCCGGACAGACCTCTTCCTCGCATCTGCAGCACTGGAGAACGTTTACGTCTTCAGGGGGAATCTTCCCACCATAAAAAAACCGCTTTCAACTTAACATCATTATAAAATTAAGGATACGATCATGACGAAAGTAAAGACCGGCGACTATAAGGTTGCTGATATGGGTTTGGCCGAATGGGGCCGTAAGGAAGTGGCCATTGCCGAGAAAGAGATGCCTGGCCTGATGGCCACCAGGGCCGAATATGCCGGCAAGAAGCCCCTGAAGGGGGCGAGGATTGCCGGCTGTCTGCACATGACCATCCAGACCGCAGTGTTGATGGAGACCCTGGTTGATCTAGGCGCTGAGCTGCGCTGGTCCTCATGCAATATCTTCTCCACCCAGGACCATGCCGCCTCGGCCATGGCGGCGGCAGGCATCCCCACCTTTGCCTGGAAGGGCGAAAACGAGGAGGAGTTCAACTGGTGCATCAAGCAGACCATCGAAGGCCCCAACGGCTGGCGGCCCAACATGATCCTTGATGACGGCGGCGACCTCACCAAGATGATGCACGAAGACTATCCGAAGCTTATGAAGGATGTCCGTGGCATCAGCGAAGAGACCACCACCGGGGTACACCGTTTGAATGAGATGATGAAGGCCGGCACCCTGAAGACCCCGGCCTTCAATGTCAACGACTCGGTAACCAAGTCCAAGTTCGACAATCTCTACGGCTGCCGCGAGTCGCTGATCGACGGCATCAAACGGGCGACCGATGTCATGGTGGCCGGCAAGATCGCGGTGGTCGTGGGTTATGGCGATGTCGGCAAGGGTTGCGCCGCCGCCTTGAGCGGCATGGGGGCCTCGGTGCTGGTGACGGAGATCGATCCGATCTGCGCCCTGCAGGCGGCCATGGAGGGCTACCGGGTGGTGACCATGAAGGAAGCCGCACCTGTGGGCAATATTTTTGTAACCTGCACCGGCAATGTCCGGGTCATCACCAGGGACCATATGGAGAAGATGCCTGACGAGGCGATTGTCTGCAATATCGGTCACTTCGACAGCGAGATTGATATCGCCTCCATCCGCAGTCTGCCTTGGGAGAACATCAAGCCGCAGGTTGATCATGTCATCTTCCCGGACGGCAAACGGCTGATTGTCCTGGCCGAAGGGCGCTTGGTCAACCTGGGTTGCGCCACCGGTCATCCCAGTTTTGTGATGAGCAATTCCTTTACCAATCAGGTCATGGCCCAGATTGAATTGTGGCAGAACCATGACAAGTATGAGCATAAGGTCTATTTCCTGCCCAAGATCCTGGATGAAAAGGTCGCCCGCTTGCACCTTGCCAAGATTGGCGTCAAACTGACCACGTTGACCAAGGAGCAGGCTGATTACCTCGGCGTCTCGACCAAAGGACCATTCAAACCGGAGTATTATCGGTATTAGAAAAGAGGCGGCTGTATGAGGATGAAGAAATTGGTGTTAGGGTTGATGCTGGTCGGGGTGAGTTGTTTGGCCCTGCAGGCATCGGCCTTTGTCCAGGCGGACCTTGATCGGTTGCTGAAAACTAATGAGTGCCAAAAATGTGATTTAGGCGGCGCGAATCTGGCGGGGTTGGATTTGACCAAGGCCAAACTTGAGGGGGCCAACCTGAGCGGCGCCGATCTCAGCAAGGCCTCCCTGCGGATGGCGGATTTACCGGGGGCAAATTTATCCGGGGCCACTTTGAATAGCGCGATCTTTGAGGCCGCGGATCTTTTTCAGGCCAACCTGAGCGGCGCGGCGATGGATGGCGCCTTGTTCGGTGGGGCCTACCTGGCCGAGGCCAAGATTGATGATGCCCAGAAAGGCTTGATTGGTAAGGCAGAGGCGGCATCTGCGCCGCTGGAGATTGCTCCGGTCGAGGAAGATGTGAAGGCGGACAAGGCCGTGGCCCAGGTACAGGCACCAGACACGACCCAGGCGCCAGATACGGCCCAAACTACAAGAACCGTCCAGGCAGCTGAAGCAAACACGGCTCAGGCGTCAGACCTAGCCCAGGTGGCGGCGGACAAGAACCAAGCGGCAACAGTCCAGGAGACGGCAAAAGCTGACCCGGCACAGGCGGAAACACTTCTGGATGAAGAGGCGAAGCCGACAGCACCACCAGCAGCAACGGTCCAGGCGACACCTCCGGCAGTTGCGACGCCTAAACCAAAGACAGCAGAGGCAACACCCGTAGCCGCCAAGGAGTCTGGCCCCATCAGTCCGGAGGCCTTGCTGAAGAGGGTCAAGGCGGCAAAGGTTTGTGTCGAATGCGATTTTTCCGGGATGAAACTGGACAGTGTCTCCATGAAAGGATTTTACCTGGAACGGTCCAACTTTGCCGGCGCTCAGATGGCTGGGGCCAACTTTAAAGAGGCGAGCCTCAAGTCAGCCAAATTCGGCAGTGCCAATCTGCAGGGCGCCTCCTTCAAGGGGGCGGACCTGTATCTGGCCGATTTCAGCGGGGCAAATTTAGCAGGGGCGGATTTACGCGGCGCGATTCTGGATGGCGCAATCCTTGGCGACGCCACCCTGAGCGGGGCACAGTTGGATGATGCAAAAAAGTGAGCGACACCCAGTGTCGATTTAAAAAAGATTAAATAAAGGAATAAAAATAATGCCTTACGTCAGTATACGAGTGGCTGGTGCACTGGACAAAAAGCAAAAAGAAGAGATTTGCAGAGGGGTGACTGAGGTCATCGTCAAGGCGACCGGCAAGCCGAAGGGGGCTGTCCTGATCTTTATTGATGAACTGCCGCCCGAAAATATCTCGTCCGGTGGTGAGTTGTTGTCCGAACGCCGCTAGGGCCTTTCAAAATTCTCCAGACTGGCTGGCCTTTCAGGCACACCCTGCCAGGCGCATGCAAATTCTGGAACCTCATCAAACGCGACATCCTACCCAAGTGAAAGAGACAGCCCGCCAGCGCCTGGTCTTTTTAAGGGAACAGATCAATTTCCACGGCCATCGTTATTATGTCTTGGACGACCCAGAGATAGCGGATGGCGAGTATGACGCCCTTTTTCAGGAATTATTGGAACTGGAGGGGCGTTATCCAGATTTGCTCACCCCCGATTCGCCCAGTCAGCGAGTGGGAGGCGCCCCTCTTGCCCAATTCCAGCAGGTCGCGCACCGGCAGCCCATGCTCAGTCTGGAGAATGCCTTCAGTCAGGCTGATTTACTGGCCTTTGAGGAGCGCCTGCTGCGTTTTTTGAAAATTGACGGCCCACTCGACTATGTGGCCGAGCCCAAACTTGATGGCCTGGCGGTGGAACTGGTTTATGAGGATGGCGTCTTGGTGGTGGGCTCAACCCGGGGCGACGGCCAGACCGGGGAAGATATAACCGCCAACCTGAAGACCATTGCCGCCATTCCACTCCGCTTGCATTCGGCAAGTTTCCCGGAAATTCTTGAGGTACGTGGCGAGGTCTTTCTACCCAGCGCAGGTTTCCAGTCTTTGAACGACCAGCGTCAGGCCAGCGGCGAGGCGCCATTTGCCAATCCCCGTAACGCGGCGGCCGGATCGTTACGGCAGCTGGACCCAAAGCTTGCCGCCTCCCGTCCCCTTGATTTTTTCTGCTATGGGGTGGCCGAGCCCTCCCAGACCCCATGTCACTCGCAGTCAGCCCTGTTGGCCTATCTCCAGGGTTTGGGCTTCAAGGTCAATCACCATATCAAGACCTGTGCCGGAGTCGAGGCGGTTGCTGCTCACTTTGCCGCGCTCACCACCCTGCGCCAGACCCTGCCCTATGACATTGATGGCATGGTGGTCAAGGTCGATGCCCTGGCCCTGCAAAGACGCCTTGGCAACAAGGCCAGGACCCCACGCTGGGCCATTGCCTGGAAGTTTGAGGCCATCCAGGCCACTACGACCTTGCTTGGCATCGAATTTGGGGTGGGCAGGACCGGGGCGGTGACACCTGTCGCCATTCTCGAACCGGTTAAGGTCGGCGGGGTAGTAGTGCGCCGCGCCACCCTGCATAATGAGGAAGAGATCCGCCGTAAGGACCTGCGTTTGGGAGATACGGTCCTGGTGCAGCGGGCCGGCGATGTGATTCCGGAGGTTGTCAAGGCGATTACCGAAGAGCGGCGCGGTAACGAGCAACCCATTGTCATGCCGACGCAGTGCCCGAGCTGTGGCCAGGCCTTGGCGCGATCGGCTGGCGAGATCGTCAGCCGTTGCCCCAATTCAGCCTGTCCGGCCCAACGGGTCAGGGCACTGATCCATTATGCCGGCAAGGCTGGGCTTGATATTGAGGGCCTGGGCGAAAAGGCAGTTGAGCAACTCTATAACCAGGGGCTGGTGCAGGATATCCCTGATTTTTATGCCCTGACCCCGGCTGATTTGGCCAGACTTGAGGGTTGGGCTGAAAAATCGGCCGAAAACGCCGTGGCTGCCATCGCCGCAAGTTTAGACGTGACCCTGGCCCGTTTTCTGGCGGCGCTTGGTATCCGCTTTGTCGGTGAAGGCATGGCCCAGTTACTGGCAAGCCGGTTTGAGTCCTTAGAGCAGATCAGGGCGGCGCGCCAGGAAGATTTTATGAACATTGAAGGCATTGGCGAGCAATCAGCCAAGAGTCTGGCCCAGTTTTTTGCCAATCCGCCAGTCGTTCTAATGCTGGACCGTCTGTTGGCCCACGGGCTGCACTTACAAGCTGAAACCAGGGGGGATTTGCCCTTGACCGGCGCCGTCTTTGTCTTTACCGGCGCTTTAGGCAGTTTTTCCCGCGATGAAGCCAAGAGTCGGGTCAAGGCCCTTGGCGGCCAAGTGGTTTCTGCGGTAGGCAAGAAGGTTACTCATGTAGTATGCGGGGAAGGTTCGGGCAGTAAACAGAAAAAGGCCCTGGAACTGGGATTGCGCCTGGTCAGCGAGGATGATTTTTTGAGTTTGATTGATAGCGCCGCCAGCCCATTGCCGGGAGGGGATGAGTAATGGCGATTAGGCGGCTGCATGCCGTGGTTTGCGGTCGGGTCCAGGGGGTATTTTTCAGGGACTTCACCGCCAAAGAGGCTAAAAGGCTTTGTTTGAGCGGCTGGGTGCGAAACCTCGCCGATGGCTCGGTGGAAACCGAGTTCCAAGGAGAGGAAGCAGAGGTTGCCACGATGATTAATTGGTTGCACCGGGGATCGCCCTTGTCGGAGGTCAGTCGGGTACAGACCGCGCCCTGCCCGAGGGTGGAAGGGGAAAAAGGCTTCGTGGTCAGATATTGACAAGTGGCCGCTTCTGCCGTAGATTAGCGCTTTTCTTCAGTCGCCTTTTCCCAGCGAGGAGGCTTATTCCATTACTTTGTCATATTTCCAGCGGGTCTGGTGCTGGATTCCAGCCTTCCAACTCGACACATCCCTTTGAAATCCTTAGGGCAGAACGGCCCCGTCTCTAAATCCGTCAGAGGCGGAAAGCGTGAACCTTTAAGGCGTTAACATTATGAACCAGAACACCTCAATGCGGATTACTTGCCCTGAATGTGGCAATGACACCGATTTTTTTGAAGTTGCCGACGGAGTGGTCATCACCACCCGCTATGTCCAGAATGGCGATTGCAGCTTTACCCAGGATGGCGATGAGTCCCAAGTCCTGGGTGAGATCAAGTTTTTCTGCGGCGAGTGCAACGCTGATCTGTCCTACTTTCATCAGCGTTTTCTGGAGATGCTTTTTTGACAAATGTCTTAATTATCTTAAACTTTCAGGAGGTCGCTATGTGGAAATCAGTTGCCGTGCCAATCATTGCCCTGCTTACCCTTGCCAGCTGCAGTTGGGTCTCTTTGACCCGTCAAGGTGATAATGTCCGAGTGGTATCGGTTTCAGACGTGAAGGGCTGCAAAACCCTTGGCCAGACCAAGGTCTCTTTGCGAGACTACATTTTGGACGGCGTCAAAAGGGATGAAAACAAGGTGGCGCGGGAGTTGACGATCCTCGGTCGCAACAGTGCTGCCGAAATGGGCGGCGACACCATGACGCCTGCCACCGAGGTTATTAATGGCTCACAATCCTTTGATGTCTATCGGTGCATGCCGTAACTTCGAGCTGTCTTAGGCTATTGCTTAATGGCCCTATCTTGAGGCACTTATTACGGTGTTGTAAATATTTTCTTCCATGATGCACGATAATGTGATAAATAGACAGGGTCTTATGAAAGACCGGCGTGGAAGAACCGGCATCAAGGTCTTTATCTCAGAATTAAAAACTAAGGAGAATACTCAAATGGCTAAGGCGTGCAACTGTGGCTGCAATAATGACGAGATTTTGGCTCAATCGCTTCCGTCCCTGTTCGGGAGCAATGTCTTTAATTTCAGGGTGATGAAGGAGCGTCTGCCGAAAGATACCTATAAGGCCCTGCGTCAGACCATCGATATGGGCACCTCCTTGCAGCCCGAGGTGGCCGCTATCGTCGCCAATGCCATGAAGGATTGGGCCATCGAAAAAGGGGCGACCCACTACACCCATTGGTTTCAGCCGCTGACCGGCATCACCGCCGAGAAGCATGACTCCTTTATCGCCCCGACCAGCGACGGCGGCGTCATCATGGAGTTCTCCGGCAAGCAGCTCATCCAGGGCGAGCCCGATGCCTCGTCCTTCCCCAGCGGCGGCCTGCGCGTCACCTTCGAGGCCCGGGGCTATACCGCCTGGGACTGCACCTCCCCTGCCTTCCTGAAGGAGGATGGGGTCGGCGATGTCACCCTTTGCATCCCTACTGCCTTCTGTTCTTGGCGGGGTGAAGCACTCGACAAGAAGACGCCGCTGCTCCGTTCAATGGAGGCGGTTTCCAAGCAGGCCCTGCGGGTCCTGCGGGCCATGGGCAACAGCACCTCAGTCCGGGTGACCTCCACTGTCGGTGCTGAGCAGGAATATTTCCTGGTGGATCAAGACCTCCACCAGGAGCGGCTTGACCTGATCTCCTGCGGTCGGACCCTGTTCGGTGCGCCAGCCCCGAAGGGCCAGGAGCTGGAAGACCAGTATTTCGGCGCCATCAAGGACCGGGTCTCGGCCTACATGAAGGACCTGGACATCGAACTCTGGAAGATGGGCATCGCCTCCAAGACCAAGCACAACGAAGTCGCCCCCGGCCAGTTTGAGATGGCGCCGGTCTTTTCGACCACCAACATTGCCACCGACCACAATCAGTTGGTCATGGAGACTATGCAGAAGGTCGCCATCCGCCATGGCATGGTCTGCCTGCTCCACGAAAAACCCTTTGCCGGCGTCAACGGTTCCGGCAAGCACAACAACTGGTCGCTCAGCACCGACGATGGCATCAATCTCCTGGAGCCAGGCAACACCCCGGCCGATAACGCCCAATTCCTGGTCTTTGTCTGCGCCCTGTTGAAGGCGGTTGATGTCCATGCCGACATCCTGCGCGCCACCTGCGGCAGCGCCGGCAACGACCATCGTCTTGGCGCCAATGAGGCCCCGCCTGCCATCGTCTCGGTCTTCCTGGGCGATGAACTCTACGATGTCTTCAGCAAGGTCGCCAAGGGCGAGAAGACCTGCAAGGGCAGCAACTGCCAATTCCTCAATATCGGAGTTGATTCTCTGCCGGAACTGCCAAAAGACAATACCGACCGTAACCGGACCTCACCCTTTGCCTTTACCGGCAACAAGTTCGAGTTCCGCATGGTTGGCTCTTCGCAGTCCATTGCCGGTCCCAACGTCGCCTTGAACACCATTGCCGCCGAGGCCTTGGATGAGATCGCCAACCGCCTGGAAAAGGCCAAGAACGTCAACGCCGAGATCCTGGCCATCCTCAAGGAAACCATAGCCAAGCACGGTCGTATCGTCTTTAACGGCAACAACTACGCAGACGATTGGACCAAGGAGGCCGAGAAGCGGAAGCTACCCAACACCAAGACCACCATCGATGCCCTGAAGGCCTTTGTCACCCCGAAGGCGATCAAGCTGTTTGGCGCTTACAAGGTCTTGAGCAAGGAGGAGTTGCACTCCCGCTATGATATCTATGTCGAGCAGTACGCCAAGCAGATCAACATCGAGGCCCTGACCGCCATCCAGATGACCAAGCGCCTCTTCATCCCGGCGACGATTTACTTCATGACCGATCTCGGCAACTCCATCGCCGTCTCCGGCAAATATGCCGGGGCCCAGAAAGGCCTCCAGGCCCAGGTCGGCGGTCTGCTGGAATCTGCGGCCAAGAACTTGGCCAAGCTTGAAGACGAGACCAAGAAGGCCAAGGCCATCGACAAGGTGGACAAGCAAGCCGCCGCTTATCGGGACAAGGTGGCTACCGTCATGGTCAGCCTGCGAGCCGATATCGATGCCCTTGAGGAGCTTTTACCGGCGGATTTGTGGCCGGTGCCGGTCTACAGCGACTTGTTGTTTAATCTGTAAGTTTCGGTCGCGTCTCCTTTGAGCGCAAAAAAAGCGGGGGATCAGCGATGGTTCCCCGCTTTTTTTTTGTAAACGTTCAGAGGCTGAGGGCCGCTGTTTCCCGGCTGCCAATAAAAAACCGTTGCAAAATAAGTCATATTTTGTATTGATTCATCTTTCTGTAACTTACAGATGGCCCAATCCTTGACGGCAGCGGTTGCCATGTTCACGGTTGGGCCTGAATTATTTTAGTCCCTTTATGATTTGCTTGCGGCAATTGTCTTATGCAAACTCATCACGGAAACCATTACCGAAAAGGGATTAAAGCCAACAGGGCCTAAAGAAATGCATCTGACAAGTCTGTGGAATTTCAATAAAGCGCAACTGGCGGCCTATATTGACCGGGCCCTTACCCTGAAAAAAGAGGTCAAGGCAGGTGTGCGCCATAATAGTCTGACCGGCAAGATTATCGGCCTGGTCTTCGAGAAGCCCTCCACCCGGACCAGGGTCTCCTTTGAGGCGGCCATGTACGCCATGGGCGGCCAAGTCATCTACCTGCCGGGCCGCGACACCCAGTTGGCCAGGAACGAGCCCTTAAAGGACATGGCCCGGGTCATGTCGCGCTATGTCGATGGCCTGGTGATCCGGACCTACGGTCAGGAGATCGTCGAAGAACTGGCCCGTTACTCCACCGTGCCGGTGATCAATGCCCTGACCGATCTGCATCACCCCTGTCAGATCTTGAGCGATGTCATGACCGTCATTGAGAAGAAGGGTCCGGTGGAGCAGCTCCATATCGCCTGGGTCGGCGACGGCAACAACATGGCCAACTCCTGGATCCAGGCGGCGGCCCGCCTTGGCTTCGCCCTGACCCTGGCCTGCCCCGAGGGCTATGACCCGGATCCGAAAATCCTGGCCGCGGCCCAGGCCGAGGCAGTGAGGCCGATTACCGTGCTGCGCGATCCGGTGGCGGCGGTCAAGGAGGCCGATGTCATCAATGTCGATGTTTGGGCCTCCATGGGCCAGGAGGCCGAGGCCGCGGCCCGGCTCAAGATCTTTCAGCCCTATCAGGTCAACGAGGCCTTGCTCGGACAGGCCAAGCCGGGGACCATAGTCCTCCACTGCCTGCCTGCCCACCGCGACGAAGAGATTACCGACGAAGTCCTGGAAGGGCCGCAGAGCGTGGCCTGGGACCAGGCCGAAAACAAGCTGCACATCCATAAGGCGATACTCGAGATGCAGCTCTTGGGCTGAGCATCAGCCCCTACCCTATTTCCTTTTAACCAACAACAACCTATCGACCTATGACCTCCCAGATCAAGAAAATATGCCTGGCCTACTCCGGCGGGCTCGATACCTCCGTCATCCTTAAGTGGCTCTCCGAAGAATATAAATGCCCGGTCATCGCCTTTGCCGCCGATGTCGGTCAGACCGAGGACTGGGAGGCGGTGCGGGCCAAGGGCCTGGCCACCGGCGCCGAAAAGGTGGTGATCTCCGACCTGCGCGAGGAGTTTGCCCGTGACTACGTCTTCCCCGCCTTTCGGGCCAACGCCATCTACGAGGGTTCGTACCTCCTCGGCACATCGCTTGCCCGGCCAATCATCGCCAAAGAGCAGGTGCGGGTGGCGGAGCAGGAGGGAGCGGATTCGGTCAGCCACGGCGCCACCGGCAAGGGCAACGACCAGGTCCGTTTCGAGTTGACCTATATAGCATTGAACCCCAAGCTCAAGATCATCGCCCCCTGGCGGATGTGGGACCTGAACTCGCGCACCAAGCTCATGGCCTATGCCGAACAGCACAATATCCCGGTGCCGGTGACCAAGGCCAAGCCCTACAGTTCCGACGAGAACCTGCTCCACATCAGCTTTGAGGGCGGCATCCTCGAAGATCCCTGGAACGAGCCCGAGGCCTCGATGTTCAAACTGTCGGTCTCCCCTGAGGACGCCCCGGATCAGCCGACTTACATCGAGATCGAGTACGCAAACGGCAACCCGGTGGCCATCGACGGCGAGGCCATGAGCCCAGCCACCCTGCTGGCCCGGCTCAACACCTTGGGCGGGGCCAACGGCATCGGCCGCCTCGACCTGGTGGAGAACCGCTTTGTCGGCATGAAGTCGCGCGGGGTCTACGAGACGCCGGGCGGCACCATCATGCGCATCGCCCACCGCGATCTGGAGACCATCACACTCGACCGCGAGGTCATGAAGATCAGGGACAGCCTGGTACCACGCTACTCGGAGTTGATCTACAACGGCTTCTGGTTCTCGCCGGAGATGCGCCTCCTGCAAGGCACCATGGACGCGGCGCAAAGCACGGTGAGCGGCGTGGTCCGGCTCAAACTCTACAAGGGCAACTGCATCCCGGTGGGGCGGAAGTCGGTGAACTCCCTCTACCAGGAGAGCTTCGCCACCTTTGAGGAGGACGCGGTCTACACCCAGTCGGATGCGGGTGGGTTTATCCGGCTGAATGCGCTGAGGCTGAAGATTCAGGCCTTGAAAGGGAAGGGGTGATGCTACGGGGTTTGGCTCTTGCCGGATATCCAACAAGGCCGGAGTGATATGCAGAAATAGTAGAATAACTTCGGCGAGAGGAAATCCTAATATGAGAATTTTAATAGCAGAAGATGATGCCAACCTTCAATTTATGGCTGAAAGACTAATGAAACGTTGGGGATTTGAATTTGATATGGCTTCGAATGGACGGGAGGCTGTTGATCAAGCAAAAGCAAATCAAGGTAAATATGACCTTTGTCTCATGGATATTGACATGCCCATAATGAATGGCTTGGAAGCCACAAAAATCATCCGCCGCAAACTGAAATACTTCCCGATTATGGCATTGACGGGTAATTTAAGAGCCAAAGAAGAATATCTGGCAGTAGGAATGGATGATTTTCTAGAAAAACCTTATTCCATTGACAAACTTTACCAGAAAATTAATGAATTAACGGTAAAGTTTTACAGCTTTAAAATTAAGGGCAAAGATATTTTTATCAAAAAGGAGATGCCGATGGATCAGCAGCACGCACAGGAACTAAAAAAATTAAAAGAACAAAATCTGGTAAAAATGAGGTTGGATGGTCCAGATCAACAAGAAGTCATTGCGCATAAAAATACACCTTACAAAATCTCCCATGACTTCAATATAAAAAAATACCTGATGACGGAATTCCTTAATCGAGACCCGGAACGTCCTACTTTATGTGATCTCTATAGAGGAACCAAAAATTGTATTGTGGAGACCTTTTTGGATGAAAATGGTTATGCCAAAAGATTAACTTCCGAGGATCTGGAGATGGCCAAATACACAAAAAAAATTTATCAGGTCGAGGAAGATTGAACTTCCAGCCTCGTAGGGCGCAATAGCGAAGCGTATTGCGCCGGATGCGTTGGAACCCGGAAGGAATTGCTTCCCCCCTTTCTTGATTGCCACCAGCACCGATTGGCAGGTTGGGTATACAAATGAAATGCTGTGCCGTGTATGACCTATCATCTGGCGTAATACGCTTCGCTATTACGCCCTACGGCATAATCGGCACCATGCGAGGGGTGAAGTAGTGTAGGTCGGGTTCCGGTTCTTCAACCCGACATTTCCGTTGGCCCTTTTTAGGTAGGAGGAAACATCATGCAACTCACAGCTGTTCTCACCCATGCCGAAGAAGGTGGCTACATCGCTTTCAATCCGGAGACAGGCACGACCACTCAAGGCGAATCGATTGAGGAGGCCCTGCACAATTTGCAAGAAGCCACGGCGCTTTACTTGGAAGAATTTCCGCTGACGATGAGTCAGCCGCCCCTGGTCACATCGTTTACAGTGCCGACTCATGCCTAAGCTCCCGCATCTCTCAGGCGCGCAAATCATTCGCATTTTTGAGCGGTTAGGATTCGTGCAAGTCAGGCAAAGTGGGAGCCATGTCGTATTACGACGAGGCAGCAACGGCTGTGTGGTCCCGATGCACAAAGAAGAAGGTGGGGACCTTGGCCGGGATACTTCGCCAGGCGTGTTTGTCACCCGAAGAGTTCCTGTCGGCGGCTGATTCCTAACCATAACCACCAATCTTGAGTCCCCATGACCGATAAACCCCAAACCACCCCCCCCGCCCCGGCCAAACTCTGGGGCGGTCGTTTCAATGAAAAGACCGCTGCCTCGGTGGAGGCCTTTACCGCGAGCATCCACTATGACGCGAGGCTCTACCGCCATGACATCAACGGCAGCCGGGCCCACGCCCGCATGCTCGCCAAGCAGGGCCTGATCACCCAGGCCGAGTGCGAGCAGATCCAGAAGGGCCTCAGCGAGATCGAGGCCGAGATCGACAGCGGCGCCTTTGTCTTCCGGCCGGAGCTCGAAGACATCCACATGAATATCGAAAAGACCCTGGTCGAGAAGATCGGTTCAGCAGGCGAGCGGCTGCATACGGCCAGGAGCAGGAACGATCAGATCGCCCTCGATATCCGGCTCTACCTGCGCGAGGAGTCGCGGCGGCTGATCGAGCTGCTCACCAACGTACAGCGGGCCTTTGCCCGCCTGGCCCGGCGCTACGAAGGCGCCATCATGCCGGGCTACACCCATATGCAGCGGGCCCAGCCGGTCTTGGTCGCCCACCACCTCCTGGCCTACGTCGAGATGTTTGGCCGCGACCGCGAGCGTCTGGTCGATGGCCTCAAACGGATAAACATCATGCCGCTCGGTGCTGCGGCGCTCGCCGGCAGCGGTCTGCCCATCGACCGCGAGTTCGTGGCCCGCGAGCTTGATTTTCCCGCCATTTCGGCCAACAGCATGGACTCGGTGGCCGACCGCGACTTCGCCATCGAATTTCTCTCGGCCTGCACCCTGATCCAGTTGCACTTGAGCCGGCTGTCCGAGGAGCTGGTCTTGTGGACCACCGAGGAGTTCTCCTTTGTGCGGCTTGACGACAGCTTCTGCACCGGCTCGAGCATCATGCCCCAGAAGAAAAACCCGGACATTCCGGAGCTGATCCGCGGCAAGGCGGGCCGGGTCACCGGCAACCTGATGTGCCTGATCACCCTGGTCAAGGGCCTGCCCATGACCTATAACCGCGATCTGCAGGAAGACAAGGAGCCGATCTTCGACACGGTGGATACGGTGAGCACGAGCCTGGCCATCATGGCCGAACTGCTTGATCACCTCGAATTCAATCGTGAGCGCCTGAAGCGCGCCACCCTCGGCGGCTATATGACCGCAACCGACCTGGCCGATTATCTGGTCAAGAAGGACGTGCCCTTTCGCCAGGCCCACGCCATTGTCGGACGGACGGTGGCCTATGGCATCTCGACCGGCAAGGAGTTGATCGAATTTACTTTGGACGAACTCAAGCAATTCAGTCCGTTGATCGAAGCGGATGTTTTTGAGGTCTTGTCGGTCGAGGGCTCGGTACAGAGCCGGGTCTCTCTCGGCGGCACCTCTGGCACCTGTGTAGCGGCCGCCCTAGCAAAGGTGGAAAGGGAGTTAGGGATATGAGCATGAGAGACAGACGACCCTGGCCGGGCCTCATGACCCTGGCCCTTACAGTGTTGCTCCTGGCCGCCTGCGGCCGCAAGACCCTGCCGGTCCCGCCCCATGATGCAATCCCCGAGCCCATCACCGACCTGCAATTTGTGCAGGATGAAAGCCAGATCAACCTGACCTGGACCTACCCCAAGCGGACCACGGTGGGCACCGAATTGCCCGGCCTCCAATCATTTTTGGTGCTGCGCGCCGTGGTTGCCGAAGAGGACTACTGCGCCGGCTGCCCGGTGAGCTTCAGCTCGGCGGTGGAGGTGGAGGCCGACAAGGCGATCATCGACCCGAAGCAGCGGCTGGCCCGCTATACCGAGACCATCCTGCGGCCGGGCCACCGCTATCTCTACAAGGTGCAGAGCAAGGCTGGCTGGCGGCTGGTGAGTGACGATTCCAACCTGGTGAGTTTCTTCTGGGACTCGCCGGCCTTGGCCCCGGAGGAGGTGACGGCCGGGACTGGCGATGGCCGGATCACCCTGCGCTGGCAGCAGGTCGGCAAACTGGCCAATGGCGAGGCCATCGGTCCTGCGGTACTCTATCAGGCCTATCGCGGCCTGACGCCTGAGAC
>JANNQL010000009.1:0-57662 GCA_031400755.1 Pseudomonadota bacterium | reverse complement strand
GACCCCGGCTAAAACCACCCCCGTCAAGCGGGGACTGAACAGAGTGCCGGGGTGACGGAAAGAAGGTGCTGTTTTGGTTGATAGCTGCTCTGTCAGCAGACCTTAAGTCAACGACATTGCCCCCCCCCCGCATTTTGCGGAGGGCGGTGACGCGTCACCGCACTCCCCCCTCGCGATAAATTTCAGCCAATGCCTTGACAATCGGCAGTTGCGGAGTATTTTTGAGGAGAATTTGCCTCTCACTCCGTACGTCCACCAATCGCAGCAATTTTATCAATTATATTGTAAAAAGAAAGGAGTCGTCATGTCAGTCGATGTCAGGGAGATCAGCCAGGCCGTAGCGCAGGAGAGCGCCATTCTCCAGGCTGTCCGTCGGGAAATCGGCAAGGTGATTGTCGGCCAGCAGACCATGATTGAGCGTCTGCTGGTGGCCATGCTGTGCAATAATCATGTGTTGATCGAGGGGGTGCCGGGCCTGGCCAAGACCAAGACGGTGACCACCCTGGCCCAGGCGGTTGCCGCCACCTTCAAAAGGATCCAGTTCACCCCGGATCTCCTGCCTGGCGACCTGATCGGCACCCTGATCTATAACCCCAAGACCGGCGATTTTAGCACCAGAAAGGGACCGATCTTTGCCAATATCATCCTGGCTGATGAGATCAACCGGGCCCCGGCCAAGGTGCAGAGCGCGCTCCTTGAGGCCATGCAGGAAGGCCAGGTCACCATCGGCGAGACCACCTATCCCTTGGCTGACCCCTTTCTGGTCCTGGCCACCCAGAATCCCATCGAGCAGGAGGGCACCTACCGTCTGCCGGAGGCCCAGGTTGACCGTTTCATGCTGAAGCTCAAAGTCGGCTACCCGAGCCGCGAGGAGGAGCAGCAAATCCTGCGGCTTATGGCCGGCGACGAGGAGGCACCGCTGGTGGAGGCAGTCATTAATCGTGAGGACATCGCCCGGCTAAGGGCCTTGAGTCGGCGCATCTATCTGGACGTCAAAGTCGAGGAGTATATTGTCAACCTGGTGGCCGCCACCCGCGAGCCCGCCGCCTACGGTCTAATGATCGGTCATCTCATCCAGTACGGCGCCTCGCCCCGGGCCACCATATTCTTAGCCATGGCGGCCAAGGCCTTTGCCCTGCTCTCCGGGCGCGGCTACGTCACCCCCCAGGATGTCAAGACCATCGGCATGGATGTCCTCAGGCACCGGGTCACCATCACCTATGAAGCCGAGGCCGAGGACATGACACCTGAGGACATCATCCGCCAGATTTTCGATACCGTTGCCGTGCCATGATCGAAACAAGTGAGCTGGCCCGCCAGATCCGATTTATTCAGATCTTCACCAGTCGGGCGGTCAACGATATCCTGGCCGGGGAATACCAGAGCGTCTTCAAGGGCCGGGGCATGGAGTTCGACGAGGTCCGCGAGTATCAGCCAGGCGACGACGTGCGCGCCATCGACTGGAACGTCACGGCCCGCTGCGGCCATCCCTTTGTCAAACGCTATGTCGAGGAGCGCGAGCTGACCGTGCTCTTGGCGGTGGACATATCCGCCTCTGGTCTCTTCGGTTCCGTTGCCAAGCGCAAGAGCGAGGTGGCGGCGGAGCTCTGCGCCCTGCTCGCCTTCTCGGCCATCAAGAATAATGATAAGGTCGGTCTGCTCCTGTTCTCCGATCGCATTGAAAAATTCATTCCGCCCCGCAAAGGCGGCTCCCATGTGCTCAGGATCATCCGCGAGGTCTTGGGCTATCAGCCGCAGGAGAAGGGCACCGATATTGCCCAGGCCCTGGAATATCTGGGCCGGGTGGTCCATAAACGGGGGGTGGTCTTCGTGCTGTCCGATTTTCTGGCCCCTGACTTCAAGAAGCCCTTGGGGATACTCGCCAGGCGGCATGACCTGATCAGTATCTCGATCACCGACCGCCGCGAACTGCGGTTGCCGGCCCTCGGCCTGCTTGAGCTGACCGATGCCGAGTCCGGGGCCAGCATCGTCGTTGACAGCTCGGACCAGGGCTTCCGCGAGCGTTATCAGGAGTTGGGCCGTTATCGGCAGAAGGGGCTGGCCCGGCTCTTCGGGTCGCTGTCCGTTGACCATATCCCCATTGTCCTTGAAGCCGGGGAGACGAAAGAGGTGGGCCATGTTGACGAACTGGTCCGCTTCTTCAAGCGGCGGGAGGCGCGGCGTTGATGGCGGAGAAAAGAGGGCGGCGGCTCTGGCTGTCGGCGGTGGTGTCTCTGTTTTGGCTCCTCGCCATGCTTGTTGCCTGCCAGCCGACGCAGGAGGGTGCTGGGCCGCCGCCGGCTGGAATTGTCAAGCATTTCGGCAAGGGTCCCCTGACGCTCGAACTGCGTCTCGATCGGCAGCGGCTGACCGTGGCCGAACGGCTTACTGTCGAGCTGCGGGCCGAGACCGACGAGGACCTGGCGGTCAAGTTCATTGATCTCAAGGAACTGCCTGGCTTTGCGGTGGCCGGGGCGAGCCAATCCAAACCGGAACTGACGGCAACGGGTCGGGTTGCCGTGACCTGGCGTTATGTCCTTGAGCCGCTCGCCTCCGGGGCTGCGCAGGTCCCGGCCCTGACGGTTGAGGCCTGGAAAAAGGCCGACAAAGAGGCGGCCCTGACCACGGTGGCCACCGAGCCGGTGGCGGTCGAGGTCGAGACCCTGCTGGCCAAGGATGACTCAGGTGAGACAATCAGCGATATCGCCCCGCCGCTTGCCAAGCCCATAAACCCTTGGTTGTGGGTGGGGGCGGGGTTGGCCGGGGTCTTGGCCTTGGCCCTGATGGTCTATCTCTGGAAACGGCGAGGGCGGCGGATCGTTCCCTTGCCGCCACCCTTGCCGCCCCACCTCCTTGCCTATCAGGCTCTTGATCGGCTCCTGGCCGCCGATCTCCTGGCCAGCGGTCAGGTCAAGCTCTTTTTTGAGACCCTGTCTGACATCCTGCGTCATTATATTGAACAGCGTTTCGGCCTGCGGGCCCCGGAGCAGACTACCGAGGAGTTCCTGGCGGACTTGGGCCGGTTGGGGGATGGGCCCCTGGTACGATTCGGCGCCCCAACCTTGATCGCTGCCTCGCACAAACTGCTGTTGCGTGATTTTTTGAGCCACTGCGATCTGGTCAAGTTTGCCAAGCACACGCCGACGCGGGCCGAGGCCGAGGAGAGGGTAGAACTCTGCCGCTCTTTTGTTCGGGAGACCGAGCCGGTGGAGATCGTTGAGACACCGTCCAGAGGGCGGGCATGAGGTTCGCCAGCCCCTGGGCCCTGCTCGCCCTCCTGCTGCTGCCGCTGCTCGTCCTGGTCTGGCGCAGGAGGCGGCAGGCAGCTAGCCTGACCTTCTCCGACCTGGCGCTCCTGCCGGCCAGCCGCTCTCTGCGCCGTCGCCTGCTGCATTTGCCCTCTGGCTTGCGGCTCGTGGCCTTGACGCTGGTGATCATCGCTCTGGCCCGGCCTCAGGCCGGCCTGGAGAAGGTGGAGGAGACCAGTCAGGGGGTGGCGATCGAGATGGTGGTGGACCGTTCCGGCAGCATGGGGGCGGAGATGGAGTTCGATGGTCGGGACATGACCCGTCTCGATGTTGTGAAACAGGTGTTCGCCGAGTTTGTGGGCGGTAACCAGCGCGACCTTAAAGGTCGTCCAAATGATCTGATCGGTATGATTACCTTTGCCCGCTACGCCGACACCGTCTGTCCGCTGACCCTGGCCCACGGCGCTCTGTCCGGGTTTCTCGACACCATCCATCTGGTGCCCCAGGACAGTCCTGAAAACCGCACCGCCATCGGCGACGCCATTGCTTTGGCCGCCGCCCGTTTGCAGACCGCCGAAGAGACTTTGGCCCGGCAGACGGGGGCACAGTCCGCCGCCTACAAGATCAAGAGCAAGATTATCATCCTGCTGACCGACGGTCAGAGCAATATTGGCCGCCACTCGCCGGAGGAGGCCGCCGCCCTGGCCAAGCAGTGGGGAATCAAGATCTACACCATCGGCGTCGGCGGCGACGAGGTGGTCAAGGTCCAGACCCTGCTCGGTACCCGCATGGTCCGCACCGGCGAAGGGGCTGACCGGGCGACCCTGGCCAAACTGGCAGAGGTCAGCGGCGGGGTGTTCAGGATGGCGGAGGACGCCAAAGGTCTGCGGGCGGTCTACCAGGAGATCGACCGGCTTGAGAAGAGCGAGGTTGAGAGCATCCGCTATATTGACTATAAGGAATATTTCTGGGTCTTTGCCTTGGCCGCCTGCATATTGCTGGTCCTGGAAACCGTCCTCAGCTGCACCGTGCTCAGGAGGGTGCCGTGAACACCTTGCACTTCTATAATCTGGCCATGCTCTTCCTCCTGGCGTTGCCGCCGGTCCTGGCAGGGTTGTTTCTCTATGCCGGGAGTCAGCGGCGGGCCGCCCTGCGCCGCTTCATGGCGGAGGGGATGCTGGCGCGGATTTCGTTGCCTAAGAGTCGGGGGCGGCGGGTCTGGAAGGCGTCGCTTATCTTGCTGGCCCTGGCTTGTCTGGCCATCAGTCTGGCCCGCCCGGCCTGGAACCGCAAGGAGATGGTGATCAAACGTTCCGGCCGCGACGTCGTCTTTATGCTCGATGTCTCAAAGAGCATGCTGGCCGATGACCTTGTCCCCAACCGGCTGGAGCACGCCAAGCTTGCGATCATGGATACGGTGGACCGTTTGCGGGGCGACCGGGTGGGCTTAGTGGTCTTTGCCGGCACGGCAGTGGTCAAATGCCCGCTGACGCTCGATTACGGGTTTTTCAGGACAGCACTTGAGGAGGTCAGCACCGATTCCGTGTCGCGGGGCGGCACTAAGCTTGGCGATGCCCTGCGCACCGTGCTGCGCGACATCTTCGACAATCAGGACAAACAGTATAAGGATGTTATCCTGATTACCGATGGCGAGGACCATGAGAGCGCCCCGCTGGAAGCGGCCCAGGCGGCGGCCGACCAGGGGGTGAGGCTGATCATCATCGGTTTGGGCGATGAGAAGGAGGGCCAGCGCATCCCGGTCCTTGACGAGCAGGGCCGCAAGGCCTTCTTGAAATATCAGGGCCAGGAGGTCTGGACGAAATTGGACGCCGATACCTTGCGGGCCATGGCCAAGGCCACCCCGGGCGGCCGCTATCTGCCAGTGGCTACCGGCACCATCAACCTGGGTGAGGTCTATCAGGAGTTTATAAGTAGTGCCGACAAGAAGGAATTGGAGTCCAAGACTACCGAGCAGTATGAGGAGAAGTTTCAGATCTTTCTGGCGGCAGCCCTCGGCCTCTTGGTCCTGGAGGGACTGCTTACGGAGCGCAAGGCAACGGCGGGGGCGTCATGAACTGGCGGCATTTTTTGAGGACCATGGTTATCGTCGGCATGGTTATTGGTTTTCGCGCCCTGGCTTGGGCCGAATCGGCCCGCAGTCTGGTGGCGCGCGGCAATAGCGCCTACGCTGCCCAAAACTTTGAGGAGGCCCGGAAACTGTACGAAGAGGCGGCGAGCCTTGAGCCGCAGTCCCCGGAGATCCAGTATAATCTGGGCAATGCCCGCTATAAGTTGAATGACTTCGAGGGCGCGGCCGCGGCCTACCAGCAGGCGGCAACGCAGGGGCGGAGTCGTGAGTTGATCAGCCGCAGCGAATTCAACCTGGGCAATACCGCCTTTCGGCAGGGCGAGGCAGCCGAGGCCAAGGACCAGGAGGCGGCTGTCAAGACCTTCCAGGAGAGTGTGGAGCATTTCCGGGCCACGCTTGACCTTGACAAAACCTATAAAGAGGCGGGCCGCAATCTGGAGGTCAGTAAGAAGCGTCTGCAAAAGGTGCAAGCTGAGTTAAAGAAACAGCAGGCGGCCAAGGAGGAGGCGCAGCGGCAGCAGCAGGAAATGGCCAAAGACTTGGAAAAAATGGCCGACCAGCAGCAGGCGATGGCCGACCAGAGCCGTGAGCAGGAAGGTCAAGAGCCGCCGGACAGTCAAGCCAAGGCGAACCAGGCCGCAGAGCAGAAGGACCTGCAGGGCAAGACAGAAGATATGCGTCAGAAGATGGGGCAGTCGAAGGACAAGGACACTGGGCAGGCCGCCCGCGACCTTGAGCAGGCGGGCCAAAAACAGCAGGAGGCCTTGGATAATTTGCAGGCCGACAAGCCCAATGAAGCGGCCCAGGCCCAGGATGAGGCGGCTGCCAAGCTGCGTGAGGCTAAGGAGAGTCTTCAGGATCAGAACCCCGAGAAGAAGCAGGGAGAGGCAGGGCAGCAGGCCAAGGAGCAGCCCAAGGACAACGGTAAAGAGGACAAGAACGAGGAACAGCAGGCCGCCCAGCCTGATGAGGCCAAGCAGGGCCAGGAGTCGGAGGAGGCAGCCGGGGCCGAGAATGCTGAGCCCATGGACCAGACGGCCCAGGACCTGCTGAATGAGGAGAAGCAAAATGCGATTCGTCGGCAGAACCAGAATACGACCGGCTTTGAACCGGTGGATAAGGACTGGTAAATGGCGTCGCAAAAAGGCCGATCTACTGCGTTGCGGGGTATTAGCCCCTTTGCTTAGCCATCCCGTGACTTTTTGCGAAATTGGCTATGGACAATAACTTCATTTTTGATTGAGAATTTGAATAATATGCGTTTTTTGCAAGTCATCATAACCATGACGCTGGCCTGCTTGGCCCTGGCGGCTCCGGCGTCTGCCCAGGTCACGGTGCAGGCGGCGGTGGAGCAGCAGGAAGTCTTTGTCGGGGAGACTTTTTCCCTGCAGATTCAGATCGAAGGCCACGATGCCCCGGATGAGCCGGACGTCTCGCCGCTCACCGACTTTACGGTGGAACCTCGCGGTGGCCAGCAGAACAGCAGCGAATCGGTGTCCATTGTCAACGGTCGCATGAGTCGTGTCTCCCATCGCGGCTATGTCTTTAATTACGGCCTCACCCCCAAGAAAGCCGGGCGCTTGCTCATCCCGGCCCTGACCGTAACCATCGATAAGCAGCCCTACCAGACCCAGGCCATCCCTATCTTGGTCAAAAAACCGGTGGAGACCAACGACTTCAAGCTGCGCTTAAATCTCGAAAAATTCAGGGTCTATGCCGGCGAGCCGGTGGCCCTGACCGTGACCTGGTATATCGGCAAGGACGTCAATGGCTTCAACCTCAGCCTGCCCCTCCTCACCGACCCCCGTTTTTCGATCAGCGAAGGGCCGAACGCCATCACCAACGCCGCTCAGAGTAACGTGGTCCGCATCCCGGTGGCCGGCGGCGAGATCCTGGCCGCAAAGGCCAATGGCGTCTTGGATGGCCAGAACTATCTGACCGTCTCCTTCAGCAAGATGCTGGCCGTCAAGGAGTCGGGCGCCCTGACCTTGCCCCAGGCCACGATCACCTGTCAGTCGTTGAGCCGCACCCGGCCGAGCGGGCGCGACCCGTTTTCCGGACTGGTGCCGGATGATCTTTTTGGACGCTCCCGCCAGGTCTATCGGACGGAAGTGGTGCCCTCCAATGAGCCGACGCTTGAGGTCTTACCCCTGCCGGCGGAGGGGCGGCCGGCTGACTTTAACGGATTGGTTGGTTCGTACTCCCTGGCCGTGACCGCCACCCCCACCAAGGTCAAAGTCGGCGACCCCATTACCTTGACTGTCCAGATTGCCGGGCCGGCGGTGGCCGGGGCCAGCCTGCCGTCTTTGGAGCAGGCGCTGGGGCCGAACGATTTTAAGGTCCCCGGCGAGATGGCCCCGGGTGAAGGCAGCGCCATTCTCAAGACCTTTACCCAGACCGTCCGCGCTCGGCACAGCGGTGTGCGGCAGGTGCCTAGTCTCCGTTTAAGTTATTTTAATCCGGCGAGTGCTAGCTATGAGACCGCCGCCTCGCAACCGGTGGCGCTTGAGGTGGCCGAGGCCAGGATGGTGACGGCCCAGGATGCCGAAGGAGAGGTGCCGGGCGCGCCAGCCAAGAAGGAGCTGAAGGCGGTCAAAGGGGGGATTAATTTTAACTACGAGGGGCCGGAGGTCCTGGCCAATCAAAGGCCAATCGGGGCGATGAAACTGGAGGCCTTGTGGTGCGCCATGCTCGCCTTGCCGCCGGCGTTTTTTGCACTGTTCATGGCGGGCCTACTCATGGTCCGTTATGGCCGTAAGGACCCGGAGGGCCGTGCTGCCCGCTTGGCCTATCGGCGCTTAATAGCCGCACTTGACGGACTTGAGGGGCAGGGTGGGGTGACGACTGGATACCAGACCATGGGCCTCGCCATGCGGGAGTATCTGGGGGCCAAATTGCGCTGTAACTCCGCCTCGCTGACCTATGCCGATGTTGAGCCCCTGCTTGCCAGGGCCGGGGCCAGCTCGGAGTGTCTGTCCCGTCTCCGGCAGGTGATGGAGCAGTGCGAGGCCTATGAGTACGCCGGCTCGAGCGCTGGGGTTGGTGACCTGGTCCATTTGGGTGACCTGGCGCGACAGGTGGTGGCTGAGTTGGAAAGGATTAAGGGCCGACCATTATGAAGATACGCAAAGTGGATGACGAAAATTTGGGGAAGGCCTTGGCCCTGTTGCGCTTGGCCTTTCCAGGGAGTGGCTATGAGGCCAATCTGGTGCAGAAATTACACGAGCATGGCAAGCCAATCCATGACTGGGTCTGTATCCACACCAATAAAATTATAGCCTATGCCGCCTTCACGCAGGCCTATAAGGGCAAAGAGGTTTGTGGCCTCCATCTGGCACCGATGGCGGTAAAACCGGAATTTCAGCGGCAGGGGGTCGGCTCTGAGTTAATGAAATTCTGCTTGTCACAGGAACTAATCAAGAGCCGGACAGTATTTGTTTTGGGGAATCCCAGCTATTATAGAAAATTTGGTTTTGAGCTATGCCGGATGCCTCTTTGCCCTTTTGATAAGAATAATGCCCATTTTTTGAGTATCAGAAATGATACGACAACCCAGTTCTCGGTTGGCTATGAGCCAGAGTTTAAGAATTGCCAATGAAATATCCAATGCCGATGCGAATTCCCCATCTTCTGCTGATCCTCTGCGTCATCTTCTTGCTTGCCCCCAGACCATCGGCCGCCGGAGCAATCGACCGCAACCAGCTGCTGGACGAGGCCAGCCGCTTCTTTCAACAGGCGACGCAACTGGAAGACCAGACCCAGAGCGCTGAACTCTACCGCAAGGCGCAGGTCCGTTTTGAGAAGCTGGTGCAGGATGGGGTGGTCAACGGCAAGTTGTATTACAATCTGGGCAACACCTATTTTCAGCTCCATGACCTGGGCCGGGCGATCCTGAACTACCGGCGCGCCTTGCTCTATCTGCCTGCTGATGATAATCTGCGCCAGAACCTGCGTTTCGTCGAGAGCCAGCAACCAGACCGGATCGAAGCCAAGCAGGAGACCATGATTGCCAAGACCCTGCTCTTCTGGCATTATGATTTTCCCTCGCGCCTCAGGTTGGTTCTGTTGGTGGTGGCGAACGCCGCCTTCTGGGGTCTCCTGGCCTTGAAACTGCATCGGCGGCAAGGACTCTGGTGGCCGCTGGCCGTGAGCCTTACGCTCAGCCTGATGATGGGCGGCTCGCTCCTCTATGATCGCTTTGGTCGCCATGCCGGCGGTGTTATGGTCTCAGCTGAGACCATGGCCCGCAAGGGGGATGGTCAGGCCTACAGCATAAGTTTCAGTGAGCCGCTGCATGCCGGGCTCTTGTTTTCTTTAGTGGAGAAAAGGGGAGAATGGCTGTATATAGAATTGGTTGATGGCCGCCGCTGCTGGGTACCGGCGGACAGCGCCGAGATGATTTGAAGGACTTAGGACTGAGTGTAGATCATGCCGTTACTCAGTCCTCAGTAGGTTGGGTTAGCGGTCGTCTCGCGTAACCCAACGCCATACGCGTGTTGGGTTACGGCGCAAAAAAACCGCGCCTAACCCAACCTACAACTACCAAGCAGTAAACGAAATTTACATAAAGGAATAAACGTCATGGCTGAAGAGGCGAACAAGATCATCTACTCGATGATGCGGGTCAGTAAGTTTTATGAAAAAAAACCGATCTTAAAAAATATCTCGTTGTCCTATTTTTATGGGGCCAAGATCGGCGTCCTGGGTCTGAATGGCTCTGGAAAAAGTTCGCTCTTGCGTATCCTGGCCGGGGTCGATACCGAGTTTGACGGCAAGATCACCCTCTCTCCCGGTTTTACTATCGGCTATCTGGAGCAGGAGCCCCACCTGGACGAGGCCTTGACCGTACGTCAGGTCGTCGAGCAGGGGGTGCAGGAGGTGGTTGATCTCTTGGCTGAGTTCAATCAGATCAACGAACAGTTTGCCGAGCCGATGGATGATGCGGCCATGGATAAGCTCATCAACCGCCAGGCCAAGGTCCAGGAAAAACTGGACGCCGTCAATGCCTGGGAGCTTGATTCCCGCTTGGATTTGGCCATGGACGCCCTGCGCTGCCCGCCAAGTGATGCAAAAGTCAGTGTCCTCTCGGGCGGCGAAAAGCGGCGGGTGGCCCTCTGCCGTTTGCTGTTGCAGGAGCCGGATATTTTGCTGCTGGACGAGCCCACCAACCACCTGGACGCCGAGACGGTCACCTGGCTGGAGCATCATCTGCAACGTTACGCCGGCACGGTCATCGCCGTCACCCACGACCGTTATTTTCTCGATAACGTGGCCGGTTGGATCCTGGAGCTTGACCGCGGCGAGGGCATCCCCTGGAAGGGCAACTATTCGTCCTGGCTTGAGCAGAAGCAGAAGCGCTTGCAGCAGGAGGAAAAACAGGAGTCGAGCCGCCAGCGCACCCTGGCCCGTGAACTGGAGTGGATCCGCATGAGTCCCAAGGGCCGGCACGACAAATCGAAGGCCAGGATCAAGGCCTACGAGACGCTGCTTGAGCAGACGAGCGAAAAAAGGGCCGACGAGATCGAGATCTATATCCCTCCCGGTCCCCGTCTGGGCAAGCTGGTGATCGAGGCCGACCAAGTCTCGAAGGCCTTTGGCGACCGGCTGCTGGTGGAGAATATGTCCTTTGCCCTGCCGCCGGGAGGCATTATCGGGGTCATCGGTCCCAACGGCGCCGGCAAGAGCACCCTGTTCAAGATGATCACCGGCCAGGAGACCCCTGATTCAGGTGCTATCCGCCTGGGCGACACCGTCAAGCTCGGTTATGTCGACCAGGGCCGCGACATGGACCCCAACCAGACGATCTGGGAGGTCATCACTGGCGGCCAGGAGACCATCACCCTTGGTAACCGAGAGGTCAACTCCCGGGCCTATGTCGGTCGCTTCAATTTCAGCGGCACCGAGCAGCAGCGCAAGGTCGGGGTGATGTCCGGCGGTCAGCGCAACCGGGTGCATCTGGCCCGCATGTTGAAAGAGGGCGCCAATGTCCTGCTCTTGGACGAGCCCACCAACGATTTGGATATCAACACCCTGCGGGCCATGGAAGAGGCCTTGGGAAATTTTGCCGGTTGCGCCGTGGTCATCAGCCATGACCGCTGGTTTCTCGACCGCATCGCCACCCATATCTTGGCCTTTGAGGGCGACAGCCGAGTGGTCTGGTTCGACGGCAATTACTCGGAGTACGAAGAGGATAGGAAGCAGCGGCTCGGCGTCCTGGCCAATCAACCGCACCGGATCAAATATCGGCCCCTGACCAGGGCATGAGATATATGAGGCTATAGGCTGTAGGGCTGGCGGTACGAAGTCATCCCCTATTTTTTGTTTACCTTCAGCCTACAGCCTAAACCCCTACAGCCGCATCTTTCTATAAAACATGAAACGTATCTTGGTGGTTGATGACGATCCGGTCATCCGAGAGGTAGTGGACAAAATTCTCTCGGGCCTTGGCTATGGGTGCGAAGTAGCGGCTGACGGCCTGGAGGCGGTGGCGCGGCTGAAGCAGGCCGAATTTGACGTGGTCGTCACCGATATGCTGATGCCAAAGATGGACGGCATGCAGCTCCTGGCCCACACCAAGGCCCATCACCCCGGCACTGACGTTCTGGTCATTACCGGCCATTCTGACACCTTTGTCTACTCAAATATCATCAACGCCGGCGGCAGCGATTTCATTATCAAGCCCTTTGATCATGATGAGCTGGAGGCCAAGCTGAACCGGATCTTTCGGGAGCGGAAATTGATTCGGGGCCTGGAGCAGGAGATCAGTGAACGGCGGGAGGCCGAGGAGAAACTGCTGGCCGCCCATCGGGAGGTGGCTGCTGCCAACCAGGCCAAGGACCTCCTGATTAACGATCTGTACGCCACCATGGATGAGATGCTGGCCAACCGCGACCACTACACCTTTGAGCATGCGGTCCGGGTGGCGGAGATCTCGAAGCGCATCGGTCAGAGCCTGGGTCTGCCTCTGGAGGAATTGGAGATCCTGGAGCGGGCCTGTCTGGTCCATGATATCGGCAAGGTGGCGATCCCGGATGATATCCTGCTGAAGCCCGGTCAGTTCGATGACCAGGACCGGGACATAATGCGCTTTCATCCCCGGGTCGGGGCCAACCTCTTTACCCGCAAACACCATGACAGCCGGATTGCCTTCATCATCCTCCATCACCATGAGCGGCTGGACGGCTCAGGCTATCCAGACGGCTTGACTGGCGGTGACTTGGGGATTATGGTCCGCATAGTCTCGGTGGCTGATATCTACGAGGCCCTGGTCGCCAGGCGGCCCTACAAAAAACCGATCGGGAAAGACGCCGCCCTCGATATACTGCGCCGGGAGGCCAGGTTGGGTCGGGTTGACCGGATCGTGGTCACTGTCCTGGAAGAGGTCTTGCAGTCCTGGGACCCGTTGACCATCACCCGGGAGTTTACCGCCGACTACATGATGGAGCTGGAGCTCTTCCGTCGCAAGGCCTATTTCCGGGAGCCGCTCACCGGTTTCTATAACTACCGTTACCTGTACTTCTTAGACGACACTCACGTCTTGCGGCGGCGGGAGAGGCCTTTTGACCTCCTGGTCACCAATTTTCAAGGCCTGCCGGATTGTTACCGCCGCCTGGGCCAGACTTTGACCGACCAGATTCTAGATGAGATCGGTCAGCGACTGCATGATGTGGTCGAGGAGTTTAACGGTCAGGGGGGAGGGCAGGATATCGCGCGGCTGTTCAGCCGTAGCGGGGACTATCTCCTGTATGTGGAGGGCGGGCCGGGCCTGCTGGAGAGGTTGCTCGTTGATATCTCAAGGCAGCTGGAGCAGTTGGAGGAGGAGTGGCAGATAGCCTCCCAGCCCTATTCCCGTCAGTTCAGCAAGGGCTATTCACTGGAGCAGGCCTTGAACGAGCTGTTTTAGCTGCTTCGTGGTTAGTTCGGCTTCGCGCACTAAACTAACCGGTTCTTGAGTCCCCCGCAAGGGGGATAAACTCCGTCGAAGGGTGGTAATTGCTGTGTGCGGATTACTTCCCTCGCCATTCTTTCAGTCTACAGTCTAATCCCCTAAACTACCTGAGAAGTTACAAAATTACTGCTGTTGGTGCGGTGTGATCGCTGGCGGCAATTCTTTTTTAAGGTCTGGCGCGATCGAAGGTTGGTCCGTTGTTGACGGTTCTTTTTTCGGTTGTGGGTAGAGGAGGCGCAGGCTGATTCTGCGGTTACGGGGATCGAAGGGGTCTTCTTTGATGATGGGCTCGGTGGCGGCGTATCCTGAGACGCGTGAGAGCATGGCCGAGCTTAGGCCGCTTTTTTCTAGTTCCACCCGCGCCGCCGAGGCCCTGGCGGTTGAGAGCTCCCAGTTGCCGAATTTTTGGTTGTTTGAGTAGCCCAGGGCATCGGTATGTCCCTCGATTTCCAGTTTTTGTGTGTTGTTCTTGATGTTTTCGGCAACAACCAGCAACACCTTCTTGGCCTCTTCGGTAAGTTCGGTGCCGCCCAATTGAAACATGGGCTGGCCCGCCTTGTCCATGATGTCGATCTTGATGCCGCCGTCAAACTGGCCGATGACGATCTGGTCCTTGACATCGGTCAGGCGCTCTTGGATCTGTTCCTCAAGCTTGGCCTTCATCTCTTGCATCTCGGCCTCGGTTTCTTCGGCCTCGACGGCTTCTTCGGCCTGGGCGGCTTCCGGGTTGGCCTGAGCGGGGCCGCTCGGCGGCGTATCGGAGATGGAGACTGCTGATTGTGAGGACCCCCCACTAGTGCCAAACAGACTGAAGGTGGCATTCTTGAAATAGTGGCCCAGCTCTTCCTGCTTTTTCTGGGGGCCCATGCTGAGCAGCCACATGAGCAGGAAGAAGGCCATCATGGCGGTCATGAAATCGGCGAAGGCGACCTTCCAGCTGCCGCCGTGATGGCCAGCCCCGCCGCCCTTCCCCTTCTTTTTGAGGATGGTTAACTTTTGGCCTTCCATTTCTTGACAGTCTCTTCAACTTCGGCAAAGGACGGACACTCACCACCCGGGATCGCCCGCCTGGCCGACTCGATGGCAAACGGCACCATGAAGTCAGAGGAGTAGGCGGCCAGCAGGCCGGTTTTGATAACATTCATGTAGGTGGCGCGCTCGGCGGCCTTATGCAGCATGCTGCCGGCTATCGGCCCGACAAAGCCGTAGCAGGCGAGAACGCCGAGGAAGGTGCCGACCAGGGCGGCGCCGATGTGTTTCCCCAGGACTTCGGCCGGCTCGCCGAGGTTGTTCATGGTGAGAACAATACCCAAAACCGCGGCCACGATGCCCAGGCCCGGCAGGGCGTCGGCGACCTTTTCAACGGCGTGGCCTGGTTCCATGGCCTCGTGTTGGTTGGTTTCCAGGTCGATGTCCATGAGGGCTTCCATCTCGTGGGGCGGGTAATTGGCGGTAATCATGGTGCGGATGGTGTCGCAGATAAAGATCGAGACATCGTGGTCGTCCATAATCTTCTGGTGCTTGGCGAAGAGCTTGCTCTTCTTGGGGTTGTCCACGTCGTCCTCGATGGTGATCAGGCCCTCCTTTTTGATCTTGTAAAAGATGGAGTTCAAGAGCATCAAGACTTCAAGGTAGTGTTCCTTGCTGATGGCGTGGTGGGAAAGGAGCCCCTTCAGTTCTTTGACCACGCCCTTGACGACCGAGGGTGGGCTGGAGATCAGGAGACCACCGAGGGCGGCGCCGAAGATGATGAGCATTTCGATCGGTTGCCAGAGGAGCGCGACATTGCCGTGTTCGAGGACAAAGCCGCCGAGAACCGACAATAAAACAACCGCCACGCCAATGATGACCAGCATAGAGTATGTTTCCTTAGAAGTTTATGTTCGCAGGTTTCTGCACAAGCAGCCCCATCTCGAACCTAGTTGCGAATGCCACGGCGGGCCATGATCTGTCTCTTTTGGTCCATAAGGGCGTAGCGGGAGATCTCGTCACTGACCGTCTCGTCCATGTCGGTGAAATGGATCGCCACCTCATGCTGTCCTGTGGGGAGGAGCGTGGCCCGCACCACCGAACCGCCAACCACGAGCCAAAATGGCTTGGTGATCTTCATGAACATGCGGACCTCGACCAGGTCGCCAATGGCCAAATCAACATTTGTCTTCAGCTTAATACCGCTGGCGCTCAAACTGACAGTGCTGATCTGGATCCTGTCCTCAGGCCGGCTCAGGTTGCTGGCGCTAAGCAGGTGCTCCAGCTTGAGGTTTATCTGGAGCAGGATTTGGTTCATGGAGAGCATGGCAGGGTCTGGGCCCTTTGCTGCTTTGTTGGTGAGGTGCTGGGCATCGAGCAGGACATCGAGCTTGGCGTTGACCTCAATCAGCATAAGGGCAAATGAAGAGTCAAACTCACCAGCGGTAGAGTTCAGGCTGTCCTCCCATGTCCCGGTGGTCGAGTTGTTCGCCGCCACCGGAATCACATGGGCTATGGGCAATATATTGTTCTCAACTTTGCGGAGGGAGATCGGCAGGACATTGTCGATGCGAAAATTTTCCCGGCGGTTGGCGCCGCTTTTGGGCAATGGCGTGTCATCGATCATAGGCGGACTTCTCTGAGGGGAGAGTTAATGGTGAGTAATCACTATTTATACCTTATTTTTAAGTACAGTTCTGCAACGGAGATGTCAATAAAATACGAGGCGCGCACAAAAAAACTAAATTTCGATCTGCCGGCCGATTTCCACCACGCGATGCAGCGGGATGCCGAAGAAGGACACCGCGTTCCAGGCGTTTCGTGACATCAGGGCGAACAGGTGTTTGCGCAGGCGGACCATGCCGCCCTTGCGGCCGGCAACGATGGTCTCGCGGCCCAGGTAGAAGGTCGTGTTGTCGATGGGCATGCGCAGGCCCCGTTCCGTGGCGCAGCGGGCGATTTCCGGAACGCTTGGTGTCTCCATAAAGCCGTAGTGGGCGATGAGGCGGTGAAAACCGTTGCCCAGCGGGAAGATATCCACCCGGTCGGTGGTTTCGACCACGGGGGTCTCGGCCGAGACAATGGAGAGGATGATGACTGAGGTGTGCAGGACCTTGTTATGCTCGTAGTGGTGCAGGAGGGCGGTGGGGGTGCCGGTTGGTGAGACCGCCATGAAGACGGCGGTGCCGGGCACCCGGTGTGGCGCCTTCAGTTGCATGTCGTCGAGGAATTTGGCGATCGGGATGGCGGCGGCGGCAAGTTTGGCGGCCATGATGGCCCGGCCGTCCCGCCAGGTCACCATGCTGAGCAGCAGTGCGAAGGCGAGCAGCAGGGTGAACCAGCCGCCATCGATTACCTTGAGGAGGTTGGCGCCCAGAAAGGCGATATCGAAGCACAGAAAGACGATAAGCATGGTCAGGCTCTTCCACAGGGGCCAGCGCCAGCGCCAGTGCAGCACGGCAAAATAGAGGAGCGAGGTGATGGCCATGGTGGCGGTGACCGCAATGCCGTAGGCGGCTGCCAAGCGGCTCGATTCCTGAAAGGTCAGGACCACGGCCAGGCAGCCAACCATGACCGCCATATTGACGCCGGGCATATAAATCTGACCCATGGTCTGCTCCGAGGTGTGGACGATGCGCATGCGGGGGGAGAAACCAAGCTGGATGGCCTGCTGGGTCAGGGAATAGATGCCTGAGATCATGGCCTGGGAGGCAATCACCGAGGCCATGGTGGCCAGGGCGACCATGGGGTAGAGCAGGGCGTTCGGCACCATACCATAGAAGGGATTGGCCGCGGCATCCGGGTTGGCGAGGAGGAGGGCGCCCTGGCCGAAATAGTTCAGAATGAGGGCGGGCATGACCATGGCGTACCAGGAGAGCTGGATGGGGTGGCGTCCGAAGTGGCCCATGTCGGCATAGAGGGCCTCGCCGCCGGTGATGCACAGGACCACGGAGCCCAGGACCACCATGCCATGCATCCGGTTGGTGATGAAGAAGCGGACCGCGTGCATCGGATTGACGGCAGCGATGACGTCGGGGTTTTCGATGATCTGGGTGAGTCCAAGGCTGGCGATGGCCAAAAACCAGATGACCATTACCGGTCCAAAGACCTTGCCGATGGTGGCAGTGCCATGTTTTTGGACCATGAACAGGGAGAAGAGGACGGTGCAGGTGATGGGCAGGACAAAGCGGGTTGCCGCCTCGGTTGCCACGTTGAGTCCCTCCACTGCCGAGAGGACGGAGATGGCCGGGGTGATGATGCCATCGCCATAGAGCAGGGCTGCCCCGAAAATGGCGCAGGTGGCAAGCAAGGTCCTGGCCTTGCCGTGCTTTGTCTTGGAACTGCCGAGTAGGGCCAGTAAAGCGAAGATGCCGCCTTCGCCCCGGTTGTTGGCGCTCATGATGAAGGTGACGTACTTGACGCTCACCACCATGGTCAGCGACCAGAAGATCAGGGAGAGGACGCCTAAGACGTTGGCCTCGGAGAGGGCCATGGCGTGCAGGCCGTGAAAACACTCCTTGACGGCATAGAGCGGACTGGTGCCGATATCACCGTAGATGATGCCTAAGGCGGCAAGCGCCAGACTGGAATTTTTAGGTTTGATAGACAAGGGCAGGGACGACGGAAAATGGGCCACATGGGCATCATGCCCAGCAGCCAAGGGGGAAGTGGACATGGCGCATCTCCGTTGTATGGTGACGGGGAAAGGCCTCCATGTTTGGAGAGTGCTTTCCCTTCGATGCTTACGAGGTTAGCTGACGGGCTCGGGCCGAAGAGTTTGCCCTACGCCGAATGTCCGGCGATACGCCCCGTAAGGTGGGTCCCCCGTTCCCATCCACCCGGACGGGACTAAGCAGCCTGCGAACCGACACGTAATCTACAGACGCGTTTCATATACCATAAGAAGCCAGGGGGGGGAAGGGGAAATTCGCGTAGCGACAAAGGGCTGGAGCGAGGATTTGCCCTGGGAATCCTTATGCCGACAGGCGTTGATCAGCCCCATCGGCATTGCGACCGGACTAAAGTTGAGCGAAATGGAAGGGGTTGGCTTTAGGGAAGCATTGCCCCTTGGCACTAAGGCCGGGCCACCAGGACCGGGCAGGAGGCAAAACCGATAATCTTTTCGGCAACGCTGCCCATCAGCAGGCGGCGCATGCCGGTGCGGCCATGGGAGCCAACGACGATGACCTGGGTGCCAAGCGTCCGGGCCAGATCGGGGATGACTTCATAGGCCACCCCTTCAACGACGTGGGGAGTGGCCGAAAGCCCTTTGTCCTTGACGATCTGGACGGCATCATCAGCGTAGCCCTTGGCCTTGCGGCCCAACTCTTCGACCAGGTCCGGGGCATCGCCATAGAGTTCAGCCGGAACGTCAACCACAGACACTACCTCGATTTCGCCGTCATAGGCCCTGGCAAAACGGACTGCCCGCTCGACGGCGGCCAGACTGCAGGGGCTGCCGTCGGTCGCGACCATAATTTTTTTCCAGGCCAGTGCCACGCCATTAGGCACCACAACCACATCGCCATGGCTTTGGCCGATGACCCGCTGGGTGACGCTGCCGACAAAGGCCCTTTCGAGGTTAGAGAGGCCACGGCGACCCATGATGATCATTTCGCGGTTGTGGGCGTCGGCTAGGTCGACAATGCGGCTGGAGGTCTCGCCCTCTTCCAGCACCGTTTTTATGGTGTACCCCTTGTGAGCGGCGATATCTCTGGCCTTGACCAGGGCCCTTTCACAGGGTTGCCGCATCTTGGCCAGGATGTCGCCGCCGGTGGCCAGGGTGTCGAGGTCGCCCTCGTAGTCGGGGGCCACGCAGACCACCGTTATCCAGCTTTTTTCGGTAGATGAAAACTGAAAGGCCTGTTCGAGCGCATGAAAGCTGGAATCAGACCCGTCCACCGGCACCAGTACTTTTCGATACTCTTTTTTCATTTCCATGGCTTACATTCTCCAATTCAGGTTGATGGCAGTGACGCCGTTTGCACTAAGCCGCTATGTTTCAATTTGTATCATAGCGAATCCAGCCCTGGAATACAAGTCGGGATGTCACTTTTGCGCAACCCATCGTTTCGTTGTAATTCTAAGCGCACGTAACTACTCAGGTCGATAGGCTGTAGGCTATTAGACTGTAGGGGAGCTCATGCTGACCATACGAAACTCAAAGCATTTTAGTGGATGCACCCATGCGTCTTCTTGCACAACGGCTAACAGCCTTCAGCCTTCAGCCTTCAGTCTAAACAACCTAAGTAGTTACAGCGCACAGCGCCAAGTTAACGATCTTTTCCACTTCGTCACTGGTGACGATCTGCAGGTCCTTGGTGATGTAGGCCGCAATCTCCTGCAGATTGCCCTCATTGCGTAAAGGCAGAATAACGGTCTTGATTTGGGCCCGGCGGGCGGCCAGAATTTTCTCCTTGACGCCGCCAACTGGCAGGATTCTGCCGCTTAAGGTCAACTCGCCGGTCAAGGCCACATCCCTCCTGACTGGCCTTTTGGTCAACAGCGAGATCAGGCAGATCGCCATCGGCAGACCAGCGGATGGCCCGTCCTTGGGGACCCCCCCGGCCGGGATATGGATATGGATATCGTGTCCGGCAAAGAAATCTTCCTGGATGCCGTAAGCCGCGGCGTGACTGCGGACATAACTTAAGGCCGCTTGCGCCGACTCTTTCATGACCTCACCGAGCGATCCCGTTAAGATAAGCTTCTCCTTGCCTTTCATGATCGTCGCCTCGATAAAAATGATCTGGCCGCCGGATTCGGTCAAGGCAAGGCCGGTGGCCAGGCCGATTTTTTCTTTTTCTTCGGCTTGTTCAAAAAAATAACGGCGGGGCCCCAGGAGCGCATCGACTGCCGCTGGAGTTATCTCGGCAGGGAGATTTTTGTCCGGGGCGCTTAGGAGTTCAAGGGCTGTTTTCCGGCAGATTGAGGCAATCTGGCGGCGGAGATTGCGCAGCCCTGACTCTCTGGTGTGCTCCCGGATGATTTTTAGGACAGCCGCCTGGGTGAAGACCGGAGGGTGCAGGGAGAGACCGGCGTCTTCAATCTCGCGCGGGATCAGGAAACGAAAGGCAATCTCTTCTTTTTCCTCTTCAGTGTAGCCGGAGAGGGTTACCGTCTCCAGACGGTCCAGGAGTGGCGCGGGAATAGGGCCAAGGGTGTTGGCGGTGGCGATGAACATGACGCTCGACAAGTCAAATGGCACGTCCAGGTAGTGGTCGATAAAAAAGGCGTTCTGGGATGGGTCCAGGACCTCCAAGAGGGCGGAGGCCGGGTCACCCTTGAAATCCTGGCCGATCTTGTCGATCTCGTCCAGCATCACCACCGGATTTTTTGAGCCTGCCCGGCGGATCTCCTGGATAATCCTGCCCGGCAAGGCCCCGACATAACTCCGGCGGTGCCCCCTGATCTGCGCCTCGTCTTTCATGCCGGCCAGCGATATGCGGATGAATTTGCGGCCAAGACTTCTGGCGATACATCGTTGCAGAGAGGTCTTGCCGGTGCCGGGCGGGCCGACAAAACAAAGCGCCGGGCTCTTGACCCCAAAGTGCAATTTTTTCTTCTTCAAGGCCTCCTTGATGGTTGTCCGCAGTTCATCCAACTGGAAGGGCTTGGCCAGAAAATGGAATGACCCTCTCTGGATGGCCTCCTGTGCTACCGGTGGCGTGGCGTGTCCGGAGATCATAATTACCTCGACCGAGGGGTCTCTGGCTTTGGCCTTTTCCAGGACCTCCATGCCATCGACTGATTCCATTTTCAAATCAGTGACCACAATGTCGAAGCTGTGGCGCTCCAGTAAATTAAGGGCCTCGACGCCACTTAGGGCGGTTGAGACCGCATAGCCGTCCTTGGTCAGGACATGCTCGATATTTCGGCAGGCGGTCTCTTCATCGTCGACGACCAGCACTTTTTGTTTGCCGGATGATTTTAGAATCCGGACTGCCAGGTATTCCAAGATCCGCTTTTTGATGTCCTCCAGGCCATAGTGCTCCTCGTCGAGAATTTTTTTGGCATGAACGATGTCCATATTGTCCCCGGTTATGACGTCCCAGGGCAGGCTGGTGAGATACTCGATATAGTTGATGCCGATGGTGTATTCCGTGGCCGAGGGGTTGGTGTTGGCCAGTTTGTCAATCTCCTTCAGGGCGACCTCTTGCACCCGGTAGGGCATGTTGGCCTTCGCCACGCTGTCTCGCAGTCGGTCAATTTCAGAGCATTCTTGCTGATCGCCTTCCTGGGCCTGAGTCTGCCATTTATCGAAAAGTCCCATCTGCATCACCTCTAGGTTGTACGACTTTAAATATCGTAGACAAGGTTGGGTTGAGCTGCGCGTAACCCAACCTGAAACTCCTTCCCCCTTCCAAGGGGGAAGGTTGGGATGGGGGTATTTCTTCATGTGCCCCTACCCTAGCCCTCCCCCCGAAAGGCACGGGGGGAGGGGATTTTTTAATACCGAAAATCTTAAAATCAACGGCATGGGGGAGGGTTGTCGTCGGCCAATATGCTGCATAAATCGACACTCAATTGTTTGCCAAAGCCCCATCTCCCCCCCTCTTCAGGTGATCGCGCAAAACGATGCAAGATGCAACAGGCAATCGCTTGATGCAACATTGTGTATATGCCTGTTTTATCTAGACAAAACAGGATTCGCCGTAGCGTGGCGTTCGACTTTGCATCATTTTGATTTTTTGCGATGGCACACCATCTGTTCATATAAATACAATAATATCAAAATATTAACACATAAAATTACACTTGGCACACCTGTTGCTATAGAAATAGGCAAGAGGGGTGAGTCCAAGACCACAAGCAAGGCGCGAGGTGAGCCCAAAAGCGATACGAAACATCAATCTCACAACCCACAAGAAAAAATAGCCCCAAGCAGCCTGCAAGTCGGATTGGACATAACTAACGGTAAGTAATTTACGATAACACATCAATACAAAAAGGAGATCGTCATGGAAACTAACACAAATCGTATCAGCGCATGGGACAGGATCATGATGGCAGTAGCTTTTGCTGAGGAAGGGGAACACGAGACTGCCAAAGAGTTGCTCACGGGAAAATACAATGAACAGCGGCCTGAATCAAGAAACAGAAAGTCAGAGCAACGACCGGAGATAAGGGCCTGAGGAGTTGACTTCTTTGTCGAAGTAAGATCAGAAGATAGTCCCCAGATAAAAAAGGAGATGTCTGCCAGCAGAGGGCAGCGCCTCCTTTTTTTATTGGTGCCCCTCGATGGAGTCCTTAAACGCGTCAAGCACAATTACGTAAGGTAACCCCCCGGCTTTGCCTGGGGACACACGAAGTTTGACAGTCCCTGGAGTATAAGGTTTTGTGTTGAGGTCGTCATTCCGGGCAAGCGAAGCGCGACCCGGAATCCATGCACCTTCTCTTCCAAGTAACTTCATTTTTATCCGTCATTCCGGCGAAGGCCGGAATCCAGTGTTTCGGTGGCTGGCAACCAATCTGGATCCCGGCTTTCGCCGGGGTGACGGCGTTTTGCGAGTTCATCAAAGTTACTTGATGATAAATCCCCCCGCAGGCGGGGTGAGACGCTGGATTCCCGCTTTCGCGGGAATGACGTGGTGTTGCTTTGTGTTGTTTTTAGCCGGTTGCGATCAGGCCCCTTTGAGGGGCCAGCAACCGCCATTAGGCGAGACATCGCGTGTCTCCCTAAGGTAAGTCAGCCATTCGTTCATTTTCTTTGCTTGCCCAAAGAAAACGAACCAAAAGAAAAGGCAGCCTCTCACTTGCCCCGCTGCGCGGGGTACCCTCCGTGACTTGTCGCGGCCGGGCGCTGCGGAACTCGGGCCTGCGCCCCTCAGACAGTCCTCGCGCTTTTTCCGGACCGCTCCGGCGTCACTCCGGCGGCGTGAAATGGCAGTTGTCGGCATCACTTTCATGCCTTGGGAGACTGGCTGAATTTCAATGATAATCAGATATCAAAAACTGTTGACTTCCTAAGGCTTAAAACGTAGCTTCACGCAAAATGCGTAATCAAGATAATTAATAATGTTAGACTTCAGGAAGACCTTCATGTCCGACAATAACGCACTTATCAACCTTGGTGACTTGTCAAAGCCTGCGACCGTCCTGATCGAGAAGGTCTGCAACGCTGTCGGCGTGCTATATGAGCCTACGCGTATCCGTCGCCAAGCGAGGGCTGAAGCTGACGCGGAGAAAATCAAGACACTGGCTCGCGTTGAATTGACATCACTTCAGGAGCGCGCGGTTGATAGATTGGTGTATCAAGAAGCACGGAAGCAACAAAACATCGAAGACATTACCGCGCAAGCGGCGGCACAGCTTGGGGCAGAGGCACGCCCTGACCAGCTGGATGAAGACTGGGTTGCTCACTTTTTTAAACAATGTGAAACCGTATCAGACAAAGAAATGCAGTCCCTCTGGTCAAAGCTTCTCGCCGGGGAAGCTACCAATCCCGCAACCTTTTCTAAGCGAACAGTTGATTTTGTGGCGTCCATAGACAAGCGAGACGCCGCGCTATTCACGGCACTGGGTCAGTTTGTGTGGTCTCTCGGGAATCCCACGCCCATCATTCTTGATCCAGACATAGACCTTTTTAAAACTTGCGGCCTCACTTTCACAAACTTCAAGCATCTAGATGCAATTGGACTTGTCTCCTTTGAGTCGGTCGCCGGATACCAAGCAACTGCCCTTGGGAAACAAAACCGCGGTTTTGTACTACGGGCGTCCTGTGCTTATCGAGTTTCCACAAGATGCCAACAATAGCCTGGATCTTGGTAAGGTACTCCTGACCAGCATCGGGAAGGAGCTGTTTCCAATCTGCGGAGCCGGATTGAACGAAGAATACTTTCGTGCCGTTCTTCAACAATGGCGCGCCCGCGGACTGAAGCTTACGACGCCTGGGTATGTGGAGCCTGCGGCCTAACCCATTGCTCCAGCCGGCGTGCTACGGCCTGCGGCCTGCGGCCTTCGTACGCGTTCAAGTTGCAAGATGCCCCTGGCGAGCAGCGGAAAAGGGGACTGGACTATGTCTTCAACCTAATGCTTTGCTACCAAGACCGGACACGTCGCAAAGCCGATGATCTTTTCGGCGACGTTTCCTAAAAGCAGGCGAAGCATGCCGGTGCGGCCGTGGGAGCTGATGACGATGACATCGGCGCCAAGTCTTTGGGCAAGGGCCGGAATTACCTCGTAGGCCAGGCCTTCAATCACATGCGCAGTGCTCGCAAGCCCCTTGTCGCTTGCAATCTGCACAGCGGCCTCAGCGTAGCCCCTGGCCTTATGGATCAGATCTTCAACCAAATCCGGGGCATCGCCATACAGCTCGGCCGGCACGTCAACCACCGATACCACCTCGATGACGCCGCCATAGGCCATGGCAAAGCGCACCGCCCGCTCAACTGCCGCCAGGCTGAATTTGCTGCCGTCGGTCGCAACGAGAATCTTCCCCCAGGCAATGGGTGACCCATTCGGCACACCAGCACATCGCCATGGTTCAAGCCGATAACGCGCTGGGTGACGCTGCCGACAAAGGACCGCTCCAGGTTTGAGAGCCCGCGCCGGCCCATGATGATCAATTCCCGGTTGTGGACATCGGCAATCGCAATAATCCGCGTGGCGGCCTCGCCTTCCTCTAACACCGTCTTGATGTTATAGCCATCGCGCGTGGCAATCTCTTTGGCCTTGGCCAGGGCCTCTTCGCAGGGCCGTCGTATCTCTTTCAGGATATTGTCGCCTGAGGCCAAGGTGTCAAGATCTCCCTCATATTCCGGCACTACACAGACCACTGTGATCCAGCTTTTCTCGGTTGATGAAAATTGAAAGGCCTGTTTGAGCGCATGAAAGCTTGCCTCAGACCCATCAATCGGCACCAGTACTTTGCGATATTCTTTCATCCCCACGGCTTAATAACCTCCTCTTCATACTGATAAACATTTGATGGCTCTTAAGTGTTCTCAGCCAATTGTTGTGTTGGCGCGGCCTTAAGGCTCATAGCCATATGTATCCTTCGACTCCGCTCAGCAACTATTATTGCCGGACTGTTCCCTGAGCGGAGTCGAAGGATACAGTCCGCCGAGGAAAGCGGGCCAGAGTGCAACCAGAAGTTTAGCTGAAAATAGTTAAGAGTCACGTAACATTTTGGCTTGGGCCAAAATGACATTGCCCTTTTACTGGTGGTTCCGGAAATAACCAACAGCAAAGGGCAATAAATGGGGGAGAGAATCGGTAGCATCTGGGAAAGGCTAAAAAGACCTGTCCCAGACACATCATCGCTTGAGATTATGAATGGGCAAGTCCGGCTGCCGCCAAAGACTTTTGCTCGGCCTTTTTGCCCTGCCACATTGCCCCGAGGACAATAAAGGCCCCAAGTGCCAGCGCGAAGATCATGATGCCAAAGCTGACGTTTTTCATGAGCGTCGTGGTCTCATCGGCAATTTTAGTGATAAGCCCAAGTTGCGACATATAGACCGGCACCATCAGGGCGCGGCTGAAGAGGACGGTGACCATGATAACGCCCATCACCATCTTGATCATGAAGGGTTTGACATAGGTGGTGCCCATGGCGCCCAGTTGAATGCCGAACAGCGAGCCGCCCAGGATGATCATGGCCAAGCGAATATCGACCAGGCCGTGCATGGCGTATTTGAAGGCCCCGCCCATGCCCATGACAAAGGCGATGACCAATTCCGTGGCTGAGGCCATCAGGCTCGGGGCGCCAAGGACATAAATCATCGAAGGTACACCGACAAAGCCGCCGACGGCTATTGTTGCGGCCAACATGCCGGTCGCGAAGCCAAGCGGGATGGTGAAGAGGATGGAGACCCTGGCGTTAATGCTTTTGAAATAGACCATGGTAAATGGAATGTTGATCGACTGCACCCAACGGGCCAACGAGGTTACCTTCTCTTCGCCCGAGGTATTGCCAGAGCGGTATGAGGTGATGGCATCCCTGAGGACAATGCCGCCCACGACCGCCAGGATGACCACGAAGGCCACACTGACATACAGATTTGAGCCAGCATCACCATAGAGTCGTTTGATGTTTTCCTGAATCTGAGCGCCGTACAGGACGCCGGCCTCAGCCGAGACGCCCAGGACGAGGCCAAGCTTCACATCCACTTGGCCGTACTTGGCCCTTTTGATGGCGCCAATCAAGGCCTTGGGAAATTTGTGGCACATGTTGCTGGCCACCGCCACCAGACCTGGCACACCCAGACTCATCATGGCAGGGGTCAGGACAAAGGCGCCGCCGGAACCGATAAAGCCGCTGACCAAACCGCCGACAAAGCCGACCAGAAAGAGGTAGGTCACGTTCATCGTGTTCAAATCAATAAAGTTGGAAACTGTCTGTGCTACGTCATGCATTTTATTTGCCCCCTTTTTTCTTGGCTGCTTCTATGCCAAGTACTGTCCAGAAATCCCCGGTGAATGCCCCGTGGAAATACGAAAAAATAAACGCGGTCGCAATCGGCAGCAGGGCAAAAGTCGGCCCGCCCTTGCCAACATAGGCGTTGATCATGTCCTGATTGGTCATAAGCGCGTAATAGAGGCCAATCGAACAGACCCCCATGATCAACAATCTGCCAAACGGCTTGTTCTTTGTGTTACTTGCCATGTCATTTCTCCTTATGTATAAATATTTACTTATGCCTTGAGCCCTTCGGCCACAACGACCAAGGGGCACTTTAATCTCCGCCATGCATCTTTCAGACGCGAATCCTTAACCGCGCAATTACTGTCCAAAGTGCCTTGGGATTCAATCACCACAAAGAGGACGTCGTTGCCGGCCTCGGTGTGGTGCAGGATCGCCTGTTTGAAACACCCTGTTTTCCTGGTCAACGTGAACGAGATGGACTCGGTTTCAAGTTGGTCCAGAAATGGTTTTAACAATGGGGCAAGTTCCTCCTGCTCGTCATCGCCGACCACGAGCAGGTCAAGGCCGATGCCGAGGCGCTTGCAGGTGTTTAAGGCATAGGTGCAGGTCTTGCGATCTATTCGACTGTTTCTGATGGCCAAGAGCACCCTTTGGCGGGTCTTCATGAACGACTTTGCCGTCTCGAACTCACCTTCTTCCGCAAAGGTGATGGCCGACATGATTGCATCTATTTTTTTACGAAGGTCTGTCATGGCGGCGTCTGTGTGTTATCGATTTCATGACCGGGACAGGGTTGAACCAGGGGCCTGAAATACATCTTCCGTGATTGTTTTGGTGACTACGGAATTCCCTTTTTTTTTAATTGTCGCGGAGAAAATCAGCTGCCTCCCTTGGGGAAAACCGTTTGTAGTTGTTGACCAGTGCTATATCATTTTCCGTGCCATGCCGATTTGTTCAGGATAACATGCTGATTATGTTTAGTTTTTTAGATTTTTATTGCGCCAAGAGGATGAGTTGGCTATTGATGCAAAATGCAATGATTTTTTGCCGCACCTCTGCTTTCCAGCGAAAATGCGAGCCTTGAGCTGGTGTTGCACGCAAAATTCTTTTGTTGCTTTTTGCAATGATCGGATAGGGGAACGAGTTTCACTTTGCTGCTAGCCAGCGAAACAGGTGAGAGACGAAGCGTCTCAATAAATAAGGGCCTCGGCAAGAAATAAACGTCCCAAGATTGCGCCGGAAGACAAGCAAGATGGGACTCAGTTCAGTCCCCGCTGATGTCGGACGGGGATGGTTATTTCTTGCCGAAGCCCTAAACCCAGGAAATCGCCATGCTCCCAACCAAGACCAGCATCAGACAGAAAATCGTCCTTGGCTATTACAGTATCCTCACGGTCATTGTGGGAGTTGCGGTCTTCAGCTTTATCAAATTGAAATACATTGAGGAGAAAGTGATATTCAGCAGCGTCATTGCTGAATTTTTTGACACGACACTGGAGGTCAGGCGTTTCGAGAAAAACTTTTTTCTCTATCATCAACAGTATGATTTTACAGAGAATATCATGTATGTTGAAAAGGCCATGTCCCTGATAAGCTCGAACATGAACGGGATGGTTGCGGTTATGTCGGAAGGGGATATCGCGGCGCTTTTGGAAAACCTCAAGCAGTATCAAACACTAATGAGGCAATACGACAGCAATGAGCGGGCGGCATGGCTTGAAAAAAAAATCAGGGACACCGGCAAAGAGATTGTCACCATCGCCGAACGTACTGCGGATGCTGAGAGGAAGAGTATCAAGGCCTTACTGCTCAACGCCCGCCAACGGATTATTTTCTTAATGGTTGGTCTGGCGGTCTTGGGCGTGATGATTGGTCAGGTCCTGTCCCGAATTGTGGTGCGTCCATTGAAGGAGCTCGAAAAAAGCATGGCGATCATTGCCGAAGGCGGTTTCGACACGATAGCCATTCACTCCAATGATCGTGAGATTGTCTCACTCACCGCTGCCGTCAATAAGATGCTTAAGGAACTAGAACTCCGGCAGCGGCACGTCATGCGCTCAGAAAAGCTCGCCTCGCTTGGCACACTCCTTGCTGGGGTTGCCCATGAACTCAACAACCCGCTCTCCAATATTTCGACCTCATGCCAAATCCTTATTGAGGAAATCGCCGACCCGGATATTGCCTATAAACAGGAACTCCTGGGCCAGGTCGAAGACCAGACTGAGCGCGCCCGAAACATCATTCGTTCACTCCTTGAATTTTCACGGGAAAAGGCATTCACCAAGGAATGGTGCACAGTCAAGAGTTTGCTGGCTGAAACGATCCAGTTCACTAAAGGTCAAATACCGACCAAGGTCACCATTACCATGCATGTCCCCGATGATTTATCGGTTCTGGTCAATAAACAACGGCTCCAGCAGGCCTTTCTCAATCTGTTGAAAAATGCCATAGAATCGATTGAAGACGAGGGCATGATCATCATTCAAGCCCGGCACCAAAGGGCCATCGATAAAGCAGATGACCATAACGAAATTTACAACTACCTTAAATACCGCGGCAAGTGCACCCTTGAAGAAGACACGGTTGACATTGAGATTGCTGATTCCGGAGCAGGCATGCCGCCAGAGGTGGTGGCCAAGATCTTTGACCCGTTCTTCACCACCAAGGATGTCGGCAAAGGCTCAGGGCTGGGGCTCGCCATTGTCCATGAAGTCATTGAGGAACATAACGGCTGCATCGCGGTCGACAGCAAACCCGGCGTGGGCACACGAATTTTTGTCCGTCTGCCGGCAAGGGGGGCCATGGATGGACAGCAAAAACCCGGACAAGCTGTTGTAACGCATTGATTTTTTATTGGAAAACATATTACGCAGGAGACATAATATGGCCAAATTACTCATCGTTGATGATGAAAAGGTAGCCCTGAAAAACCTTGAGCATATCCTCAAAAATGAGGGGTATGAGATCACCACGACCCAAAGCGGGCAGAGTGCCTTGAAGCTTCTCGATGAGCAGTTTTTTGATGTTGTGCTGACCGATTTGCGCATGGAAAAGGTTGACGGCATGCAGATTTTGAAGCGTTGCAAAGAAACTCGCCCAGACTGCGAAGTCATCATAATCACCGGCTGCGCTACTCTGGAATCGGCGGTGGAGGCCATGAAGCTTGGCGCCTTTCACTACATTACGAAGCCATTCAAATTGGATGAGGTCAGGCGGGTTGTCCATGAGGCCCAGGAAAAGGTGCGGCTCAAGAATGAAAATACGCTGTTGCGCGAACAGATCGAAAACTTCCAGGGCCGCGTCAAGATTATCACTCAGAATCAGGCCATGCGCGATCTGCTCGGCACAGCGCAGCAAGTGGCGCCGACAGACTGCAACGTCCTGATCAGCGGCGAGTCAGGCACCGGCAAGGAACTTTTCGCCAAGTTTATTCATCATCACAGCGCCCGCGCCACTGGCCCGTTGATGGCCATCAACTGCGGGGCCTTCCAGGAAGATCTGCTGGCCAACGAGCTGTTTGGTCACGAGAAGGGCGCCTTCACCGGGGCCCAGACCATGAAGAAGGGCTTGATCGAGATGGCGTCCGGCGGCACGCTTTTTCTCGATGAGGTCACCGAGATGTCGACGACCATGCAGGTCAAGCTGCTCAGAGTAATTCAGGAGCGGGAACTGCTCCGGGTGGGCGGAACCCAGGCACTGCCGGTGGACGTCCGCTTTGTCGCCGCCGCCAACCGGGATTTTCAGGACGCCATCAAGAACGGCAGCTTCCGTCAGGACCTCTATTTCAGGCTGAACGTCATCGGCCTGCATATCCCGCCGCTGTCGGAACGGAAAGACGATATCCCCCTCCTGGCCTATTACTTTGTCAAGAAGTACTCCGTTCTTATGAAGAAAGAGATTACCGAGATCGCCGGCGACGTCCTGGCACTGCTCGCCAATTATGGCTTTCCGGGAAATGTCCGCGAACTTGAAAACATCATCGAACGGGGCGTGGTCTTGAGCCCCGGGAAATCCATCGAAGTCGCCCAGTTACCAGAAGAGCTCCGTGAATTTGACATCCGCACCTTCCGCAAAAAAAATGGCAAAATTCCGACACTCGACGAACAAGAAGGCGACTATATCAACTGGGTGTTGACAGAGGTGGGCTGGAACCGGACCCTGGCCGCGCAAGCACTTGGCATCGACCGGGTGTCGCTCTGGCGGAAACTTAAAAAGATTGGGATTGAAGGGGAGTAGGGCGCGGTGAGGAGCGGACCGCACCGTTGGTGTGACTTGATTGATGCGGTTCATGCAGGGACGGGCAAATAAGAAAGCCCTCTCCGGCGGCAAAGACCAGAGAGGGCGACAGGCAAACCGGTCCGAAACCGGCTACAACTTCATTTTAGATTATAAGCTGCGGGAACAGAGGAAGTCAATGGAAAAAAAAATGGCTAAAAAAAGGTTTTTTCCTTGAGTAAACTAAAGCCGCTACGTCGCCGATAATCGCTCTTATCCAAACTTTGGTGGGATAGGATCAAGCGCCTTAAGTTTTGCAACCAATACCTCCACCTTAAAAATTGCGGGAACCATCGCTTTATACTGAACCAGACTGTTCACCGCCTTCGAGGCCATCTTCTTCGCCCCTTCTCTTCGACCATGTTCAAGATGGACATAGGTGCCAGCGGCGCGGATCAATGCCTGGAGGATAATTTTTTCCGTGCCGTCCGCCGCCAGCCACTTTTTTTCAAGCCATTCGTGGAACTCGAAGAACAACTCCTGGTTCCAAAGTAAAAGGGCGATATCGTAAGTTTCATCTGTCTGAATCCTGGACAATTTGATCTGCTTGAAAACTTTGCGGTAACGAGTCAGGCGGTCATCTATGTAGTCGCGCATGAAGGGCTCGATATTTTCGGCCTTGTATTTTTCAACAACAGAGGACAACACGTCAATACCTGCATTGTTGATCATTTCCATCAAGCTTTCCGAAAGTTCGTTCCGGATATCGCGGCACAAGCGGTCCTGGAATGGGTCGAATGCCGGGTGGGCCAGCCAATTCGATTGAGCGACCATAGGTCAGCTTCTCCTGGATTAGAAAAGGGGAGCGCTTTTTTGCGCAAGGAGACTGGAGACGCCTACTGATGGAGCTTTTGCGAGACCATCTTCGCTGGATTTTCAAATTTCTTCGAATAGATGGGGACCGTCACTTTTTTCGAGCTCTGATCCCCTTTTCCTTTTCTCATTTTTGCTTCTTTTTTTCCTGTTTGGCCAGCTTCTTTTCTTTAGCTGTTTTCAGTGGCTTTTTCTTCTCGGCTTTTTTTGCATCTTCTGATTTGGACATGTGGCTTCCCTCCCTTGCAAGTTTAAGATTTTACAATAATATTATCTGTCTCCAGCATGAATAAACGAGACAGATTTTAAGAAATAATTTTTTATACCAAAAAACTCATTATAGCCATATGGAATGGTGCTTTGTTACCATTTTTACACAATTTATCAGGCTGTTAGCTTGGTTAATCCCCGCGACCCCTCACCCCTTCACGACCCACTATCAAGTGGCTTCTAACTCAAATCCATGCTAATGCGGCAGAAACCGCCTTGCCGAATTCTTGAAAACTTCTCGAAGTATTCCTAGCTGGCACCATGTGATGTGCCACTGCTCGTGCGCACTCAATCTTTCGTAGCCCTGTAGAGAAATAACCTCCTTTTTTTAGTACTCTTTCCAGGGCCTCCCAAGTGCCGCCAAGTATGGCATCCGGTATGCGATACCCAGCTTTATGCGGAATCGTGGGTGGCACACGAGGATAAGCTGCTTGTACGGCCAGCCAATCACCAAAAAACCACGCCTCCAACTCTTCGATGGCAATACGGCTGGCCACTTGAAAGGGCATGTCATTACCAGCGCTGGTTTTACTGATCAACCCAGCTCTTGCCGCCATCCTTTCCAAGGTCTGCTTCAATGTCAGACAGTCATCGCCATCGCGATCCAACAAAACCAAAATTGCCCAGCTTTGCGGCAACCAAGCGCTGTAAGCGCGCAGACGATCAGGCAGCTTTTTGAGCAACTCGTCCTTGCATTGAAATCTTCTTATTTCGAAATCTACATTATGCAGTATTTTGGGCAGCAAATGCTCAAGGGCCGCTTCCATAGAAGGCTCTTCGACGAAAACAATCAACTTTTCCAACATCAGCCGCGCCTCCGCATAGTAGGGCGTGGTGCGCCTTGGTTGATTAAGGGATCGCCAATGCCAAAATGTCCTTCCATCCATAAATGCCCTAACGTAGCGCCCGCTTGGATGAAGTCAGGAATGCCCTGAATCTCACTAGCGCGAACCGCTTGAGTAAATCCCAGTTCGTCACGGTATAGCACACGCACTTCTTCAGCCCGCATCGCGTTCAGAAGAAACGGCGAGTGGCTAGTAATCAAAAGTTGTGAACGTTCAGAAGCTGCGCGACACTCTTCTGAAAGTTCCGGCAGCAAGCGGGGATGTAGGAAATTTTCAGGCTCCTCAATACCGATAAAGCGAGGTGGCTCTGGGTCATATAGCACCGTCAGATATGCCAACATTTTCATCGTGCCATCCGAAGCAAATTTGGAAAGTACGGGCTGCTCGAAAGGTGCGTCTTTGATTTGAAGCAACAAACGGCCATCAGGCATTAAATCGGCATCCACACGTTCAAGCCGTGGAATACGCCTCCTAAGAACGGAGAATATCTGTTCCAACCGTTCTGGATGCCGTTCCTTTAGAAACTGAATCACATTAGGAAGATTCTCTCCGCTTTTACTTAAGCGCTCTTGCGGACCTGCTTCTGGTTGATTGCGAGCCTGATCAATAGAAAGGTAAGAAACATACCAATCAGTGATGAACTCACGTAACGCGGCAACTCGTGGATGCTCGGTAAATTGGCCCAATGTATTCACTGCGATCAAATCGGGTGAACGTAGATTCGTGTCTATGCGCACATCCTCAGAATCTGGCGCCTCGCCACTGGCCGCCTTGCCGATACCTCGACGAAACTCTAAGAACCTAAATGGCTGTCCCGTTTGACCACGTCGCCACTGTAACCATTCCTCGACAATTTCCGGTCCTTTGATGCCCTCATCGATGGCCAAGTGATAGGTAATGACCGGGGTTTTAGGCCGCTCACGGTATTTCAGCTCAAACACAATTGGCCCAGTCGCACCGCGTGTTTTTAATTCCTTACCACGTCCACGCCGATCCCACGCATAGCGCAGACCAAATTGGAAACATTCCGATAAAAAATTGAACACATCAAAAATCGTCGACTTGCCACTACCGTTTGGTCCAAGCAGCACGGTCATAGGTGTGAGCTTGTCGAGGTCCACTTTTTTTAGAGCCCGGTAATTTTCGACTCGCAGTGATTCAATTCGAGGAATACCGGCTTTTTTTATTTGCCTAGAATTGGGCATTATTCGTCTCCATAGTCTCGGTTTTGAGTACTACTCATTACTTCTTCAACCGCTTTTCAATTGAAGCTAGAAAGTTTTTGCCGCAATCCGGGCAATAGCCGTGGGACATGCTCTTGCCGGCCTTCTTGGTGAGGTACTGGTCCACCGGCAGCCACTTGCCCTGGCCTGGTTCGCTGCCGCTGTCGTCCCGGATCTTCTTGCAGTCCATACAGATGGGCAGTATGTCCTCGTAGATCTGCACCATCTGTTTCAAAGACTGCTTCTCTAAGCATTTGTTCATCCGAAACAGCAGTTCGTTCAAGTCGCAGGGTTTGAGCAGGTAGTCGTCGGCGCCCAGGCGCAGGGCGTCGATGGCAGACGTCAGTTCGCCGTAGCCGGTGAGGATGATGACCGCGATCTCCGGATTTTTGGCCTTGACTGCCTCTAGTATTTGGATGCCGTTCATGCCCTCCATCATCAGATCGGTGATCACCAGATTGATTTTGGTGGTGGCTAAATAGGCCAGGGCGCTGGCGCCGCCATCGGCGGTGAGGACCGTAAAACCTTCATCGTTCAATTTGCCGGCCAGGGTCTTGCGGATTATGGCCTCGTCGTCAACCAGCAACACGGTCTTTTTATTCATTTGTTTTTCCCTCGATAGGCATGCTGATGGTGAAGGTCGTGCCTCGGCCGACCTCGCTCTGCACCTGGATATCACCGCCATGGCGTTTGATGATACCATAGGTGACTGATAATCCCAACCCCGTCCCTTTGACGGCTGGTTTGGTGCTAAAAAACGGCTCGAAGATGTGGCTAAGATCTTTAGGATGAATGCCGTTACCTGAGTCAGTGATGCTGATAAGGGCCTGGTTCCCTGACTTTTTGGTGGTGATGATAATCCGGCCGCCTGTCGGCATGGCCTCTATAGCGTTGTTGAGCAGATTAAGGAGGACTTGCTTGATCTGGTCGGCGATGGCCATGATTTCGTTTAAGTCTCTGGCGTACTCTTTATTGACCATGATGTGCCTGGTCTCCATCTCATTTTTGGAGAGCAGAAGGATATGGTCTAAGGCCTTATGCAGGTTGACCGGGGTCATGATGCCTGAGGTCGGGCGGTTGAAATTCTGCAGGTCCTTGATCAGGTCGCGGATTCGATCGCATTCGAGGACTGCCAGATCGGCGAATTCCAGGTTTTCCTGGGACAAGGAGCCCTTTTCCCGGAGACGTTCAAGGACGTTTTTGATCCCGAACAGGGGATTGTTGATTTCGTGGGCGATGGAGGCCGACAGTTTGCCGATGGCGGAGAGCTTCTCGGCATGGAGGAGCTGGGCCTGCAATTGTTTTTCCTCGGTGATATCGATGCCGATGCTGATGAGGTACTCGATAGTGCCATCATCGTCCTGGAAGGTGGTGTTGGCCCAGTCGATGATCCGGCGTTCATTACTGCGGGTGATAAGGGATTGTTCCAGTTTAGGAGGGAAGTGGTCGTTTTGGATGGCGGCAAAGATTTTCGCCACCTGGTCACGTTCTTCCGGCGGCAACAGGATTTCCCAGAAAACTCGACCCGCCACTTCGCGGAAATCGTAGCCGGAGATGATTTCACTGGTCTGATTGAAACGGATAATCTCGCCTCGAGTATTCAAGACCATGATCAGTGCCCCGGCCGTATCGAGCACCGCTGCGGTAAAGGAGCTTTCCTTCTGCAGGGCGATTTCCACTCGTTTCCGTTCCTCAATTTTCCTCTGCATACCGACATTGGACAGGGCGAGTTTGGTGGTGCTTTTCCTGAGCCGTTCCGAACCCACCAGCAGGCCAAGACAACCCAAAAACCAGAGGAGGACGATGGAGATGGTGTGGACCAAGAGCTGCTCTTGGGCGCGCTTGAGAAAGGGGGCCATGGGCAGGCTGATGCCGAGTCCGCCGCGGATATCGCCGAGCTTGTAGCCTTGATGACCATGGCACTTCATACATTCAGGGGTGACATAGAGGGGTTGCATCAGACGAAGAATTGGTGGATCGTTCTTGGTGTAGATGGTTTCGATCACCTCTTTGCCCCCGTTTTCAAAGGCGTGCAGGGCCTTGGTCTCCCAGGGATCGGCGCTGTTTTCGGGGCGCAAGGGTTTGAGGCTGGTGATATGGCCCGCTACCCCATAGAGCTCCGAAAAGGTCTCATTTAAGTTGCGCAGCATGTACTCCGGGTTCATCAGGGTCAGGTGTTTGCCGGAGGGGGTGATGATGTCGCGTTCAGGGAAATGGGCCAGGTATGGGTTCGGTTGAATATCATCTAAGGTCGGGACATAGACTCCGCCATGCATTGAACCCCAGAGTCTAAAGGAGGTGTCCTTGTTGAGATGGGCACGGGCAGTGTTTAAGGCGATTTCTGCAGCGTACAGCTTGATGTCGAAGAACTCCTTGGTCAAGAGGCCGGCAAGGATGGCGGTCCAGACCGCGAGCAGGGTCCAGGTGTAGCGCATCAGGTTGAAGAATCGGGTCTTGGAAAAATAAGGGTCGGTCATCGTGGCTCCGGAGGGCAATGGGGAGATGCAAGCCCATAATAGACCGGGGCGTTATGATCGACAAGGGAAATGTGGGGGGCTTTAGTTGGCCGCCACTTTTATTGACCTACATCAATGCTCATCAAGCGCCTCCCGGAACAGCCCTTCGTCTGCGGGGGCGGCGCTGCCCGGGAGGGCGCGACGGAGCTGGAACCCCCGCCAGATGACGTAGAAGGCGGGGATTACCGCCAGCGTGAGGATGGTCAGCGAGATCAGACCTCCCCAGAGGGGCGCCGCAACGCGTTTGGCCACATCCGACCCGACGCCAGTGTCCACCATGACCGGCACGAGACCAACGATGTTCATGCCCACCGTCATGACCAGCGGCCGTACCCTGAGGGTGGCCGACTCCACGGCCATGTCGATGAGATCGGCCACCGAACGGATGCGGCCTTCCCGGCGCCAGGTCTCGTAGCCCTGGTCGAGGTAGACCATCATGATCGATGCGGTCTCGGTGGCGATGCCCAGGAGTGCGATCATGCCCACCCACACCGCCATGGAGGTGTTGAACTCCATCACATACAGGAGCCAGATGGAGCCGATGGCGGCGAAAGGCACCGAGAGCATCACGATCAGCGCCTGGGGCAAACCCTGGAAGTTCAGGTAGAGGATAATGAGAATAATCAGCAGGGTCAGCGGGACGACGATCTTCATGCGGGCCTGGATGCGCTCCAGGAATTCGTATTGCCCCGTCCACTTCAGGTAGGTGCCGGGTTTGAGCTTGAGTTCCTGAGCGACCTTGGCCTTGGCGCTTTTCACGTAACTGCCGATGTCCCGGCTGGTGACGTCCACATACACCCAGCCGGTCAACAGCCCCCCCTCGCTCTTGATCATCGGTGGCCCCATGCTGACCTTGAATTGGCCGAGTTGGCCCAGGGGGATTTGCGTCGCGGGACTTGAGCCCATGCCGCTGTCCGCGCCCGCCGCCGCGCTCGACATGCCTCCGCCTCCCGCCGCGGCAGGGGCACCGCCCGGCGAGGGGACGGACACCAGCACCCCACGCAGCTTCTCGACACTGCTCCGGAGTTCCCGCGGATAGCGGACGTTGATCGTGTAGCGTTCGCGTCCTTCCACGGTCGTGTCGATGTCCTCGCCGCCAATGGCGGTCTCCACGATTTGCAGGACCTCCATCACCTTCAGGCCATACCTGCCGATGGCCGCCCGATCAGGCACGAAGTCCAGGAAGAACCCCCCCAGCTCACGCTCGGCATAGACCGATTGCGTCCCGGGGACGTCCTTGAGGACCCGCTCAAGGTCTTCGGCAACGCTAGCTATGTCCTTGAGGTCCTTGCCGAAGACCTTGACGCCGATCGGCGTGCGGATCCCAGTGGTGAGCATGTCCACCCGCGCCTTGATCGGCATCGTCCAGGCGTTCTGGAGGCCGGGCATTTGCAGGGCCGCCGACATCTCTTCGACCAGCCGCTCCTTGGTCATCCCGGGCCGCCACTGCGTCGGGGGCTTGAGCGTGATGACCGTCTCGATCATCGAGAGGGGCGCCGGGTCGGTGGCCGTCTCGGCCCGGCCGGCCTTGCCGAAGACCCGCTCCACCTCGGGAAACGCCTTTAGGATCAGGTCCTGGGCCTGGACCAGCCGCTTCGCCTCTTCGATCGAGATGCCGGGGACGGTGATGGGCATGAAGAGGATCGAGCCCTCGTCAAGCGGGGGCATGAACTCCGATCCGAGCTTGCTCCACGGGTAGATAGTCGCCACCAGCAGGGCGAGCACCATGGCGGCGACCACGAATCTCCCACGGATCAGGAGCCGCACCACCGGCCGGTAGCAGGCGATGAGGAGCCGGTTGATGGGGTTCTGCATCTCGGGACGAATACGCCCGCGCACGAAGGTGACCATCAGCGCCGGCACGAGCGTTACTGACAGCAGGCAGGCAAACGCCATGGAGAAGGACTTGGTGTAGGCCAGCGGCTTGAAGAGACGACCCTCCTGCGCCTCTAAGGTGAACACGGGGAGGAAGGCCAGGGTGATGATCAGGAGCGAACCGAAGATGGCCGGGCCGAGCTCGCGCGCCGCCTCGATCACCACCTCTGTGCGGTCCCGGCGTCCGCCATCGCGCTCGAGCTTGCGATGGGCGTTTTCCACCAGCACGACTGCGGAGTCCACCATGTCGCCAACGGCGATGATGATGCCCGCCAGGGACATGATGTTGGCGGTAATGCCCATCAGGTACATCGGGATGAACGACAGGGCCACGGCGATCGGGAGGGTGATGGCCGCCACCAGCGACGAGCGCACGTGGAAAAGAAAGAGGATGATCATCAGCACCACCGTCACCATGACCAGGACGAGGTTGTTGGTGAGTGTCTGGACGGAGCCGCGAATCAGCGGGCCGCGGTCGTAGGTCGGGACGAGCTCCACGCCTGGGGGAAAACCGGGGCGCAGCTCCTCGATGCGGGCCTTGACGCGATCGATTACGGCGAGGGCGTTCTCGCCGTAGCGCATAACGACGATGCCGCCGACGACCTCCCCCTCACCGTCGAGTTCCGCCAGCCCCCGCCGGATGTTGCCGCCCACCTGAATCTTGGCGATGTCCCTGAGACGCACGGGCGTGCCGCGGGCGTCGGTCGTCACCGCGATCTCTTCGAGGTCCTCCTTATGGGCAACGTAGCCGAGGCCGCGGATGGTGTACTCGTGCCCGGCCACCTCCAGCACGCGCCCGCCGACGTCGCCGTTCGACATGCGGATTGCCGACACGACGTCCGGGAGCGAGAGGCGAAAGGCCTGGAGTTTGGTGGGGTCGATCTCGACCTGGTATTGCTTCTGGTAGCCGCCGAGGCTCGCCACCTCCGCCACGCCCGGAACCGAGGCCAGTGAGTAGCGCAGGAACCAGTCCTGGAAGCTCCGCAGTTCCTGCAAGGTGGCGCACGGCGTCGGGTTTCCTTCCTGACAGCGACTTACCAGGGCGTACTCGTAGACCCAGCCGACCCCGGTGGCATCCGGCCCCATCTGCGGCGTCACGCCCGCCGGCAGCCGTCCCTGGAGTTTGGACAGGTATTCGAGTACGCGCGAGCGTGCCCAGTAGATGTCGGTGCCGTCCTCGAAGATGATGTACACGAAGGACATGCCGAACATGGTGAAGCTGCGGACCACCTTCACTTTGGGCGCGGCGAGGAACGTCGTGACCAGGGGGTAGGTGACCTGGTCTTCCACCAGCGTGGGCCCCCGGCCCATCCACTCGGTGAAGACGATCACCTGGGTGTCCGAGAGGTCGGGCAGGGCGTCCAGCGGGGTGCGGAGGATGGAGGCGATGCCGCCGGCCAGCAGCAGGGCCGTGGCGATAAAGACGATGAACCGCTTCCTCGCCGACGCCTCTATGACCTGCTCAAGGAAGCCCATGGCGCGGCTCAGTGTCCCTGGTGGGCGGGAGCTTGGCCCCCGGAGGCGGCAGCCCGGAGGCGGCTCTCCGAATCCAACAGGAACTGCCCGGTCTCGGCGATGGACTCACCCTCGGTCAGCCCCGAGAGCACTTGCACCTGGCCGGCGCTGGAGATGCCCACCTCGATCGGTCGGGGCTCGAAGTGCCCGTCACGGCCGGCGACGAAGACGATCGTGCGTTCCCCCGTGTCGATGATGGCGTCTTCCGGAATTGCGATGCCCTCGCCCAGGTCCAGGTCGAACAGTACCGTGGCGTACATGCCGGGCTTCAGGAGGCCTGCGGCATTGTCAAACTCGATTCGGGCCTTGGCGGTGCGGGTGGTGTCGCCGACCGTCGGGCTGATGAAGGTCACCGCCCCGGAGAGCTTACGCCCGGGAAGGGCGTCGATGGTGAGGTGCGCTTCCTGCCCCGGACTTACCAGGGCCATGTCGCGTTCGTACAGGTCGGCAAGCACCCAGACCTGCCTTAGGTCGGCGATGACGTAGAGGGGCGTCATGGGGTCGACTGCGACCCCGGCCACGGCCCGCTTCTCCGTCACCGTTCCGTGGCGCGGAGAGGCAATGGTGATGTAGCGCTCCGGGGCGCCGGTCCGGTCGATTTGCTCCAACAAGCCAGGCGGCACGTCAAAGAGTTCAAGGCGCTGACGTGAAGCGGCCACCAGGCCCTTGAAGGCGTTGCGGTTCGGTTCCGTCACCTGAGTCGCCAGGAGCCGTTCGAGAGCAGCCTTTGAGGCGAGGTACTCCTGCTGGGCCGCCAGAAGGTCCTGGCTGTAGATGGTGAAGAGCGGCTGCCCTTTGCGGACCACCTGCCCGACGTAGTTCACGAAAATCCGCTCGATGAAGCCCTCGAACTTCACGTGCACCTGCGAGGCCCGGGTCTCGTCGGCACTGACGAGACCCACGGTGCGGATGGTCTTCTTGAGCTTTGTCCGGGCAACCGCCACACTCCGGATGCCGAGGAGCTGCCGACGGCTGTCGTCGATCTGCACCGGGGCATAGCCGGGGGGGGCGCCTTGCCCGGCCTGGGGCGGCGTGGTGTCCTTGCCAACCACGGGCACGCCGCCATGTTGGCTGTGGTCAGGTGCGCCGTTGTTGCCGGCCTGGGGAGCGCCGCCTAGGTTATCCTGTTCGTCCCTGCCCCCGCAGGGGGCGGCCGTTACCAGCAGGAGGAAACAGGCGCTGACGATCCACGGTCTCATAAGTAATCCCCCCCTGTCTCTCCCGCTGCCCGAGCGAGGTCAATGAGCGCCGACTCGCGTTCCACGCGTAAGGCGATCTGCGAGAGACGCCGCGTCGTGACGATGCGCAAGGCGTCAAGTATTTCGAGCACGCTGGACCGGCCCGCCGGGAACGCCGCCAGGGTAGCATCGAAGGTCTGCTGGGCCCGTTCGAGGAGCCCCGCCTCGAGGATCTCGGCGCGCCGCTTTGTCCGTTCAAGACGCGCCAGGGCCTGCTCGACCTCGGCACGGACCATGGCTTCCATGGCGCCCCTGTCCCGGTCTGCGGCGCTGGCGCGCAGTTCCGCCACATTGACGTCGATGCGCTGTTTGCTGTCGATCCACAGCGGGATATTGACGGAGACCATCGCCCCGATAGTGTCGTCGGCATCGGTGCGCCAGTCGTAGAAAGCCCCGAGCATGAAATCAGGATAGTATTCACGCCGGGAGACCTCCGCCATGGCCCGCATGCCCTCCGCCATGGCGCCCATCTCCCGGATCTCTGGTCTCTGCGTGAGCGCCTGGGAGACCAGGGCGGCGCGTTCGAGCGGGACTTCTGGGGACCAGGCCTCCACGGGCTCGCCCATGGGTTCCTCGGCGGGTCGATCGCGCAGCGCGTTCAGCATGGCGACCATTTCCCGGCGCTCGGTCTCCAGCATGGCCAGTTCGTCGTCCAGCATGCTGACCTCGGTTTGCATCCTCAAGACATCGTGGTGCATAGGCATCCCCGAAGCGAGCTGGCCGGTCACGACGTCCACCAGCGTGTCGGCGATGGTCCTCTGCTCGCGGTTGATGCGCCGGGCCTCCTTGTTGAGATAGAGGTCGTAGTAGGTCCGCTTCGCCTTGGTGATCGCGTCGAGCAGGACGGTGCTCTCCTTGGCTTCGGCCACCTGGGAGCCGCGTTCGGCCACGCGCGTCATCCGCTCTCTCTTTCCGGGCCACGGCAGCATCTGGTTGGCCTGCATGCGCCGCATCGGCATGCCGCCGCTGATGGCCAGCGGGACCTCCTCGGTCATCACCGTCAACTGGGGGTCATCCAGGGCCCGGGCGCGCGGGATCGCCTGGCGCATGGCCTGCGCCCGTAGCGCCTCTGCCGCAGGGCCCGGACTTTGGGTGGCGACCTCGCGGAGGAGGGCAGCCAGAGAGAGGGGCGTCGGCCCTTGGGCCGAGGCCGGAATCGAAGGAAGGAACCCCAGCAGACCCACGAGGAGCCACGGACGCAAGGTGGCCCTGCGCGCCGGACGTCCCAGGCGGGCGCCGCTCGACGTGGTGTCGAGTACAGCGGACCGTTCGTGCTCGGGCATGAATATCCCCCGCCGCGATTCGAGCGCCCTCATGCAGGCGCAAAAACTCGTTAAGAGCGTGTTCGTGACGATCTTCACCTCGGCCCTCAATGACCAACTTTCAAAAGAGTTTGGTGCAGCGTCTAAATTCTAAATGATAGTATATCAATAGCTGGCCCCCATATGGAAGTCAATCTTTTTATCCGATGTGAATGATAGGTGGAAGTGGGTGATAGGTGATGGTGACAATGAAGTCGCAGGCAGGGTACGCCTCAACTTCACTCCTACAGGCGTGAGCAGGGATTTGCGCCGCTGCCGCCCTTGAGGCTGAAGAAGAATTTCAGGCCTTTTTTGATGGTCTTTGAGAAAATCTTGCCGGCCAGAAAGTTGCTGGCTACCCTCTTGTTGATCTCGGCCAGACTCGGATAGGGATGGACGCTGCCGGCCAGGGTGGCGAGTTTGACGCCGCCGTTCAGCACCGTGATCCATTCGGCCAGCAGGTCCCCGGCCCGGGGGCCGATTACCTGGACCCCGATGGGCCGTTCCTTTTCATTCAACAGCAGTTTGATTTTGCCGACCGACTCACCCTCGGCCAAGGCCCGATCATTGTCCTTGAATTCCTCGGTCCAGACTGTGTAGCCGATGCCGGCGGCCTTAGCCGCCTTTTCATTCATGCCCACCGAGGCCACTTCGGGGTGGGTGTAGGTGCACCAGGGGAGATATGTGTAATCGGCCCGGCGGGGCAGGCGGAAGATGGCGTTGGCGACCACCACCCCGCCCTCGTAGCCGGCGGCGTGGGTAAACATATAAGCGCCGTTGACGTCCCCAGGCGCAAAGATATGGGGCTGGCTGCTGCGCAGGCGCTGGTCGACAGTGATGCCTTTGTGGTCGTAGGCCACCCCGATCCGGTCGAGTCCTAAATCATCGACATTCGGACTGCGGCCCATGGCGACCAGGATCTGCTGAGCAGCCAGGTAGTGGTCCTGGCCCGTCTGATCGGTGAAGAGCAACTCCCGGCCTTGAGGGGTTGACCTGACCTCCTTGACCTGGGCTTGCAGGTGAAAGCGGACACCTTCTCTGGCCAGTTCCCCCATCACCAGGTCGGCGACATCGCGGTCTTCCCTGCTCAGGATCTGATCGTTGCGCTGGATGACATGGACCTGGCTGCCGAGGCGGCAGAAGGCCTGGGCCATCTCGATAGCGACGGGCCCGGCCCCGAGGATGGCGAGCGAGGTGGGCAAATGCTTGAGGCTGAAAAGCTCCTTATTGGTGAGGAAGGGGGTCTGCTCCAGTCCTTTGAGCGCTGGAATGGCAGGCGATGAGCCAGTGGCGATTACCCAGGAGCGGGCAGAATAGTTGCGGCCGTTCAGACTGACGCTGTGCTCGTCGATAAATCGCGGTCTACCTAATTCAACCTGCACGCCGAGTTTGCAGAACCGCTCAACCGAGTCGTGCTGCTGGATGGTGGCGATTACCGATCGGATGCGGGCCGTGACTAAAGCGAAATCAACCGGGGCAAGCTCGCAGGCCGGTAGGCCGAATTGCTGGCTGCGACTCATCAGGTGGCGGACATGGGCGGTCTTGATCAGGGTCTTGCTGGGCACGCAGCCATAATGCAGGCAATCGCCGCCCAAGGCCTGCTCCTTTTCAATCAAGAGGGTCTTGGCCCCCAGTTGCGCGGCCCCGGCGCTTACCGTCAGCCCGGCGGCGCCGCCGCCGATGATGCCGATGTCGTAGTCGTAGGTGGTCATAGATCATCCAAAAAAGGTATACTACAAATGGGCATGGTTATGGATCAGGGGACTTATTAGGACTGAGTGCCTAGTAGAATGTAACGCTTCAAATATCGTAGGTTGGGTTAGGCCGTCGTCTGGCCGTAACCCAACGCCAATGGTGCCTGTGGTGTTGGGTTACGCTTCGCTAACCCAACCTACAAAAAACCGAAACAATTCATGTTACATTATACTAGGACTGAGTGCTGATCATGCCGTTCCTCAGTTCTCAGCACTCAGTCCTCGATACTAAAATCATCTGTGATTGGCGTTGCGATGTCAATCAAATCTTGCTAGGCTGAAATCGTTGCAACGGTATTGGTAAATGGCAGTGCTGTCGGCTTATTGACTTAAAAAGGAGAAAATGATGCGGGTTGCCATGGTAGGTCTGGGACGGATGGGAATGAATATGGCCAAGCGGCTGTTGCAGGCCGGCCATCAGGTGGTGGCCTATAACCGGACGCCTGCCAAGACTGAGGAGCTGGTTAGGGATGGGGCCGAGGCGAGTTATTCTCTGCCGGAGATGGTCGCTAAGCTTGCCACCCCGCGCGTCGTCTGGCTGATGCTGCCGGCCGGATCAGCCACCGAAGAGCACTTGGCCCAGGTGCTTGAGCTGCTCGCCCCTGGAGATATTGTGGTTGAGGGCGGCAACTCCTTTTATAAGGACGATATCCGCCGGGCCGCCATGTTGAAGGTCCGGCAGATTCATTATCTGGATGCCGGGGTGAGCGGCGGCATCTGGGGACTACAGGTGGGTTACTGCACCATGGTGGGCGGCGAGCGCCGAATTTTCGAATACCTTGAGCCGATCTTTAAGGCCCTGGCGCCGCCGGAAGGATATATGTTCTGTGGTCCCACCGGCGCCGGCCACTTTGTCAAGATGGTCCATAACGGCATTGAGTACGGCATGATGCAGGCCTATGCCGAAGGCTTTGCCATCCTTGAGCATTCCCAATACGGTCAGGCCATGGACTATGCGGCCCTCTCCCACCTCTGGAACCAGGGCAGCGTCATCCGCTCCTGGCTCCTGGAGCTTCTGGAGCCGGCCTTTGCCAAGGACGCTGACTTGAGTTCCATCAAGGGCTATGTCGATGATTCCGGTGAGGGGCGCTGGACGGTCCAGCAGGCGGTCGAGAGCGGGGTGTCGGCCCCGGTCATTGCCATGGCGCTGTTTAGGCGTTTTGAGTCCAGGGAGCCGAACGCCTTTGAAAACCGGGTGCTGGCCGCCTTGCGTCGCGAGTTCGGCGGTCATGCCGTGCAGCAGGCAGGGGGCTAAAAATCTTCAAATTCCTGGTCGTCGAAAGGAATGACCTCTTCAGGTTTTGCCTGCGGAGGCGTGCTCTTCTTGCCGGAAGGGCTCGAAGCTTTGGGCTTGGGCAGTGCCTTCTGAGCGGCTTGTGGGGTTACCTTTGACCCAGGAGGAGGCAAAGGCTTTACAGGTTTTGTTGACCGCCCTGTGTCTTTAGTAAAGCCTTTGGCCGTTGTCTGGGCCAGGCTGCCGCCAACCATGACTAAAAGTCCGTGGACTGAGGCCCGCATATCCTCCGCTTGCCTATTGAGTTCATTTGAGGCGGCCGCTGTCTCTTCAGCGGTTGCCGCCGTCTGCTGAATAACGTTATCGACTTGGCTGATGGCCGCATTAACCTGACTGATGGCGATGGCCTGTTCCTTGGTGGAGCCGGCAATTTCACCGACCGTGGTGTTTATCTTGCCAATGGACTGGTTGACGGCATTGAAGGCCGCCTCGGTTACAGCGACCAGATCGGAGCCGATCTTGATTTTTTGCACGGTGCCTTCGATGAGGTTGGAGGTGTTCTTGGCCGCCTCTGTTGCCCGCATCGCCAGGCTCCTGACCTCATCGGCCACCACCGCAAAACCGGCGCCCGCCTCGCCGGCCCGGGCCGCTTCAACAGCGGCGTTCAAGGCGAGCAGATTGGTTTGAAAGGCGATCTCGTCAATGGTCTTGACGATCTTGTGGGTCTCGGTGCTGGCTTTGGAAATCTCGTCCATGGAGGCGGTCAGTTTTTTCATGGAGCTATCGGCCTCTTGCAGGACCTGATTGGCCTCCTTGATCAAGCCCTCGGACAGTTTCGCATTCTCGGCATCCTGCCTGGTCATGGCGGTTACCTCTTCCATGGTGGAGGAGATCTGCTCCACGGCGGCGGCCTGGCTTGAGGCCCCGTCGGCCAAGGCCTGGCTTGAGGACATAATTTGGTTGGAGGCGGTAGCGACCTCCGCTGCTTCTCCCGCCATTTGATGGGCAACCCTGGTCAGCAGGACAGAGATAGTCCGGGCGAGGAACAAGGCGAAACCTAAACCCATGGCAAAGATAATCAGTCCCAAGATCATGCTTTCGAGTTGTGTCTTCGTGGCAGCGGCGATCATCACCTCGTCAGTCATGACCTTGCTCCGCGCCTCTTGGCGGATTTTTGCCAATAGGTCCTGCACGGCATGGACTGCGGGCACAGTCTGCTCAATATAAATCTTCTCGGACTTCGTCTTGCCGGCCACCTGGGCTTCTGCCTCAGTCGCCAGGCCCTTGAGGATTTCAATGGTCGCGGTGAGCCTTGGCAGGGTATCATTTTTAAACGCCAGAGCGGCCTCGTCAACCTGTTGGGCGGTCAGCAATTCCTTCAGGCGGGTCGCTGAGGCATGCATGGTATTGTGGCCTTCGCGGATGGCGTCAAACTGCTCTCGGAACTTCGGGCTGGCATTCTTGTATGATGTTTTTGCCTGGTCTGAATCCAGCCACTTGCCAAGGCCGCATTTGGTGGGATCGGTCTCCACGTCGAGTGTGGTGCTCTTGGTGATGATGGCGTCCCGGACCTTGCTGGCCCAGTTCAGGTGGGCCGCCTCGATGGCGACCAACTTTGCTGGCAGGCCCATGTCGGCTTGCACAAAAACACCTTGGATGGCAACGGCGGAATCGTGCAGGTCCTTATGGGGCTGTTCAATACTCTGTAAGAGCGGGGCAATGCTTGGCGCCAGTCTTTCCGCCTCTTTCCGTCCATCACCATAGAGCCAAAGGCCAAAGCCGCATTTTGTATGGTCGGTCTCTACCTTGAGCTCGGTGGCGCTATCATCATTAAGCAGAGCCGACACCTTCGCCACCCAGTTTAAGTGGTCGACCTCTCTTTGGGCGAGAATTCCGTCAAGCTTGTTACCGGCAATGACCTCCTTGGCATTTTTCACAATGTTGCCAACGCCAAGGTAGCTCATGATCGACAGAAAAACCAATAAGCTAAGAATCATCAGGAAGCCAGCCGTAATCTTTTTGCCAATCGTCAGATTTTTCCAGGTCATGGTGTCTCCTTCGTCAATCAGTAAAGTTTTCAGCGCCGGAGCGCAGGAATGACTTGCTGCGACAGAATCAGAGGTACTACTAATATATGCGCATATTTGTAGTACCAGGGTCAAGTATTATTTTTATGTACCACACTGTGGAGTAAGGCTGGAACGAGATCACACAGTCTGTTTGGTAGCCCTTGGCAATGTCCGGTCATAGACGCATTTTCGCCTTGACTTTTGGTGGTAATCTTCCATAATATCTTGAAATAATTACCTGAAAAGATCAAAGCTCGGCGATACGGCATGACCTCTGAAACGGATCAAACTAACAGCCTATTGACTATGCCTGCGAACAACCCTTTAAACTGCGCCTGTACGGTGGATGTGGGCCGCCTTGAACCGTGTACCATTGTCATCTTCGGGGCCTCCGGCGACCTGACGACCCGTAAACTGGCGCCGGCCCTCTTTACCCTCTTCTGTCAGGGCAGTCTGCCGCCAAAGCTGGCCATCGTCGGGGCCAGCCGGACCCGGATGACGGACCAGGAATTTCGTGACTCTCTGCTGGCCTCGATTCCGGAGGCTCGTGCCCAAAAATGTGCGCGCTGGCAAGAGTTTGCCGCCCTTCTCTTTTATGTCCAGGTCGAGTACGACTCCGAGACCTCATTTGGCCGTCTGGCTACTTGCCTGGCTGAACTTGATCGGCGTTTGCAGACGGGCGGCAACCGCATCTTTTATCTGGCCACCCCTCCCGCCATGTATGCCCCCATAGGTCATTGTTTGGGCCAGAGCGGTCTGGCAAAGGCGGGGCAGCATGGCAACGGTTGGGCGCGCTTAGTGGTGGAGAAGCCTTTTGGTCGAGACCTGCAGAGCGCAGTCGAGCTTGATGCCCTCCTGCACCAGAGTTTCGACGAGTCCCAGATCTTCAGGATCGATCATTATCTGGCCAAGGAGACGGTGCAGAACATCTTGATGCTCAGGTTCGCCAATTCCATCTTCGAGCCGATCTGGAACCGCAACCACATCGACTATGTCGGCATCATGGCGGCCGAGGAACTGGGGGTTGAGCATCGGGCCGGCTATTATGATCAGGCCGGGGTACTGCGCGATATGTTTCAGAACCACATGATGCAGCTCTTGGCCTTGACCAGCATGGAGCCGCCCGCCTTGCTCAGCGCCGACCGGGTCCGGAGCGAGAAGGCCAAGGTCTTCAGGGCGTTAAAGCCGATCAATGACCAGGACATGGCCGAGTCGGTTATTCTCGGCCAATACCGGGCTGGCCTGATCAGGGGGCGCGAGGCGCCGGGCTACCGGCAGGAGCCGGGCGTGCCCCCTGGCTCCTGCACGCCGACCTTTGCCATGACCCGTCTCTTTGTCGATAATTGGCGCTGGCAGGGGGTGCCTTTTTACCTGGCCTCTGGCAAGCGACTACAGGAGAAGCAGACGCGAATTGTTATTCAATTCAAAGAGGTGCCCCATTCCATGTTAAGAGGCATGTTGGCCGAAAATGCCATTGCCAATCGCTTGGACATCGGCATCTATCCCCAGGAGAAGATCGCCTTGCGTTTTGAGGCCAAAGGCCCGGGCGCCACGCTCTGTCTGTCGTCGGTCAAGATGGAGTATTGTTATCCGGCTGACCCTGAGGTCTCCTTTGACTCCTATGGCAAGGTCCTGCTCGATTGCATACTCGGTGATCATATGTTGTTCTGGGACCAGAGCGGCATTGAATTGTCCTGGGCGTTTCTGGACCCGGTCAGCGCCGCAGCCGATTGCGCCAAGACCGGCGGCCTGTTGCAGACCTACGAAGCAGGGAGTTGGGGGCCGGAAAGGGCCTGGCCCTGGATGAAATTATTGCTGGACTGACCATGCGCCTCTATCGTTGCATTTTTGATGAAATTCAGATAGGTTGGCAGGAAAGCTTTCAGCAAATAGCCTTAAGGAGTGCGCATGGAGACCTATTATCAGCCGGACGATCTGCAAAAATTCGCCGAGATTGCCGAGGAGGCCCCGGACCTGGCCAGAAAGTTTTTTGATTACTATAATGCGGTCTTTGCCGAAGGGGAGTTGACCGAGCGGGAAAAATCATTGATCGCCTTGGCGGTGGCCCACGCTGTCCAGTGTCCTTATTGTATCGATGCCTATACCAAGTCGTGCCTGGAAAAGGGCTCCAACCGGGCGGAGATGACCGAGGCCATCCATGTCGCCACCGCCATCCGGGGTGGGGCCTCGTTGGTCCATGGCGTGCAAATGCGCAATATTGCAGGCAAACTTTCGCTCTAGTAACGGCGAGCAGACGCCAATGACCGCCAATCCGCCAGGCAGATTGCCTATCTTTGCCGAGACCCTGGCCGGGCATGGCATCACTTTGCGCCGGACCCTGACCCTGACCTTGCAGGTCAATGTCGGACGTCTGTGCAATCTGGCTTGCCGGCATTGCCACCTGGAGGCTGGTCCGGCCCGTACCGAGATCATGACGAGGCAAACCATGGCCCAGGTCATTGCCTGCGCCAGGCGGTTTTCTTTTGCGGTCATTGATATTACCGGCGGCGCTCCGGAGATGAACCCCCATCTCCTTGAGTTCATTAGCGGCCTGGCCCCGCATGCGCCCCGCTTGGTCCTGCGCTCAAACCTGGTGGCCATGCAGGGCGAGACGCAGGAGGCCCTGCTCGACCTTTGCCTGCGGCAGCGGGTGGTGATTGTCGCCTCGTTTCCGGCCATTAATGAGGCCCAGGCCGAGTCCCAGCGGGGGGTGGGCAGCTTCCAGGCCTCAATTGCGATGCTGCGCCGCTTGAACAGTATGGGCTATGGCCAGGAGGGCACAGGCCTCACGCTTAATCTGGCGTCCAATCCGACCGGGGCCTTCATGCCTGGCGGTCAGCAGGCCCTGGAGGCCAGGTTTCGCCAGGTGCTGCGCCAGAAGTGGGGCATTGAATTTAATCAGTTGTTTTCCTTTGCCAATGTGCCGCTCGGCAGGTTCAAGCGTTGGCTGGCGGGGGCTGGCAATTATGACGACTATATGGCCAGTCTGGCCAGGAATTTTAACCCCGGCGCCCTGGACGGGGTGATGTGCCGCAGTCTCATTTCGGTGGCCTGGGACGGCTCTCTCTACGACTGTGATTTTAATCAGGCGTTTGATTTGCCCATGGGCGGGGTGCGCCGTCAGCTGACGGAGTTGGCCCAGCTCCCTGAGGTGGGAGACCTAGTCGCGGTGTCGGACCATTGTTATGCCTGTGCGGCTGGCGCCGGCTTTACCTGAGGGGGGACTATCGACCTGAGTTCAGGCGGCATCAACGACAGATGAAGAGCGATACCATGAAAAAAATTGTCCTGGTCGTGGCGGGGCTCGTCCTGATCGCGGTCTTTGTCTCCTTCGACCTGGGCCGTTATCTGACCCTCGACTATCTGAAGGCCTCCCAGGCCAGGTTCCAGGCCCTGTACGACAGTCGCCCGCTGCTGGTGATCGCGGTCTATATGGGGGTCTATATCCTGGTGGCCGCGCTGTCCCTGCCCGGGGCCTTGGTCCTGGGTCTGGCCGCTGGCGGGCTTTTCGGTTTTGTGGTCGGCACCGTCGTGGTCTCCTTTGCCAGCAATATTGGCGCGACCATTGCCTGCTATGTGTCCCGGGTCTTGCTCCGGGGTTGGGTGCAGGCCAAATTCGGCAATGTCCTGACGACCATCAACCAGGGGATGGAGCGGGAAGGGGCGTTTTATCTGTTCACCCTGCGGCTGATCCCGATAGTCCCTTTTTTCGTGATCAACTTAGTGATGGGGCTGACGCGGATGCCGCTTGGCACCTTTTATTGGGTATCTCAGCTTGGCATGTTGACCGGGACGATGGTCTTTGTCAACGCCGGCAAGGAACTGGCCAAGATCGATTCGCTGGCCGGAATTTTTTCACCAGGCTTGATCATGTCGTTTGCCCTCCTTGGGATTTTTCCGATCACGGTGAAGAAGTCCCTGGAATGGTATCGAAATAGATAAATTTATAGAAAGGATGAAGAAACCATGAACATTGGATGGACAACAGTGGAGAATGCGGCGGATGCCGAGAAAATGGCCCGGGAGCTCGTGGAGGAGCGTCTTGCCGTCTGCGTCCAGATTGAAGGGTCGATCCGGAGCTTTTACCGGTGGGACGATGAGGTGGTCAGCGCCAAAGAGTATCGGCTGACCGTTAAATTCCTGCCAGAGCACACTGAACGGATTGAGGCCTGGGTCACCAAGCATCATCCCTATGAAATTCCTGAGTGGCTGACTGTGCCTATCGACCGGATTCACCCGGCCTATAAAAAATGGGCGGAGGCGGACACCGAACTCACCGCGATCAAGAGCAAGCCCAAAAAAGATGTCCTGCGGCTCAGCAAGCTTGGGCGGAGTTATCTGCGCAAACACCTCTATAGTGAGGCGGAGAAGGTCTTTCTCGAGGCCCTTGAACTAGACAGCAAGAATGCCTATATCCTGGTGGGCCTGGGCGATACCACCCGCGAGATGAAGAAGTATGAGGAGTCGATTGCCTATTATGAACGGGTCCTCGAGTTTGATTCGATCAATGTCTTTGCCCTGCGCGGCATTGGCGATTCCTATCGGGGCATTCTGCAGCACAAGCGGGCGATTCCTTACTGGATGCGTTATCTGGACTGTAATAAGGACGATATCTATGTCATGGTGCGTCTGGCTGAATCGTTTAACAAGACTGGCAATTTCGACAAGGCCGAGGGCTTTTACCAGAAGGCCCTCGAGGTCAATGGTGATGACAAATACGCCTTACTCGGGATCGGCAGCCTCTACTATAAAGTTGAAAATGACGAGAAGGCCTTGGCGCATTTTGAAAAACTCTTAAGTCTTGATGATAGCTATGTGGCGGTGCTGACCATGGTCGGCAACATCTATCGTCGTCGCAAGGAATTTGAAAAGGCGGCGGAATACTATGAGAAGGCCGCCAGCCTCGAATCGTGGAACGCCTTTGCCCTCTTCGGCTTGGGCGATTGTCAGCGGGGCATGGAGAACCTCGACAAGGCGGTCTTCTGGTGGTCGAAGATCCTGGAGCAGGAGCCCAATAATCAGGACCTGCTGACCCGGGTCGGTGACGCCATGCTGAATATGGACAAGCTTGACCAGTCGCTCGAGCATTATATGCGCAGCCTGCAAGTCGGTTTTGATTTGTACGCCCTTCTCGGGATGTCCAAATTGTACCGCAATCAGAAGAATTGGGCTGAGGCCGAGAAGGCCTGTCTGCAGATTATGGAGAAGGTGCCGGGCCATCCTCGGACCCTGGCTGAGTTGGTGCATGTCTATCAGGGAATGGGTCGGGAAGACAAGGCGCGGGAGGTTGCCCGACAGCTTGAGGTCCTGGCCCAGGGGGCTGATTGAGAAAATTTTGTATCCGGCGTAACTATCCAGCAGCGCCGCAGATGCGCGAAATAGGCCTGCGAGCTATAGCAGCGCTATGCGAGTAGGCCTATGACAAAGCAGATGTGGTGCTGCCGGATAGTTACGGTCCGGCGCTGGGAGATTGACTGCTTGCGGGGCTTGGCGGTTGGTCTGATGGTGGTCTCGAATTTTCTGTTTGACTTGGCTTTTTTTGCTGGCTTTGGCCAGTTTCAATCCGGCGGTTTGGACTGGTTTGCCCGGTTCATCGCCGGATTTTTTATTGTCGTGTCTGGGATATCTCTGACCTTGAGTAACGCCCGACCTGACTCTCAGGTCGCAGGATTTGGCAAGAGCTTGCGCCGGGGTTTGAAGTTGATGGGCCTGGGACTGTTGATAACCGGGGCCACTTGGCTCGCGGTAGGTGAGCAGATGGTGATTTTCGGGGTCCTGCATCTGATCGGGGCGGGCCTTATCCTGGCCTATCCCTTCCTGGGCCGGCCCCGGCTGAGCCTGATCGTTGGCGTCCTGGTGCTGGCGGCGGCCCTGGTCAGCAGCCAACTGCGGCTTGATCATCCCTGGCTGTTGTGGTTGGGTCTGCAACCGCACGACTACAGCAGCGTCGATTATGCGCCGCTGGTTCCCTGGTTTGGCTTTATGTTGATTGGCGTCTTTTTGGGGCATACCATCTATCCCGGCGGGGAGTTGCGCTGGCAGGTGGTTGACTGTTCAGCGTTGTGGCCCAGTCGGGCACTTTCCTGGTGCGGGCGGCGCTCTCTGCTGATCTATTTTGTCCATCAGCCGATCCTGCTGGGGGGACTTGCCTTGACCAGGAAATGGTGGTAGCCGTGAGTCAGCCTGAAGAGTGCCCGGACGAGATCGAGGCCGCTGCCGCTGTCCTGCCCGGTGTCAATGGCGACCAGGGCCAGGTGGAGCTTTACTCCCTGGTGCTCTTGTCGGTCAACATCAGTCATAAGGTAGTTAAAGGCCTGGATGGCTGGCAGCTTGAGGTGGCGCCATCCGATCTGGAGCTGGCCTGGCATCATCTGGCCGCTTTTGAGGAGGAAAACCGGCAATGGCCGCCGTTGACCAAGGATTTGGCGCTGGAACCTCTGGAGCCCAGTCAGGGCTGGGGGCTGATTTTTCTGGTGGCGGGACTCATGGCCTTTCATGGCCTTACCGGACCATGGGGCGCGGACAACCCTTGGTTTCAGCGGGGCGCTGTCGACAGTCGGCAGGTCTTGACGGCGGGCGAGCCGTGGCGAGTGGTGACCGGGCTTACCCTCCATGCCGATGTCAGCCACCTGCTTGGTAATGTTGCCCTGGGCGGCCTGGTGTTGTCCTATCTGGCCGGCCAGACCGGGACTGGGGCGGTCTGGCTGCTTGCCCTGACCACCGGCGCCGTGGGCAATTATCTCAATGCCTTCTATCAGGGCGGCAGTCATCGTTCGGTTGGTTTTTCCACGGCAGTCTTTGGCGTGATTGGTTGTCTGTGCGGGCTCAGGATGCTTGGCGCCAGGGCCCCCCGCTCCATTTTGCTGCCCTTGGGGGCCGGGGCTGGACTACTGGCCATGCTGGGGTCTGAGGGCGAAAAGACGGACTTTGGCGCCCACCTCTGGGGCTTGGGAGTTGGGGTGTTGTGCGGGCTTCTCTGGCATTGGCCCATGGCCTGGCGTCCCTTGCAGTCTGGCTGGGGCCAGGCGGCCCTTGGCGTTGGCAGTTTTTTGATCGTCGTGGCTTCCTGGTGGTTGGCGCTGGGGGGCTGGTAAACGTTCAGCAGCACCACATCTGCTTTGTCATCGGGGCTATAGCTCGCAGGCCTCTTTCGCGCATCTGTGGCGCTGCTGAACGTTTACAATTTATGGGTATCTGTTTCATTTGCTGCCCCTTGTGAACGGCTAAGGCTGCTGAAGCGGCATTAGAAGGGCAGCAAGTCCTTGTGCCGTTTGAGAAAAAGCTTGTCAAGCGGCGGCAAATCAATGATAGTTGATGGCATCGTAAAAGGATCGATCTGCTGCGTCCCCTCAAGGGGGATTGGACTGAATTGCGTGGCATTTTTGTTCGTTCGGCATACCTTATCAAAACCGTAACTATTCAGCAGCACCGCAGATGCGCGGAATAGGCCTGTGAGCTATAGCAGCGCTATGCGAGCAGGCCTATGACAACGCAGATGTGGTGCTGCTGGATAGTTACTCAAAAAAAGGCAAACACAATGAGTATACAAAACGAACCGCCGTCATGGGCGAAGAAGAAGGGGCCGCCTTCGTTGGAAGAACTGATCGCCGCCCTGCTCAAAAAGATCAAGGACAGTTTTGAAGGTGGCGGTGAGGATCGCGGCCCTAAGAGTAGTGAGCCGCGCAGCCCTTTCCCTGGTATGGGGTCCGTGCTGCCCAAGGTGCTTACGGTGGTTGGCGTACTCCTCCTGGTCAATATCCTGTCGGGATCGTTTTATACCATTGAACCTGGCGAGCGTGGCGTCATCCTTAGGCTCGGCAAAATCAGGGCCACCACTAATCCCGGGCTGAACTTCAAGGTCCCATTTATCGACACCTTGATTAAGGTCGATGTGGAGACCGTGCGTAAGCAGGAGTTTGGCTTCCGGACCATGAAACCAGGCCAGAAAACGGTCTATGACAAGAGTGGCTTTGGGGCCGAATCCCTGATCTTGACCGGCGATAAAAATGTTATCGATGTCGAGTGGATTGTGCAGTACAAGGTCCATGATCCGCTTAATTTTTTGTTCAAGGTCAAGGATACCGAACAGGCGGTCCGTGACGTCTCCGAGAAATCAATTCGGCGGGTGATGGGCAATCAGGACTTTGATTACGCCTTGCAGAATCGAGAGATTATTGAGATGTCCATGGCCAAGGACCTGCAGGACACACTCGATACTTACGAGAGTGGAATCAAGATTGTCACGGTCAAACTCCAGGACGTCAATCCGCCGAATGCGGTCAAGCCGGCCTTTAATGAGGTGAACGAGGCGGACCAGGACATGAAGCGACTGGTCAACGAGGCGGAGGAGAACTATAATCGGGTGATCCCGAAGGCGAAAGGCAGCGCCAAGCAGGTCCTGGAAGAGGCCCATGGCTACGCGGTAGAGCGGGTAAATATGGCCAAGGGCGAAACGGCCCGTTTTTTGAATATTCTTGCTGAGTACAAGGGGGCCAAGGACGTGACCCGCAGACGGATGTACCTGGAGACCATGCAGAAGGTCCTGCCCAAGGTTGACTCCGTCTACTTGATCGATAAGGAGCAGCGCTCAGTCATGCCGTTTCTCGATCTCGGCAAAGCGGCAGCCCCGGCTGCGGCCAAGGCCCAGGTTAATCAATAAAGGAAGGGGGATTCTATGAATAAGAGCATACAAGTTGTTATAATCAGTGTGGTTGGCGCCCTGTTGATCACGGGCTGGAACAGTTTTTTTATTGTGCCCGAAGGGGTGCAGGCGGTGGTGACCCAGTTCGGCAAGCCGGTCGGTGAGCCGGTGCTGGCCTCCGGTCTGCATATGAAGACGCCTTTTGTGCAGGAGGTCGCTTATTTTGATAAAAAGATCCTGATTCATGATGGCGATCCCAATCAGATCCCCACTCGGGACAAGACCTTTGTCTATGTCGACGTTACCGCCAGATGGCGGATTGCCAACGCACTGGTCTTTTTGCAGGCGGTCAATAACGAGACCAGGGCCATGACCATCTTAGACGATATCATCGATTCCACCGTGCGGGACATGGTCAACAAAAACGATCTGGTGGAGATTATCCGCAGCTCGGATTGGGTCCCGGGGGAGTGGGCGAAGTCGAGGGGCGAGGATGAGCCGATCACCCTGGGCCGCGACAAGATGGCGACCCAGATCCATAAGATTGCCTCGCAGGCCACCAAGAAATACGGCATCGAACTGGTTGATGTCATGTTCAAGCGGGTCAACTATATCGATACGGTGCAAAGCAAGGTCTACGAGCGGATGATTTCGGAACGTAAGCGGATCGCGGCCGAGAAACGCTCGCAGGGTGAAGGCCAGAAGGCCGAGATCCTCGGCAAGGTTGACCGGGAGTTGAAGACCGTCACTTCTTCGGCCTGGCAGGAGGCCGAGCAGATCAAGGGCCAGGCCGATGCAGAGGTTACCAAAATTTATGCTGAGGCCTATAATCAGGACCCGGAATTTTACGCTTTCTTCAAAACACTGGAAAGTTACGAACAGACCATCGGTGGTAATACCAGGCTGGTCGTTCCGGCTGATTCAGAATTTTATAAGTACCTGAACCGGGTACAATAAATGGAGGGCAAGATGAATTGCTGGGAATTCAAAAAGTGCGGGCGTGAAGCGGGAGGGGCGAAGGCGCAGGAACTTGGGGTCTGTCCCGCCTATCCAAATCATGGGACCCACTGTGCGCGGATCGCCGGCACTTTTTGTGGCGGCAAGGTGCAAGGCAGCTTTGCGATGAAACTGGCAAGTTGTATGCAATGTGATTTTTTCATGGGAGAGCATTACGAACGGTCTGGTAAAGGTTAACTTCTCAGGTCGATAGACTTAAGGCATTCAGGCTGAAGGGCTGGCGGTACTTTTACATTGCAAAAGAGATTACTGCCCTTGCCTTTCTTAAGTTTTCTTTTGCTAATAACAGTCTTCAGCCTTCAGCCTAAACAACCTTAGTAGTTACGCGCTTTTAAAGCCGATGCTCTGGTCCGTGGCGTCGAAGGGTATGCGGCCTTTCGTATCCAGGGCCTCAATGAATTTTTCGAGTTGGGCCTCCGAAGCCAAGTGGGCGATGCCAGCCTGACTGAATCGGC
>JANNQL010000008.1:0-12711 GCA_031400755.1 Pseudomonadota bacterium | reverse complement strand
GCAAAACGCCGTCACCCCGGCGCTCTGTTCAGTCCCCGCTTGACGGGGGAAAGCCGGGGTCCAGATTGGTTGCCAGCCACCGAAACACTGGATTCCGGCCTTCGCCGGAATGACGGATAAAAATGAAGTTACTTGGAAGTTGTCAAGGGAAGAGATGGGGATGCTGAAGGGAGAACATATGATCATAAAGATTGGACGGAGAATAGTGAACGGATTGGCCGCGCTCGCTGCTGGAATCTGTCGCCAAAGGCAAGGCCTGATTGTAGACCCTTCGACTCAGGCCTCAGCCCTCAGTCCTCAGTCCTGCTGTTCCCTCCACTCAGTCCTCAGTCCTAAGTCCTTAGTCCTAATCTTCTTCTTCTGCCCCTCCATCCTATTCGCTACCACTTTACCGGTGTCCGATGATAATTTACCGGTGCCCGAGGACACCATGCTCATGTTTGTCGGCGAGACCTTGCCGGTGGTGACCGTTGCTTCCCGGCAGCCGGAAGCCCCTGATGCCGCCCCGGCCATGGTTACGGTCATCGGTCGTGATGAGATCGAGCGCCATGGTTATCAGACCCTGGCCGAACTGCTGGCCCAGCAGCCCGGTTTCTTCATGGCGGCCCGGGGCCGGGGAACGGCCTCCTACCTGCGCGGTCTGCCGGACTCCGTTCTCTTCCTTTATGATGGGGTGCCGATCACCACCGATGTCACCAAGAGCCTTGGGATGCTGGACCGGGAGATTTCCCTGGTCGCCGTCGATCGGGTGGAGATCGTCCGCGGGCCTGGTTCGATCCTTTGGGGGCCGGATGCCTTTGCCGGGGTGGTCAACATCGTGCCCCGGCGTGGTCGGCAGCAGCCAGGGCTTGAGACCGGGCTGCTGGTGGACAGTGATCTGCGGCAGAGCGCCACGATCACTTGGGGCCTGCCGCATCAGGACTGGGACAGCTTCCTGGCCGTGGCCGGTGATCGCGAAGAGTATTATGCGCCGGACTTCACTGTCGCCCAGACCGCCGGCCAGACCGTGAGCGAGACGCTTGATCCCTCCAACTACGGGGAGCTGGTCGGCACCATGAACTACGGCGATTGGCTGCACCTCACCGGCCGCTGGTCGGACTTCACCCGGCGCTATGTCATGCAAAACGTCAGCGGCGACCTGCGCTGGCCAGGGGAAAAAGAGGCGCCGGTCAACCTGCTCAAGGCCACGGTCAGTAAGGTGAAGGGGCCGTCACACTATACCGTGTCCGGTTTCCTGCAGGAGATCGAATACCGCATCAAAGATGCCGACATCGCCCGCGAGCAGCGCAACCGGGTCGTCCATCTGGAGATGCTTTGGGACCGGCGGCTGCTGTCCCGCGGCCTGTTCACCGTCGGCACTTCCTGGCGTCGGAACATGGTGGACGGGGCTGTGGTCCGGGAAGGCTTTCTGCCCGATTTTTTGGCGCCCGAGAACCTGCTCGTCCCCCGGGTGGGACAGGCCGACTTCGACAACGACCTCGCCTCGCTCTTTGGCCAGTTCCGTTATCAATGGGGTGAGACCGAGTGGTGGGCGGGGCGTCGCCTGGACGATCACAGCCAGTATGGCTCCACCCACACCTATAGCCTGGGCCTCAACCGCCCCCTGACCGACACCCTCCGCTTCAAGGCCACCTATGGCACCGCCTTCCGCAGCCCTTACTCAAGCCAGCTCTTTGACAACCTGCAATTCGAGCCGGAGTCGATCCGCACCGCGAGCGCCCAACTGGCCTGGAACCCGACCCCTGATCAATTGCTGGAGTTGACCCTGTTTCAGAGCAGCCTGGAGGACCATCGCACCGAAGACCCTTACGGCGGCCTCTCGCTGCCCTCAGCTCAGCAAACGGATGGGGTTGAACTGGCCTTCCGCACCCCCTTGGGCCGCGCCCTGGAACTGAACGCCGGCCTGACCCTTTTGGCTGCCGCCAGCGGCGAGGAGCGCTTCCGCATCGTGCGTTATATTATCCGGCCGAACGGTACGCAGGTGCCGGTGATTGAAGAATGGTCCACGCCCTTTGAGCAGGGCCCGCGTTGGCTGGCCAACCTCGGGCTCAACTGGAAGATTGGCCCTGGCCACAACCTGTCGGTCAGCGGCCGCACCGGCGGCGAGCAGGAGTTCAACTACGAAAAAGGGGCAGTGGCGGGTAGCTACTCCAACCCCTTGCTCATCGACCTCACCTACCGTCGCCCCGGCTTTCGCCCCGACCATGACAGCCTGACCCTGCGGGTCGGCAATCTCCTGGACCAGGACTACCAGCAGTCCGACATCTTCGGCCCTGTGGCCGGCCCGCCCTTGCGGGCCTCGATTGGCTGGGAATGGGGGTTTTGAAGAGAAGGACTGAGGACTTTTTTTCATTCTCCTTGCCAATTCACAGAACTGAATGTAGACTGAATTAAAACCACAACCTCAGGGAGGACGGCGAATATGTTGCTTCAACACACAGTCAAACCAATCAGTTACGTCAAGGCGCATGCCGCCGATATCATTCGCGAGATAGCTGTAAATCAGTCAACTATCGTAATTACTCAGAATGGTGAGGCAAAGGCGGTCCTTCAGGATATTGGCGAATACGAGCGTATTCAGGAAAGTCTGGCGCTACTGAAGATTCTTGCTTTAGGCCGCAAGGATTTGGAGGCGGGACGAGTCAAGCCGCTGGATGCCGTCTTTACCGGCGTAAGAGATAAAATCAGACGGCGGCGGCAGTTGTGAAGTATCGCGTCGTGATGGTCGAGGTGGCTGAGTGGGACCTCTACGACATCCATCGGTATATCGAGTTGAACGAGTCGCCCGAGCGGGCCGATAAGCTGTTGGACGGATTGGAGCGCGTTGTTGCCGGTTTGGCTGAAATGCCTGAACGAGGCCACTTTCCGCCGGAACTGGAGCGAATCGGTATCCGTGAATATCGGGAAATCCACTTCAAGCCGTATCGGATTGTTTATACCATTAGCTCTGACAGCGTCATTGTTCACACTGTACTGGATGGTCGGAGGGATATCCAGACGTTGTTGCAGCAAAGGATTTTGCGATAAAAAAGAAGAGAAAAAAAGGTGCGCGCTTTTGTCGATAGCCGGTCAGGATCGCCAGCGACCCACAGTAGTAGGTGTGTGGGTGAAGCAATAACCACGCGTCTTCGGGGCAATCCCCCCCACTCCCGCCAATGGCTAGAGTAACTTGGCGAGCGCGGCGATAACGGCTGATTGGGCGAGCAACATCCCCGCCACCCACTTAATTATGTCTAGCTTGGTCTCGGCGAGTGCAGCGGTTAAATCCTGCTTGGTGACAAGGTCGGCGGCTTCGTGAGCTTCCTGGATGGTCTCGAGGATCGCCTTGGCCTGCTGTTCTTGCATGCCGAAATCCTTGAGTTTTAGGATGAATTTGTAAGTGTCAAAAGGGGTAGTTGTCATTAGAATAAGGTGTTAAAGGTATTTGTAGCCATACGTGCAGATTAGCAACGTCCCAGGGAAAGGTCAAGTAGGCCCAAACAGTAACCCCCAAAACATAAAGTAAGGCTATGTGCTTGCCAGTTTTTCGCTGACGACTCGATTAAGGCTGACACCATCTTCAGCAGCTTTGATGGCTAGCGAACGGTGAGTATCCGGCGGCACACGGACCATGAATCTGCCACTGTAGGTCCTGTCCGCTATCGGCGTGACAACACGCTCTCCATTCGCTTCCATGTCGGCCACCGTGTCGGCGACTAGAGATATGGTTCCGGCCAAGGCCTCCTCCTGAGACTCGGCAAGCCAACTGAGAGAAGGGAATTCGGCGCAAATACCGACATATTCCTGGTCCTCTGTGGACCAGGTGACGCGATAGGTGTAGTGGTCTTTATTTGCCATGCTCATGCTCCAGTTTGTCGATCGCCTTTAAGACCTGGCGAACTTGATATGGTTTGGCCATGTTTCCTTGGCGCTGAATATTAACCCGAGGGTCTGCAAGCCAAGGGGTTTTATACACGCAATGGCTGGTTCCCTTCCGCCGTGGTGCTCCAAAGAAGTGCTCGCAAACAAGACACCAATCAGAAAACTTGACGTTTGCTGGATTTGCTCGTGCGGCATTGAGGATTCCAAGGATTTTCTTCATGCGTAATGATATTATTATTGATACTATTGTTCAAGATATTTCATTTATTGTGAGCTAGGTCTTGCTTTATTATCAAAATTGATATATCAACTAAACATGAACGGGAAGCAAAGCATAAAGAAGCTGGAAGAAGCCGGATGGCGGCTTGATCGTATCAATGGTAGTCATCATATCATGGTGTATGAAGGACTCGCGGTATCTGTGCCAGTTCATGGCGGCCGGGACTTAAAGCCCGGTCTGATTTCTGGCCTACAAAAACAAACGGGAGTTAATCTCAAATGAAACTAATTTACCCGGCCCACTTTCAAAAGGAGCCAGAAGGCGGATATTTTGTTCAGTTTATTGACATCCCTGAAGCAATGACTGACGGTGAAACCATTGAGGAGGCGGAGTTGAACGCCAGAGAAGCGCTAAGTGGCATACTTGGATTTCGGTTAGATAATGGCCATGAAATCCCTTATCCATCCCTAGTAGAGGGAGACGATATAAGGTTGATTGCCCCAGATACACAGGTGCAGGCGGCCCTCCTCATCCGCAAGGAACGTGGTGATCAACCACTATCAGTGCTCGCCAGAGCGCTTGACACCTCATGGCCTGCGGCTCAGCGGCTCGAAAATCCACACCATTGGCCAACGCTTCGGCAGCTTGACCGGGCAGCGGCAGTCTTGGGGAAACGGCTGATACTCTGCCTGGAGTAGGCTTTACGATTTATTTTTCAACAAATGGCGTACGGCCTTATTATGAAGAGGGCCAGAAGCGTGAGAAGGACAAAGGAAAACCCCATCCCGGCATAGGCCAAGATGGGGTCAGGGAGCATCGGAGTGAATCGGTTGAAAAATGGTTGATTAAATAGAACTGCCCCTTTTTGATTGTGGGATTTACAGCAATTTTACCAAGGCAGCGACGATGGTCATGCCAGCAGCCAGCATGCCGCCCATGCGCAATGTTAGCGTGTGCATCAAGTGCAATTCCATTTCGCGCATGTCACGACGCAATAAATCAATGTCTCCCTTTGTGGCTATATCCGTCGAGGCCTGGGCGTCCTTAATGGCGTTGGTGATGGCCTCGGATTCTTTTTCGCCAAGGCCTGATGCCTGAAGATCACGGACAAATTTATGTGTATCAAAAGTAATTGTAGCCATAAAGTCAGATTAGCAACGACCCGGGGAAAAGTCAAGTAAACCCACGCGAGCAAGGATGGCAGGTCTGTTCTTTTATTCCCTCGTTTCAACCATTATGTCTTTTTGTCTTGCATCGGTTACAGACCCAAAATCCACTCTCCTTGCTGCTGAATAGCATCGTACATTGTATCAGGCGCAAGGTCAATTTCACCAGGCCATGTCACAACACCATAGTCCACATACACTTGGGAAAAAAGCGTCTCATCCTTGAGAACTGAAAAAATACCGGCATGCGGGCTTGCTACACGACGCGAGAGATCCACATACCCTGCTGAGCCATCCATAAATGTCACTCGCAAACGGAATCCGGGCAAGGGTACACATGATGCAACTCGCCAAGGGGAGCTGGGAATCAATCCAGCGGTTCGATCTTGTGGGGTTTCTGTCTCTGTTCGCATAGTTCCCAATCCTCCATCAATTCTTCACGGTGCTGCGAAGCCCATTCCAGAACCAGCGTCATCGCACGACGCGGTAATTTTCCTTTAATGACAGCCAATGTCCTTATATCGACCAAAGTCTCAAATTCACCATAAGTCGCATGGAAATGCGGTGGCCCATGCTCATCCCAAAACATTTGGATGATGATTCCGTAAAACATGCTAATAGTGGGCATGTTAACTCCTAAAATAGGATAAACAGGAGCCTCTTGCAAAAAGAGAAAAAGCCGTCAGTAAAGCCGTCATTCCGGCATGCTGTTAGCCGGAATCTCGATCTTACTGCCGTGATGGAACTGGATCCCCGCTAACAGCATGCGGGGATGACGGTCATTTTGCAAGAGCCTCACAGGTAAAGCTTGCTTATAGTAACTTGGCGAGCGCGGCGATAATGGCTGATTGGGCGAGCAACATCCCCGCCACCCACTTAATTATGTCTAGCTTGGTCTCGGCGAGTGCAGCGGTTAAATCCTGCTTGGTGACAAGGTCGGCGGCTTCGTGCGCTTCCTGGATGGTCTCGAGGATCGCCTTGGCCTGCTGTTCTTGCATGCCGGAATCCTTGAGCTTTAGGATGAATTTGTAAGTGTCGAAGGTGGTAGTTGTCATTAGAATAAGGGGTTAAAGGTATTTGTAACCATACATACAAATTAGCAACGTCCCAGGGGAAAGGCAAGTAAACCTAATGCAAAAAGGGGGTTACTTCTGGCAGCTTTCAAAAATAAATCCTTTTTTTGTGTGTGGGGGTTATATCGGAAAAAAGGACTTCAGGATAAGCGCAACTACCCCACCCAGCAGAATGCCAAGCATCCATTTTACAAGGGTCAAGTCAGCGTGAATCGGCCCCAACCCTATCTGCAGGTCTTTCTTGGTGACAAGATCAGCCTCACCGGATGCTTCGCAAAATGCCTCGGCAATGGCTTCCGCCTCTGATGCCGGCATGCCTGCTGATTCAAGTTTTTTTAACAAACTTCAATGTGTCGAATGTAATTGTAGCCATAAATTCAGATTAGCAACGTCCCAGGGAAAAGTCAAGTAAACCAAAAACATAGTAACAGGAAAGGCAAGTCGCCCCCTATTTTCTCTGTGGTTTAAATTAAACAAACCCACATGCACACAGATCTCGCTGGCTGAATTGCGCCTCAGTTGGTTGAATTCAGCCAATCAACAATAGAGGCGTAAGCCAAGTCTCTCGCCCTCTGCCCTCAGTGCTAATGGTCTTGGAAGTTATCAAAGTACCGTTTAAGCTTTGCCGTCATACCAGCATGATTTTAGCTGGTATCCAGCAAAGAACCTGGATTCCGGCTAAAACCATGCCGGAATGACGAGGCTTCGATATTTAATAAACGGTATTTTAGGACTTCCAAGTCACTAAGTCCTCAGTCCTTTCTTTCAATCTTTTTCAACTCTGGCACACTTGTTGCTAAAACCCCACAACAATAAGAAACCGTGCCGTCCCCGACCCGAGCAAACTTTTCGTGCAAGACCGACCAAATACTTAACCAAACATGAAGATACTTCGCCTCCCCAGCCTGATACTGCTGCTCCTGTTCGTGGCTCTGACCCCGTTGCGGTCGGTAGCCGCCGGGCCAGTAGCCCAGGCGGCGCCTCAGGCCAAGGGCGACCTGACTACTCAGGCCTATCTTCTCTGGCAGTCGATCAACGAGGCGCGGAGCAACCCCCGTCAGGCCATGGCCCGGCTCGGCATCTCCGAGCAAACGGCAATGGCCACCCTCGGCAGCGACGCCTGGTTGCTCGATCAAGGCCTGCCGCCCCTGGCCTGGAATGGCCAGCTACAGACCGCAGCCTTGGACCATGGCCGCGATATGTTGACCAAGCTCTATTACAGCCATGTCACGCCAGACGGTCTTACTCCTATGGACAGGATCGCCGCTACCGGCTATGAAGCGGCTGGCGCCGACGAGACCTTGGCCGCCTTAGTCTTTGACAAGTTCCTTGATACCGATACCGCCCTGACCGCCCTGTTCGATAATATGCTCCGGGACGAACTCACCGGGGTCGCCGGGGTTGGGCGCAACATCTTCTCAACCTCCCTTACCGAAATCGGCATCGCCTTTATGGCCGAGAGTGTGGCGCTCCTTGCCGGGCAACCCTATGTCTACCTCATCGTGGCTGATTTTGGCGCCCCCTTGGAGGAGCGGTTCTTTGTGGTTGGTCAGATCGAGGCCGGCAGCCGGTTGGTGATGCGCAATCTTAGCACCGGCCTCTGGAGCGAGGCGACGATCCTGCCCGCCGATACCTTTCAGTTTCAGCTCTTAGGCGGGGAGGAAGTGCTTTTTCACTGGAACAGCCTGACGCTTGACTTCAGCGTCCCCTCGACCCATGGCTTTGATTGGGGCCGGAATTATGCCATTGATCTCCGGCAACAACCTGCCGGGCCATGAATTGCAATATTATGTAGGTTGGGTTAGCGTAGCGTAACCCAACAAGCCGAAACAATTTGTTAAATTGTACTAGGCAAGCTTCATAATTAATGCTATGTAATCGCCTTAATTTAATTTATTTAGTTTTAATGTAGTGTGGGAGAGATTGTCCATTCGGGCAATTCAATTATTCTAACCAGTAGAAAGGAGAAAAAATCATGGCTATTGTTCTGCCCCCAACCACCAAAGTCCAGATCGTCCGGCTGACACAGGCGCTGTTCAGCGCTGCACCAGGCAACACCTATTTGACCGCCTTTGAGGAATACGCGGGCACAACCACAGCGAGCATGACCACCTTCGCCAACTGGCTGGCCAGCCTGGTCTCTACAGACGCCGCCACATTGGCAACCACCGTCGCCACTAACCTTGGTCTCACCGGCGATGCGTTGACTGCGGGCACGGCTTACTTGACGGCCCAGTTTACCGCCAATCCCAGCAGCTATGGCCGGGTGATCCTCGATGCCGTAAATGCCTTCGCCACCCTGTCGGGTAACGCCACCTATGGCGCCGCCGCCGATACCTTTAACGCAAGCACTTCTACGGCCTACGTTTACTCCACCAACACCGCCAACACCAGCACCAACCTTTCGGAATTGCAGGAAGCTGATGTGCCTGCGTCCGCTACTGCGGGCCAGACCTTTACGCTCACCGCAGGTGTGGATACTGGTGCTGCCTTCACCGGCGGTTCTGGCGACGACTCTTTTGTTGGCGGCACAATCGATACATGGTCGGCATTTGACAAAATTGATGGTGGTGCTGGTACAGACTCTCTCACTGCTACCATAACAGGTACCGCTATTCCTGGTGGTGCTACGGTTGCCAATATTGAGACTGTATCAATTAATACAACCGGTGCTGGTATTACTGCTGATGTATCTGCTTGGACAGGCCTAACGACAGCTAATATTAGTGTTTCAGGAAATGGTCCCTCAGTAATAACTGGTGCGGACACGATGGCGCTCCAGGTGTCAGCAGTAGGTAATGATGATTTAACAGTTACAACGGGCTCTTCGGCAACCGTAACTAATGCTAATGGTGACGATACGTGGATTTCAGGTATTACCGGGCTTGTGACAGCTACAGGTGGCAGCGAAGCTGGTGATATATTGTCTATTAACACCAACAAAACTATGACTACTGTTGCCGTGCTTGACGGTGGCATTGTCGCAATTGGTGATGGATTGACAGCCTTAGCTGACGTTACTTTCGATGATGATGCGGTTACTGATGTGCTTACAACAGTGTCAATCGCAGGGAATCTTGGCGCTTCAACTATTAATTCCGATGTGCTGACATCATTAACACTGGCGAGCAGTGCTCAAGATTGTACCGTGACAGCTGCCGCGGCTACTCGTGTACTCGGTCTTAGCATTAATGGTCTTACTGGCGGTACATTAACAGATGCGACAGCGACAACCTTGAATCTTAGTTCTACTGGAACAGCAAGTTCAGGGATTACTGTTGTAGCTGGTGCAGCAACGGCAGTAACTATTGATGCTGATGTGAAAACGACGATTGCTGCTCTTACAGTTGGAGGTGCGACCGGGTTGACTGTGAAGGGTGATAGCTTGGTGACAATTACTGCTGATACGACAACTGTGCTTGCAACGATAAATGCTAGCGCCAATAGTGGTGGCCTGACGATCGGCGAAGCTTTAAATGTTGGGCTTGTTTACACGGGCAGTACGGGTGCTGATACGATAACTCTTGGTGTAAGTACCGTTGCCACAGCAACTGGTGATGGGGATGACGTGGTAACTGCCGGGGCGGCGGTTGCAACGACTGCCACAGTCAATGCTGGTGGCGGTACGGCTGACGTAATCAATTTTTCAGCTAACGGCGCTCTGACATCAGTAACCGGGGCTCAATTCTCCAATTTTGAAGTCCTGAGAGCCACTGCTGCTACCGATATTGATATGGACCTTATTACTGGTTCAACCATTACAGCGATCCAAACTAGTGGCTCTTCAACTATCGTTGATATGAATGCAACACAAGCTGCAGCTGTTACAGTTCTTGCTACTGGCGCACTAGATCTGCGAATCAAAGGTTCAACAGTACCAGGTGTTTCAGATACTCTATCATTAACTACAAGCACAACCAATACTGCCGTTACCATGGCTACTTTGGTTTCTGCAGGTACTGAAACTATTAACCTGACTGCTAATACTGGTACGGGGACAACAACTATTTCGACTCTTGCTCACGGGGATTGGTCTACATTGAATTTGGCAGGAGCGGCAGCAATAACTATCACATCAACGGCTACAGCTGCAATAATTAATACAAATGTCAACGGTTCGACTGCAACAGGTGTATTGACACTTGATTTCGCTTTATCAGCTACAAATGGAATAGGCTTGACCGGTGGTAGTGGTAATGACGCATTAACTGGTACAGCACAAGGGGATAACATTGTCGGTGGGGCTGGTAACGATACTATTGTCACTGGAAATGGTGTTAATTACGCAACCGGCGGAACTGGAGACGATACCATCACTGGTGGTACAGGTGTTGATACAATCACAGCCGGTGAAGGCGCTGATACTATCACTGGTGCTTTAGGTATTGACGTCATTGATTTGACTGAAACGACATCCGCCGTTGATATCGTGAGCCTGAGTGGTGTAACGGCTGCAGCGAATCGCGATACGATCACAGGCTTCACTTCTGCTAAAGATATACTGAAACTGGATCTTGATTACACGACTGTTGCTACTGCCGCAGCTGCCGCAGCTGTGACTCAAACTTCAGCCGTTTCCCTCGTGACGGCTGCTGCCTTCAATATAGCTGCTTTGGCTGCTACAACCGCTAAAGATCTGTACATCCTGACTGGCGGTAATGAAACTACCGCTGACCTGAGTGCATCTACGACTGGTACTGAACTGTTCAAGTATTTGGGAACTGCGGGTAATGCAGCAACTAGCCTTACAGTTACAGGAACTGGTAATATGTTCTTTATCGCTGCCTTTGATGCGGGTAATACCTATGTTTACCAAGTAACAGAAAATCTTGACACACTTGGAGCAGACACCGCCGCCTCCGCTGCTGACGTTGTTCTGGTGGGAACATTGACTGGAACGGCAGCTGTTGTGGCTGCTGACTTTGTAATGATCGCCTAATCTCCCTCGGAGGTAATCCCCCAACTCACCGGGGGGTGCATAAATCAGAACCCCATCTCTCACAAGGAGGTGGGGTTTTTCTATGAAAGGAGATAGAAATGCCAACAATCAAAATTGACGACAAAGATTACGATCTGGACCACCTATCCGACGAAGCTAAAGCGCAACTTGGGAGTCTCCAGTTTGTCGATGCTGAAATTCAAAGACTAAATGCTCAGGGTGCTATTCTGCAAACTGCTCGTATAGCTTATGCAAAGGCTTTGCAGGATGCATTACCGCAGGAAAAGCCAGACATGTCAGGATTGGTGATCAATCAATCTCTTCTCTCGTAAGGCTTCAACTTCGATTCGGTCTAAACGCCCCATTCTGGCATATCGCCGGGATGGGGTTTTTCTTTGACCCCCTTTTTACCTATCAGAGGATTTTGATATGACTGACTGGACTGCCGGCTATGTGGCCGACATTGGCTACACCTTTGGATACTATCAGGAACTTAACCCCAAGCGGGTAAAACTGGCATTCCTTAATGCTGGTCTGGTCTGTCCCGAAATGGGCACCGCTTGCGAACTCGGCTTCGGTCAAGGCATGAGCGTTAATCTTCACGCCGCGGCATCTGTGACCCAATGGCACGGCACGGACTTTAATCCTTCTCAAGCTGGGTTTGCCCAGGATTTGGCACATGTTTCCAGCTCCGACGCCAAACTCTATGACGAAGCCTTTGCCGACTTTGCCAATCGCGTTAATTTGCCGGAATTCGACTACATCGGCATCCACGGTATCTGGAGCTGGATCTCCGATGAAAACCGTTATGTCATTGTGGACTTTATCCGCCGGAAGCTCAAGGTCGGCGGTGTGCTCTACATCAGCTACAATACTCTTCCTGGCTGGGCTGCCTTTGCCCCCATGCGTCACTTGATGACCGAGCACGCTGAGATCATTGGGGTCGAGGGACACGGGATTGTCAATCGCATCGGCGGCGCTTTGGACTTCACAGAGAAGCTGCTGGCGACCAACCCGACCTATGCCCGAGCCAACCCGCAAATCGCTGAGCGCATTAAGAAGATCAAGGAACAGAACCTCCATTATCTTGCCCACGAATACTTCAACAGGGACTGGCTCCCCATGCATTTTGCCAGCATGGCAGACTTGCTGGAACCAGCCAAGGTGAGCTACGCCTGTTCTGCCCATTACCTCGACCATATCGACGCAGTGAACCTCACTGCCGAGCAGCAGACCTTCCTCAAGGACATCCCCGACACCATGTTCCGTGAATCGGTGCGTGACTTTATGGTCAACCAGCAGTTCCGCCGAGACTATTGGGTGAAAGGGCCGCGTAGGCTGTCTGCGCTGGAGCAGGCTGAGGCGCTTCGTGCCCAGAAGTTGATCTTGATGTCCCATCGTCCTGATGTCTCCCTGAAGGTCACTGGCGCTTTGGGCGAAGCCACCATGAAC
>JANNQL010000007.1:0-54666 GCA_031400755.1 Pseudomonadota bacterium | reverse complement strand
GGATGCGCGCCTGGAGCCCTATGTCAGAATGTGGCTGTCGGAGCATGACCACATACTTTGGAGTCAAATTGTCGAAGCGTTTCCTGATTTGGAATATCTTCCTCTTAACAGCGCGCTTGCAGCGTTTGAGCGGATGGCGCTACAGTTAAAACGACAGACCATGTATCAGACCCGAAAGGGTTTGATTTTATACTAATGGAGTTAAGCCATGGAAAATGAGACACCAAGGCACAGGAGAAATCTTTTCGAAGTCGACAACGCCCGGAATTTGTCTAAGCAGGAATTGGTTGAGACATTCATCCCTACTCAGGCGTTTTGGCGGCTCCTATCGGCTAAACATCATGTAGTGCTCGGTGCGCGCGGCCAGGGCAAAACAGCGTTGGCAAAAATGCTGTCACATGACCATCTCGCCTGGATGGCTCAATCACGAGATGAGCCACGAGCTCAATCGGCAATTCGAGATCAAGAATTCATCGGTATCTACCTCCCCACAAGATTGGAATGGGTCGGTGGCCTGAAAAATAAGCCATGGTTGAACGAGAGAGAACGTGAAGAGCTATTCCAGTGGCGTCTCAATATAGCTGGTTGTATTGCTTTTACCCCCATTGCCGAAAGTTGCATTTCAACTTACGTAGATGGACGAGCTGAACAGGCACAGGCAGAAAGGGAACTGGCTCACAAACTTTCAAAAGACTGGATTGTTGAGCCAAATTTGATATTCGACGACCTTCTGCAACTTCGGCAGCATTTGGAAGATACCGATTATCGCAAACAGATTCAGATTCTCAGAGAACGAGCATCTGGCCAACTCCCCGCCGGGGAGATGCCGGAGGGCCTTGCCTTCGGCACAGATCTCTTTTCTCCAATACGCCAAGGAATAAGGCAATTATCTCGTCTTCTCTCCATTAATCCGAATTGCACGTGGCTTCTTTGTATTGATGAAGCTGAATTCCTTGATGAGATGGACCATCGGATCATCAACTCCCACATGCGTGCCTATCCAGATAATTTATTTATCAAAATGACAACTATGCCTTATTGCCATTACACCCTAGCTACTAATATCGGGGTCGACTTGGTGAATGGGCATGACTTCGAATACGTCAACATGGACTCCGATCGTGTCATGACCGCTCGTGCTACTGGGGAGACGGACACCATCGGAACATTATTCGGGAGGACGTTGTTCCGAAAACTTCTTGAGATATCTGATAGTGGTCAGGATGCCCCTAGCGCTACTGATGTATTGGGTGAATCGAAAATTCTCGATGCGCAGCAAAAAAATTGGGAGGCTGGATCATATAATATAAAGCTATTGGAGAGTTATGCATCACCAGAAACTGTTGAACGAGCACGACAGCTGATCGGAACTCCAAGATTTCGGAATGAGATAAGCAGAAAGATTCATGGCGCCTTACTTCTACGCGAAGAGATGGAAGGGTTAAAAGGGAACAAAGTGCCTACGGTTTATTCTGGCGCAAGAATGGCCATCCGCTGTGCCGACTGCAATCCGCGCCGTTTGATCAGAATATTCAACGCACTTCTTATGCTTCGGGCCAAAGAGCAAAAACGGGTTTTGGCATGGAGACACAAGTCTGTTTTAATTTCGCCAGCAGACCAGACTCGTGCCATGCGGACACTGTCTACCAGCACGCTGAATCAGGTCAGAAGCCTCAAGGATGTGGGACCTGAATTGCATGAATTTCTTTGCATGTTAGGTAACTACATGCACGACAACCTCTATGGTAAACCACTAACAACTGACCAAGTTTCATCGGTAACGATTGACGATTCCGTATCTGAAAACGACTGGAAGCTCATCCGCGTGGCGGTCGGTTACGGACTCTTGCATCCAAACGTGGGTGCTGGAAATCCAGACGAAATGCCATGGAGGGAAGGTACATTTCATTTGGCCTATATCCTAGCGCCTCACTTTTTTCTTCTTCCGCGACGAGGGAAAGACGTGAAACTTTCGACAATTAAAAAGCATTTTGTGATGTCCGTGAAAAAAAAAGGCACATTCCTTTCCTCTGAGACGAGACAATTTTCGTTGCTCGATATTGGAGATAACTTATGAGAACAATTCAGGTTTTGGATATTGATTTTGATTCCGTGTGTGAGGATCGATATGATATCTCTTTATTTGCCAGCGGGTATGAGTCGAGATGCATTCACATTCCTAGAAGAATCAATCCCAGTATTGTAACAACCCCGCTTGTTTTCGGTTTCACAGAGGAGCCACATTCCGGGAACCGACCTGAAAATGATAAGTTTTATCGGGAACGGTGGGGGATTGAACCAATTTCTCTGAGCGTAGACGGTGATAAACCGATCTATGAAGAACTCCACAAGTATAACCAATCACTTGATGATCGCCCTATTCGCATCCTCCTGGATTACTCCTCCATGTCGCGCCACTGGTATGCTACCGTTTTAAATTGGGCCAGGTTTGCAGCCTCAAACAAGGACGTGGTCATCGACTTTGTTTATGCGATGGGTAAATATGATGAGGAAGATGATGAGAAAAAAAAGCCTATGGTCATCCGGAGTACAGCGTCAATACAGGGCTGTGAAGGGCGGGCATATCGTCTGAGACAGTCAGTTGCGGTTTTCGGGCTCGGGTTTCACGGCTTGGCCACACTGACTATCCTTGATCAGCTTGAAGCGGATACTGTTTATGCCTTCTTGGCAGCACCTGGATCGACGAAAGAGTATGTTGCGAAGGCTCGAGAGATTAACAAGGATTTAATAAATGATCACCGGACCCAAAAGCCCGTTCTCGAACTGCCGATGGCGAGCGTTGAAAAATGCTACCGAATTCTCGCCGAGACGATCGCGCCCCATCGTCCAGACGGGGAGATAACACTTGTACCCATGGGGCCAAAGCCACATGTCCTGGCCTCAATACTTGTTGCCATGCGCTTTCAAGAGGTCGCATGTCTGCGGGTAAGTGGAGCACCTTCCCCAATAGATGTTAAGTCTACCGGTGACATCGTAGCAACTCGTGTAATTGTTAAAGGGGAACCTTAATTTTTTATATTCTTGTTGCTTACACAAGTCGGTTTCCTCCACACTTTCATCACAACCCCTGCTTTATGACCAAATGGTCAGAATTGCCAGTCGCTATTGGAAAGAGAGGAAAGAGGGCAGGTGTGAGATTGGATGCTAGGCTACGGTAGAGATATACTATTTTATTACCACCGGTACAGGCTTTCTCGTCATGGAACGAGTGTGAAAACTTCATTGTTAATTTGTAGCTTATAGGCTAAAGTAAATCATGCAGGTATTTCCATACGAGATTGACTATTACAAAACAGAAGATGGCACAGCACCTTTCCGGGAATGGCTCGAAGCCTTACGGGACATAAATGGTCGGGCAAAGATTCGTATCAGGATTGATCGTGCCCGTCTGGGCAATCTTGGCGACCATAAACATCTTGGTGATGGAGTATGGGAACTGCGGCTCGACTGCGGACCAGGTTATCGTGTCTATTTTGCCAAAGAAGATAACCGGCTTATCCTGCTTCTTATTGGCGGCGACAAAGACACACAGAAACGAGACATTGCCCAAGCCACTGATTATTTGCAAGACCATCGAAGGAGGCACTAGCATGGCACATGCAACCGAATACCAAAAAGACCTGATAGAGGCATTGAAAGATACAGCAGAAGCGGCGGCATATCTGAATGCAGCACTTGAAGAGGGAGACAGAGAAACTTTTCTTCTGGCTTTACGCAACGTGGCCGAGGCCAATGGCGGGATGGCTGCGGTAGCGGATAAGGCCCATCTCAATCGTGAAAGCCTGTATCGCACCTTGTCACGTCGAGGAAACCCTGAAATTCGCACCCTGTTCAATCTGTTGCATGGAGTAGGCTTACGTCTGAATATTACTCCAGAACCGGCAACAGCTTGAGGTAGGTGTTACGCCAGGCTATTGTGATGCGGAGCAACATAGGGAGAAAGACCGTCCAGATCGTCCTATCGACCAACTGACTGGAAGGACATAATATTTCCCTGGTCGATGGTGATTCATGGACCGTCCTTGTGACCGTCCTGGCACATCGTGAATGGCTGATTGCGGTATCCTGTATTTTCAATTATCTTTAATTTTCTGGCCCAGTTGCCATCAAAGAACAACTCAAGCACTAATGTTAGATTGTGCCGGGTTTGTTTGCTGAAAATATTTGGCCCGCAAGTCCTGTCTCTCAACAAGCACAGTCGTTTCCCAAGATTATAGCAAGACAAGAATTATGACGATTTCCCAAGCTGGAGAGATTGGAATAGGGGTTGTTTTGGTGCACATTAAACACACTCACCAGCTAAAAAGTTGTGTGAGACTCTGTGTGAGACTTTATATCCAAAATCTGCTAAAGCATATAAAATTGGATAAAATCTGGAAAATATTTACTACAGTAATTTCATCAATTTGCCCAACGATGAGGGGTTGTGAAGCTCGGGGGTATATGACTGAAAATCCGCGTGTCCCTGGTTCAATTCCTGGTCTCGGCACCAAGAAAATTAAGGGGTTACGGTTTAGGCTGTAGCCCCTTCTTTTTTGCCCCCGCCTATTCTGTCCCGCTCTTGTCCCGTTACTGCTATTGTCTTTATGACCAACAAAATTCCGTTGAAAAATCGCCCAAGGCCTTGTATTATTGAAATCAAATAATTCAATCTCAATAATTTAAAGGCAATAATATGAGCAACCCTTTCAGACTGGTCATGGCCCAAGGAGACGCTTTCTGCAACCGGGCGTCAGAAAAGCAGCTTATTTGCCAAAACATGCGCTCCGGTATCCATACGGTGATGTATGCCCCGAGACGATACGGCAAGTCCAGTTTGGCGGTCGTGGCTGGTGAGATGCTGACGGACATGATTTTCATTTACGTCGATTTGTTTTCCGTCACCTCGATTGAAGATGTGGCGGAAAAGATATACCGGGGAATCGTGGCCGCGCTGGGCCGTCGAGCTGCCGACAAAACATCTCTAGCCGAACGTATCCTCAAATCGTTTAAGCGTCTGCGGTTGACCATGGAGATCAGCGCCACGACCTCTCTGCCGGAATTTTCGGTAGCCCTGGGCGATGATGCGGCTGAAATTCATTTGGAACAGGTCATTACCTCGCTTGATGAGTACTGCGCCACCCAGAGGATAAAAGCCTGCCTGGTGCTGGATGAGTTCCAAGAAATTTGTGAACTCAAGGAAAGTAAAAAGATTGAAGCGCTGCTGCGGGGAGGCATGCAGTTAGCAAAGCAGGTTTCGTTCCTGATGATGGGAAGCCGAAGAACCATTCTCCGGGATATGTTCGAAGATCGGAAGCGTCCCTTTTACAAGAGCGTTTATGTTTTTCAGTTGCCACCCATACCGACCGGCGAATTCGCCGCGTTTCTGGTCCACCGCTATGCGGCCGGCGGAAAAATTCTCTCAGAAGAAATAGCAAAGGACTTGGTAGAATTCGTCGAAGCTTATCCGTATTATGTTCAGAAGTTGGCAATGCTCCATTTTGAGTTGGGAGGAGACCAGGATAGTTTTCTTGAGGCTAAGAGCCTATTGATAGAGATGGAATCCGTTGATTTTGAAGGTTTGTTTCTCGGGTTGACCAATCATCAAAAACGTCTATTGAGGGAGATTGCCAAAAAAAAGCCTGCCAACCTGTACAGCCAATCATTTCTTACCTCCTGTCGCCTGGGTTCCCAGGGAGGTGTGCAGGCCAGCCTTACCAAACTCAAGAAAGTGGATTTAGTCGAAATGCGTGATGGGGTTTGGCGGGTGGTGGACCCCATTTTTGAAAAATGGTTGCTCAACCAGTAGGGGGAGTGTATTGACCAAAAAGCAGCTCGGCGGCACCACAGGCCACTATGAAACACAAAAAAAAAGACACCATACTGCCGCCTTTCCCGCCGGAAACAACGTGGCACCTTCATCCGTCTACGGCAGAAAATACGGAATGACACCTCGGTTTATGGGGGACTGTTTACGAGTCCCCATATCTCCAGTAATTTTTTTTTGCTTTTGATTCAACGTGCCGAATCTAAAGCTACGTCAACTCTCGTTCGCAAAGTCAAATTTTCTTAACTGACGAGAAAATGCGCCCGCTCAGAATATCACTTGTCATTCACTGCTATTTCTTTTGATCTTGGCAAGATAGTCAAGCACGACTTCCTTCTCTGACTCTGTCAGGACCACGCCATAGCCACTGATCATGCTTGTTGTGGCCTGCTCCCATTGATCTCTGGATTTTCGGTAGCGGGACAACTTCTCAATGGGATGGCAGTTCAGGCATTGTTTCTCCAAGAGTTGGGCGCCATCGCCCGGAGGTTGAGCAGTAGGTCCGGTCTCAGCCATTGCGCACCGGGGGTGGGTGAGAGCAACCCGGAGGACAACATTCCCTAACATTCCTCCCGGTTCCGACATGTCCAGAAGGCAAACTGCAATTATTAAATACACGGTTTTTTTTGTTGCTCCAGAGAATATAAAGCGCAGTGGTTTAAGTATACTGCCGTTTAGAGTCGCGCTTCCAAAAATTAACTCTTGATTTAGAAATGGAATTGCCTGCCCAGGAGGAGATCATGCAAAAATTTCGGATACGGACACTGAATCGTATCGCGCCTGAGGGACTTGAACTTTTTGGTAAAAATTATAGCACGGGCAACCAGCAAGACAAACCGGACGCGCTCATTGTCCGGAGCGCGCCGCTCGACACAGCGGACTATCCTTCCATCCTCGCGGTGGCCCGGGCCGGGGCCGGGGTGAACAACATCACCGTAGCCAAGGCCACGGAGGCCGGGATCTGCGTGTTCAACACGCCAGGGGCCAACGCCAATGCCGTGGCTGAGCTTGTCTTTGTTATGCTGGGGCTTGCCGTTCGTAACATTATAGGTGGCATCGAGTTCGTGCGGGGGCTTGTCGGGCTTGACGACAGGGGGCTCTCCCGGCAGGTGGAGGAGAGGAAGGCGGCCTTCAAGGGTTTTGAGCTGGCCGGTAAGACCCTTGGCGTCCTGGGTCTGGGCAAGATCGGCATCCGGGTGGCGAACGGCGGCATTGAGCGCCGGATGCGGGTCTTGGGCTTTGACCCCTACCCGGCCATGGAGAACATCCACCAGCTCTCCCCGGAGGTCGAGTATGTCAGGAACCGTTCGGAGCTGGTACGGCAGGCGCATGTGCTTTCGGTGCACATGCCATACAGCGAAAAGACCAAGCACCTGGTGAACGCCGAACTGCTCCGGCAGCTGCCCAAAGGCGCCATCCTGGTCAACTACGCACGGGGGGGCATCGTGGATGAGCAAGCCGTGCTGGCCGCCTTGGACAGCGGTCAGCTCGAACACTACCTCACCGATTTTCCGTCAGCTGCACTACTCGCCCATCCAAGGGTCTTTGCCACTCCCCACCTGGGGGCGAGCACCGAGGAGTCCGAAGAACATTGCGCCATCATGGCGGTAACCGAGCTCAAGAGTTTCCTGGAGTACGGCAATGTCTCCCACAGCGTCAATTTCCCTACCGTTGAATCCATCCCCGCCGACAATGCCCATACCCGTCTCACCATGGTGAACCGCGACGTGCCGGGAATGATCGGCATTGCCTCTCGCATCATCGGCGCCCACAACATCAATATCACGAGTTACCTGAATGAAAGCACCGGAGTTATCGGCTACAACATCATTGATCTGGAAAGCCCCATCCCTAAAAAGGTGCTTGACGAAATCCAGGCCCAACCCGGCGTGGTCCGGCTGCGCACCATCCGGGTGCAGGGAGACCAGGTGGGCTAGAGTTTCGGGAGATTTGATCGCGGGAGTTCTAATCCCGCAAGAATGGGTAGTATGAATATCCGAAAGTCAACCTCATAGAACAAAAGATACGAGGCAATGCAATTGGCCAAGATTGACGCAGGCGGCCGGCTTAACCCGGCTTCCGCCATGTATCTCCTGTTGTCACTTACCAGGCGCTGCAATATGCGCTGTCCTAACTGTTTCTTCGCCATGCAGTCGGCAGATTTTTTCGAGCCGTATGATATTGTCTTTGATGATGCCGTTGAAATTATCGATTATTATGCCAGGCTCGGCATCCGGCAGGTATTGGAGGAACTGCGGGGGGTAATGCGTCGACAGGATTACCAGATCGGCATCTTTTTGCCCAACCTCCTTGGCTTGGCCCGCCCACCTTTTTACTGCAACATGCTCTCCTCTATCGTCATCGGCGCCAACGGCGATTTTGCGCCATGTTGCCGCATTGCCCCTGCTCAGAAGTGGGGGAACTTTTTTATTGATGCGGACCGACACAACAACGACGCGTTGCGGGAATTCCGGCATGGCTTTTTCAAGGCCCAGACCCAGGAAAATTTGCCTGCCATCTGTCGGACCTGCGGGTATCTTTCCCAGCACCGCCCGGTTTTTGTACGTCAACAGCAGCAATGGGTCAACAGCACCGCCTTTTGAGTCGTACGCCAGGCCGTACGTACGATCCTGCGAGAGGGGTAGACGAGCCCGATCAGCTTGCCTCATCATCCTCTTTGATTTCTCTTTACGGCGCCCACAGAGGAGGCAGGCCTCATGTCACAATGGTATCTCAGTTATAATGGCTCTAAAATCGGCCCGCTGGATTTGCGCGAGGCCATCGTTCAGGTCCAAAAGAACCCTAACGGTCACGCTTGGCGCCAAGGTCTGGCGGAATGGCTGCCCATTGCCAGTTTCGATGAGCTGTCCTGCCATCAAGGCGATGAGTCCCAGTCGCCGCCGCCACCAAGCAGTAGCAGCCGGCGGGCCGATGAAATTGATTTTACTATTTTTGGTTCCGAGATGCAGTTTGTCGACATTGAACTGGACCCCGGCGAATCGGCCATCGCCGAGGCCGGGGCCATGATGTATAAAGACGTAGCTGTCAAGATGGAGACCATCTTCGGTGACGGGGCAAGCGCCGGTTATGGCCTCATGGGCAAACTGCTGGGGGCCGGCAAACGGCTGTTGACCGGCGAGAGCCTGTTCATGACCATGTTCAGCCATCAGGGACAAGGCAAGGCCCATGTCGCCTTTGGCGCCCCTTTTCCGGGCAACATCATCCCGGTGCCGCTGGACAAGGCCGGCGGCTGTCTGATCTGCCAGAAGGACAGTTTTTTGTGCGCCGCCAAGGGGGTGGCCATCGGCATCTATCTGCAGCGCCGGATCATGACCGGGCTCTTTGGCGGCGAGGGCTTCATCATGCAAAAACTGGAAGGTGACGGCATGGTCTTTCTCCATGCCGGCGGTACGGTGGTCAAGCGCGAATTGAAGTCGGGCGAGACCCTGCACGTCGATACCGGTTGTCTGGTGGCCATGGAACCAACGGTTGATTTCACCATCGAACAGGCGGGCGGCATCAAGACCGCCCTTTTCGGCGGCGAGGGATTTTTCTTCGCCACCTTGAAAGGTCCAGGCAAGGTCTGGTTGCAATCGTTGCCGTTTTCGCGCCTGGCGGGCCGCATGCTGGCTGCTGCCCCGCAACGGGGAGGGAGCCGGGAGGAAGGATCGGCGCTTGGGGTATTGGGTAATTTTATTGGCGGCGATCGATGAATCGACTCCATGGGCTTCATGTTCCAGATCTTCGCCATGCCGGCGATAGTGGTGGGGCCTGCCCTGTTCGTGATCATCGTCTATGGCGGGCAGATCAAGTTGCCTTTGGGCCTGCCGGGCGGTTTCATCGTGGTCGTGGTGCTGGGCGTGGCCCTGTGCTGGCTGCAAAGATGGTTCGGCCGCCCCTATTTTCAACCGCCGCTGTTCTATCCTTCTTCGGCGTGACAGCGTTTATTATCTGTTACAAATAAAAAGTCAATTAGGGCCAGTACGCAGGATGATCGGGGGTAAAGAGGCCATTAACAAAAATCGTTCCGGTGGGCAGGGAGCGATTGACCGACCGGAGGCAACGCTTGCAAGACTTCAACACCATTTATGAGGAATTCCAGCCAAAGATTTACCGTTATCTCTGCCACTTTTCCAGCGAGGCCAACGCCCTTGATCTTACCCAGGCTGTTTTCCTGAAGGTCAGCCAATCGCTTGCCGGCTTCCGCGGTGAGAGTTCTCAGGCCACCTGGATCTACCGCATTGCAACCAACACCGCCTATGATCACGCCGGCTCCTCTCGGGAAAAACAAAGAAAAAGAGAACTGCTTTTCGACGACACGACGTTAGGTACCCTGCCGGATAGCGAATTGCCTGAGGCCGAGTATATCCGCCGGGAGATGAACGATTGCATACGTGGCCTCGTTGACCAGCTGCCGGAGAAGTATCGGACAGTCCTTCTCCTCAGCGAATTCGAAGGGTTAACGAACCCTGAGATTGCCGAAATTATTGAGTTGAGTGTCGATACCGCTAAAATCAGACTTCACCGCGCCCGCGCTAAGTTGCGGGCGGCCATGGAGCGCCAGTGCAGCTTTTATCGTGATGAACGCAATGAACTCATGTGTGACCGTAAACCTTAATGTTTGTCCGTAGGGAAGGCTGGATGCGAACGTATCCAGCCTTCCTTTTTGCTGTAAGCTCCTTTACCTCTGCTCCATTTGCTCCATACATTCAGCCATAGCGCCCGCCAGTTCACGCTGGTCGAACATCATGCTCTTTCTGTGCAGGAACAAAGCCAAGTCTTCCGAACTTATTGTTTGCAAAACCTGCTCCCGGAACTTCCGGTCCTCTCTCATCTTGACTACAAACTTGCGGGCATCGTCTAGTGGCATAGTTCCTCCTTTTTGGTTTGGGCAACAAATGTCGCCAGTTTTGGATTTATACCTGTTGACGAACTGACCATCGAAAGAGATACATATTTTTTGATCTTCGACATGCAGGTGGATGTGCAGGAGGAATCTCTAGCTTTGAGGGAAGGCGGATTCTTATGATGCTGAAATTTTACATTAAGGAACTTGATTGACAAAAAAATGCCTCCCCGATACTGTAACGTCAGTTTTATGGCAGAATGGATAAATTTGTCTTTTCGGCTTACCGATTCCTTCGGGCACCATTTTTGCTAACTGGCAGTTGGAATGGTTTGCCATAAAAAAACTGAACACCTAAGCGGGTCAACCAGACGGCGGGGAGCAGCGTTGCGCTATTCGTGGCTAGTTCAGTGGCCGCCGCTGCTCATCCGACCCCGTTAGCCATATAGGGAAGAAAGTATGAGTTTTCGATGCTTCGGTGTCACTGGAAATCGTAGTTGTCGATGCTTGCGTGATGGTCAGCCCCTATATTGCCCAGAACATGCACCACAGCCCTATATCGCTCTAGCAAGTGCAATCTTTGGTTTTTTTGTTTCTGTTGTCGCATCCCTTTTGGCTAACCAAATTTTCATTTCGACAGTAGAAACTGACCTGAAGCCGTCAGATTTTGATGTAGAAATAGTTTCTCGACGTCACGCAGGAGATATACCTTTTGAATTTGAACCTCCAGAGTTGCTCCACATTCCAGTTGTAGTTGGTTCTATCCTGATTGATGCGACATTGAAATTGGATTCTAGAGGAGAGGCTGCCTACACCGGTGGGCGCAATCCTTGGAAATACTGGCATTTCCCTTCTAAGCGTCTCAATCTAACCATGAACAAGAGAGTCACATTAGAATCACTGGTCGGTCAGCGTGTCTCGGCTCGTATCCCTGTTAGGGTTTTGCATCCCAAAAGTGTGAACGAATTCAAAATCTGGATTCGTGGCAAGCAGACGACTTTAAATCCTGATGCAAATGGGGATGTTGAGTATTCCTTTACCAAGGAATATATTGAAAATTGAGGCTATAACCAGCGGCTGCAGGGACTGCCAGCACTGACGGGCTGTTTGTCAGCCCCTGGGCCGTATCGTTGAGCTTGTAAATTGCAATTAGAGGGGTGAAAATTGGCGTCTTTTATCGTCCACTTTGACGGAACAATCACGGTTGATCACAAAGTATCTATTCGTGTGCTTGCAAACACATATGAGCATATGCAGAGGGCCATTGATCGAGCCTACCTAATCAACACCAATGGTGAGGTTTGGAAGCACGCGCGCCTTACAGATGAACAGTATCAAGAAACCGAATTCATTGCCGAATACCCAAGGGAGGGGGGCATCATACTTGATGCCGTTCGAAATGGGGCGAACAGAATCATAGATCGAGTATATGCTTCAATCCGACCCGTATTTGATAGCGCCGTGCAGCAAGGCTTAGTTCAACATCAGACAATTGCCGCGCAACATGCTGAACGCTCTCGTTACGTCGAAGCAAGACAGAGGAATATTCAAACTTTTGACGATCTGCGCCAGGCCTCGCATCCTGAATGGGCAGCGGCATACTCAAATAGATCTGTGGTCAAAGAGATTGATCAACTCGTGGGGCAAATAGTGCCTGCGAGACTGGATGGAAGTTCTGTAGACATTTCTTTGCGTGGGAGTCTCCCACATCCCCCCCTTGCCTTCGATTCACAAAGAGCAAAACGATTTCATCAGATTGCATCTCAACGTGAACTGGCCGCGCCAGTCCGCGTAATGGTGATAATAAGAAGCTTAGATCGAGGCAATGATTATGCAAAACCAGGCGCAAAAATCCTCAATCTTTCGACAGACCGAGAGGTTACACTTCAACTGTCATCGCGGCGGGATTTTGACGCCTTGCATCCTCACCACAACGGAGAGCCCGTAGAATTGTATGTCTCGCCAATTGTAGAGTCGTTGGGCTTTGATCTGAATGGCGGGGATTTAATGTTTATAGCTGTGGCCTAAATTATGTCCGCATGGGAATCCTTTGGCTCAACCTATCTTGAGGCCGCTTCAGCAGCCCTGCCCCTCCACAGGCTCGTCTTGTTTGCCTTCGGGTGCGTTGGTTCTATTGCCGTCAAACATCAGACACATTTGAGCGTGTTGGAGAGCTTATCCTATATTAGATTAGGCGAGCTGATTGATTTCAAGAGCCCACTGCTTAAAGATGCAACTGTGGCAAACGTTTTGATTGGTATAGGGCTAGCATTGGCAGGCTGGATTATTGCCCGCGCCTTGATATGGCTAACGTTTACCCTCGCCTCCAAGGCCACAAATCTTTCAAAAAATATCCCACAACCCCCTGCCAACGCTGCAAATGGCGTATTGGCGCCCCCTGCAGACAGACATCAGATGGTAGCACTTATTGAGGCTTCACTTGAAATACCTCGCGTTCGCCTTCGTGCAATGAACGCATTTGTAGAGTTGAGTGGTGGAATGGCTGCTGGCTGCGCCATCGCTTCAATTTGGGGCAATGCGATTGACATGGTGGCGTCCATCGCATTTTTGTTGACCGCGATTTGTATAGGCATCTTTGCTGTAACTCTCTTTTTTAACGAATATTTTGGCCCCGCATTGTATATCGCTCAGCTTCAGGGAAAACCACCCCCAACTCCGGTTTCTTGAAAAAAAGGAAAAGGTGGACAGAGCTATCTTTCGTGAAAACCAACCAGCAAAAATCGCCCAACCATTCACTTCAGCCGACCGCGTGAAGCTGCTGATTTTTTTTCTGCACCTTCAGTGGCGCGGTCGGCTGACTTTGGCGTTGTCCATGGTCAAAGTCAGCCTTGGCTCTGTAATAAATAGTGAGTATGTGAGGAAGATAATAGAGATTTAAGCGAAAACCAGGGGGGTGCTCTCGACTGGAGACAATTCCTACACTGCTGCTTATCTCAAGTTCTAGATAGTTTCCGTCCTAAAACCCCTGTTGAGATTCCCGAGGGGTTGCTTGCTGAATCATAGAGGAAAGCCTATGGACAAGAGTGCCAAGAAACCCGTGATCCTCGTTTCCTCTACCGTTTACGGTGTCGAGGAACTGTTGGAACGCATTTACACATTGTTGACGGCATTTGGGTACGAAGTCTGGATGTCTCACAAAGGAACCTTGCCAGTGCGCTCTGACCAAACTGCCTTTCAAAATTGCTTGGCCGCGGTCGATGCGTGCAACCTCTTTTTTTGCATTATCACGCCATTCTACGGCAGCGGCAAGGATGGCGATGACCTTTCAATAACCCACCAGGAAATTCAGCGGGCAATCGCCCTGAACAAACCACGTTGGCTGCTGTCCCATGATCACGTCGTTTTTGCCCGACGTCTGTTGCGTGATATCGGTTGCGGCACCTCGGAGAAGCGCCAGAAGCTGAAACTGAAAAAAAGCGCCAGCTCCCTCACCGACTTCCGTGTCATCGACATGTACGAGGAAGCAACCCGGCAGGAAAAACCGCTGACGGAGCGTCACGGCAATTGGGTTCAGGAATTCAATACCGACGAAGATGCCCTGCTTTTTGCCACGGCCCAGTTTTCCCGCTTTCAGGAGGTTGAACGATTCATCAAGGAGAACTTGGCTGATCCGGCCCGGGTTCAGGCGAGCATCGACCAACGTCAGGGAGGAAAGCCATGAACCGAGAGACCTTACAACGTATGCTCTCATTGGGGGAAGGTCAGCGCCTGGAGCTCAAAGCAGGCATCAATCCGACTGCTATTGGACACGTGGTCTGCGCTTTTCTGAATTCTGACGGCGGTTACTTGGTCATAGGCATTGCAGATAACGGCGATGTCGTGGGCGTTCCTGCCGGGCAGGACATCAAGGAACTGGAAAAAATTATAACTTCGGGGCTTGCCCCCAAGGCCCTCGTCTCCTTTCAGGAACAACCTCTGGAAGGCAAGCATGTCTTGGTCATTGAAGTCCCTTTTGGTCAAGATATCCCCTTCAGTTTCCGGAATGAAATTTTCATCCGCGCAGGAGACCGGATCAGGCGGGCCGATGTCGAGACCATCAAAGACATGGTAATGCGCCGCCAAGTCGAACCGGAACGTTGGGAACGGCGCTTTTCCGACGCCAACCTTGAACGGGACCTCGATCAGGAAGAAATCCGCAGCACCGCACGTCAAGCTGCCACGATCCATCGATCGGATCCGGCATTCAATGAGAGCAGGAGCCCCATTGAAGCCCTGGAAAGGATGGGGCTGGTGAAATACGGACGGCTTACCAATGGCGGCGATGTCCTCTTTGCCACTCACTCAGCTATACGCCATCCGCAGGTACGGGTACGGGCCGTCTGCTACACCAGTGACAAGAGCGACGAGACCTATCGCGACCACAAGAACATAGAAGGTCCTCTAGTACAGATGCTGGAACAGACTTTCACCTTCATACAGCGCAACACCCCCAGCCGCAGCCTCTTCCGTCCCTCCCGGCTGGCACGGGAAGAGCAAAGCCTATACCCTCCCGAGGCTATTCGCGAAGGCTTGGTTAATGCCTTTGCCCATCGCGACTACGCCGACTTTCGGGGGGGGATCGCCGTTCACATTTACCCTAATCGCCTGGAGATCTGGAACTCTGGCAACCTGCCGGAAGGCATTTCTCCGGATGATCTTGTCAAGGGACACCTCTCTGTCCTGCGCAATCCCGACATCGCCCATATCCTCTATCTGCGCGGCCTGATGGAGAAACTGGGACGAGGCTGTGTCATGATCCGCAAGGCCTGCGAAGAGTACGGGATACGTGCGCCCGCGTGGCGCGCCGATGCCAACACCGGCGTCACCCTTACCTTCTTTGCCCCGGAAGTCACCCCGGAAGTCACCCCGGAAGTCACCCCGGAAGTCACCCCGGAAGTCGCTGCCGTTCTGACTGTCCTCACCGACGCCATGACTCGCCGCGAATTGCAGGAAAAGATAGGCCTCAAGGATGCTGAACACTTCCGCAAGCATTATCTCGCGCCTGTTTTGAACGGTGGTTTTGTGGAAATGACCATCCCCGACAAACCCCAGAGCCGCCTTCAGCGCTACCGTCTGACCCGATTGGGCCATCACGTGCTGGCCATGCTGGGGGTAGCCTAAGGTGTTAAATCGAAATCAAAAGAGTACTCAGGAAAGGGGGGCGAGTAGACCGGGGTCATTGGAGAAAATGGAACGATTACAGATGGACTTCCACTTACGCCTCAGGGCGGTGATCAACGTCTGACCAAAGCAACTGATTGACTTAATCAAGAAAAAATATGAAAAATTGACCTTGTTTTTTCTTGAAGAAAGGCCCCATTCCATCGGGGTCGGATGAGCAGAGCGACTTCGAGAAAGTTCATCTCAGGTGCGCCTTCGGGCCATCAACTCGGATCGAGCAGACTGGCCGCTGCTCATCCGACCCCGTTTGCCTCTGATACAAAAATGTAGAAATTTGGCAATCTCAAATTTGATGGAACTTATTCGATCCCATTGGGTGAACATATGGAAGATCCAAAGAAGTATTTCAAAGGTATTGTGCCCCCGCCCGTTCTTTTCTTTGCGCTTATTTTAATCGGTTTCATAGCTCAAGTGCTATTTCCCTTCAACCTCATGTTTCACAGGTGGATTTTACGTTTTATTTTCGGAATACCATTGTTTGTCGCATCGGCCTACATCGCTATTAACGCCTTGATTGTTATGAAAAAATATAAAACAGCGATTAATTACAATCATCCGACGACAAAATTCATCATAGAGGGCTCATTTCAATTTACCAGAAATCCTTTATACCTATCTCTGTTGTTGGTTATGGGGAGTATTGCAATCTTTGCAAATTCAGCTTGGCATTTAATTGCACTTCTTTTGTTATTTCTAATATTTAACTTTGGTGTTGTGCTGCGCGAGGAAAAATATCTAGAAAGCACTTACGGGGAAGAATATATCCAATACAAAAACAGAGTTAGACGGTGGGTGTAATATTTTAAAGAGACGGCGCGGCTGAGCGCTCTTGTTAACTTTTATATGCTTATGACTGAAGGATCCAAAAGAATAGATAAAGTGCGTATACGGGAAGCCACCGTAAGCGATATTCCCCTCTTGGCGATTCATCACCGAAAGATGTTTGAAGAAATATGGGAGAAAAAAGGCGAAGATATCGATAGTTCAAGGTTTGCTGAAATTGAGAGGACATATATTCAAAAATTACGGCGTCAATTGCCGGACGGCTCTTGCAAGGCATGGATATTTGAAGATGAGCATCGCATAATTGCGAGTGGGGCTATCTCAATCGTCAGTTTTGTGCCCACTCCTCAGGATTTGTCCAGTAATGTCGCTTACCTGCACAGCATGTATACGGAGAATGATCAAAGAAACAAGCACTGCGCGAAGCGAATCGTGAAACAAGCGCTGCACTATTGCAAAGCCCACGGAATCAAGCGGGTTATACTGAATGCCAGTGAAGCGGGAAGGCCGATTTACGAGAAAATCGGTTTCCAGGCAGCACCAGAAATAATGAGATTGATCTTAGAATGATGGAGAAATGGGGACAGAATTATTCAAGATTCATTGGAAGAATTGCCCAAGCGGGTCAACCTGATCGAGTTACGAACGCGTCCAGGAAATCGAGAATCCAGAGTTTGCCCAGCAGTGAATGCGGCAACTCTTTATAAACAGTTAGGAGTATTCGGGAATGACGAGCCAATGGTCACAGCAGAAGATGAACTGCTGGGAATACATGTTATGCGGACGCCAACCCGGCGGCGACAAGATCGGGAAACTCTGTGGATGTCCAGCCGCCGTGGTCACCGTGTATCCCGATGACAAGTATAACGGCGGCAGGTGTCTTGGCCGCCGTTGCTGGCGCATAGTCGGAACGCTCTGTGGCGGCGTGGTGCAAGGGACTTTTGCCATGAAGGTCGGCAACTGCCGGGAATGTCATTTCTACCAGAAGGTCAAAGAGGAAGAGGGAGAGGCCTTTGTGGAGTAGGCTTGTGTTCTTTTACCTGCTGTACGTTTCTACAGAAGGGCGAGGGAGACTCAGGAAGTATATAGAAGCCCGGCGCCCCCCGGTACACCTCCGAAACGAGTTAGATCTATCCTTCCGAGTCGAAGGCCAAAGTGTGGTCATCTTCGAGATTCGCCCGCTGTGGAGCAATCCGGACGAGAAGATAGAGGCAATGGTGGCCAAGGCCACATATGTCTCGACCAAAGGGACCTGGAAAGTCTTCTGGCAAAGGGCAGACATGAAATGGCATAGCTATGGTCCGACACCAGAGGTCAAGGCCATTGAAGATTTCCTGGCATTGGTCACCAAAGACCCCCAGGGCTGCTTCTTCGGCTAGGGAAAAAAGAGGCCAACGAGGGGCAGACTGGCTTACCGCAGCGTTTGTTCGCACCCATACGATTTCAAGGAAGGAAGAGACATGATTTTGGACGTACTTGAGAATGCACCCCGTTATCTGGCCCTGCACCAGGGATTTGCCGAGGCGATTGAGTTTCTCTTGCGCCCGGACCTGAAGGAACTGCCGGTGGCAAAGTATGAGATAGGCGGAGACCGCGTCTATGCCATGGTGTCCAAGGAGCCTGGTCGCAAGAGAGAGGAGGCACTGCTCGAAACCCATGAGAAATACATCGATATCCAATTGGTCTTGGCAGGTATTGATGAGATGGGCTGGAAGCCCAAGTCATTGTGCAAGCAGCCATCCGGGGCCTACGATCAAAAGACCGATATGCAGTTTTTCGCGGACGAACCAGATGCCTGGCTCGCAACCAAAAGCGGGGCGTTTGTGATTTTTTTCCCGGAGGATGCGCATATGCCGCTGATCTCGTCAGGGCAGCTCCACAAAGTCGTGGTTAAGGTCAGGACCGGTAATCGGCGTTGATCTTGACGTAATCTATAGATAGATCACAGGTGTGGATGGCGCAGGAGCCGGTGCCCTGGTGCAGGGTAATCAGTACGGTGAAGGACTTTTGGCGGAGGACTGCGGTCGCCGCCTGTTCGGCTTCGGCCCCCAGCCAGAGGCCCTTGCCGACAATCTGGGCCTCATCAAAGGCGATGTCGACCATGTTCTGGTCGAAGTCAATCCCCGACCGGCCCAGGGCGGCGATAATGCGGCCCCAATTGGCGTCCTGGCCGAAAAAGGCGGTCTTGACCAAGGGTGAATTGGCCACCGTGCGGGCGGCCAGCTCGGCCTCGTGGTCGGAGCGCGCCCCCTGCACCTGGATGGTCACCAACTTGGTGGCCCCTTCGCCATCAGCGACAATCTGCAGGGCCAAGTCGCGGGTCAGTTCGTTGATCGCCTCCTGCAGTAGCCTTGCCTCTGCCGAGACCGGATCATGAATTGCAGCATTGCCGGCCTTGCCGCTGGCCAGGAGCAGGACCGTGTCGTTGGTGCTGGTGTCGCCATCAATGGTGATCCGGTTGAACGACTGATTGACGCTTGCGGTCAGTATTTTCTGTAAGACCTTAGGCGTCACCGCCGCGTCGGTGACGATGTACGACAGCATGGTGGCCATATTGGGTTGAATCATGCCGGCGCCCTTGGCCATGCCGGCGACCTTTACCGGACGCCCGCCGATGGTTACGCTCCGCACGGCGGTCTTCGGCACCGTGTCGGTGGTCATGATGGCCCGGGCCACCTCCATGGCCCGCTCTGGTCCCAAGCCTGCTGCCAAGCGGGGCAGGTGGTCAAAACAGGCCATGTCGAGCTGCTGACCGATGACCCCGGTGGAGGAGACCTGCACCAGGTCATCGGCAATACCCAGGGCCAGTGCCGCTGCTGCGGCGGCGCCCCGGGCCTTGGCCAGGCCCTCTTCGCCGGTGCAGGCATTGGCGATCCCTGAGTTGACCAGCACGGCCTGGACCAGGCCACCCTTGATCCGTTCCATACCTAAGAGCACCGGGGCCGCCTTGACTTGACTGGTGGTGAAGACCGCTGCCGCCGTAGCCGGCACGGTGCAATAAATCAGGGCCAGATCGAGACGGTCCTTGCCACGAATCCCAGATTTTACCGCACCGAACAAAAAGCCGTTGACCTGTAAATCCTGCGTTTCCATACCGTTATCGTTGTTTGTTGTTGCCATCACTATTACGCGGTGCGACCGCAACACCGTTTATATTTTTTGCCGCTGCCGCAGGGACAATCGTCATTGCGGCCGACCTTGTCGGCGTCCCGGGTCACCGGGTGTTTGACGGTGTCCGCCGGTTCATCACTGCGCCTAAGTTTCAGTGACTGCTGCTTCTCGCGCTGGGCCCTGGCCAATTGCTCGACCTCGTCCTCCCGCACCAGACGGACCATGAAGAGGGTGGAGACGGTCTGCTGCTTGATAATGTCCATCAGCTCCAGGAACATCTCATAGCCTTCTTTTTTATACTCATTGAGCGGGTTCTTCTGGCCATAGCCCCGCAGACCGATGCCGTCCTTCAAGTGGTCCATGTTGAGCAGGTGCTCTTTCCAGTGGCTGTCCACCACCTGCAGGAGAATGACCCGTTCCAGGTGCCGCATATTGGCGGAGCCCATGTCTGCCTCGCGGCGGTCGTATTCCTTGAGGACGTTGGCGGTAAGCGTATCGAGCAGGGTCTCCCGAGTCAGGCCGGCGCGGGCCGACTCGTCAATGCCGTGGGAAAACCCAAAGCGGCCGAGCATCCGTTCTTCAAGGAGCTTCCAGTCCCATTCCTCCGGTTCCTGGTTGGTGGCGATCTCGGCGGCCAGGGGGGCAATCATTTCAGGGACCATCGACAGGATCATCGACTTGATGTCCTCGCTCTGTAGGACCTCCAACCGCTGGCTGTAGATGATCTCCCGCTGCTTGTTCATGACATCGTCATACTCCAAGAGGTGCTTGCGGATATCAAAGTTATGACTCTCGACCTTGCGCTGGGCGTTCTCGATGGCCCGGGTGATCATCGAATGCTCGATGGGTTCGTCCTCCTCCATGCCGAGGCGGTCCATGATGCCTGAGATGCGGTCCGAGCCGAAGATGCGGAGCAGGTCGTCTTCGAGAGAGAGATAAAATCTTGACGACCCCAGATCGCCCTGGCGTCCGGCCCGGCCCCGGAGCTGATTGTCAATGCGCCGCGACTCATGGCGGCTGGTGGCCAGGATGTGAAGTCCGCCCAAGTCCGCCACCCCTGGGCCGAGCTTGATGTCGGTGCCGCGTCCGGCCATGTTGGTGGCAATGGTCACCCGGCCGGTCTGACCGGCCTCGGCGATGATCTCGGCCTCCCGTTCGTGCTGTTTGGCGTTCAACACCGAATGCTCGATATTCTCTTTTTTAAGCATGCCGGAGATCAGCTCTGAGATATCGATGCTGATGGTGCCGACCAGCACTGGCCGGCCTTTATCGTGCATCATCTTGATCTCGCGGACTATGGCCCGGTACTTGGCGGCGGCGTTTTTGTAGATGACGTCGGCGTAATCATCGCGGATCATCTTCTCGTGGGTCGGGATCATGACCACGCTTAAGTTATAGATCTTCTTGAACTCCACCGACTCGGTGTCGGCGGTGCCGGTCATGCCGGCCAGTTTCTCGTACATCCGGAAATAGTTCTGGAAGGTGATGGAGGCGAGCGTCTGGTTTTCTTTGGCGACCTTGACCCCTTCCTTGGCCTCCAAGGCCTGGTGCAGACCATCGCTGAAGCGGCGGCCCGGCATGGTGCGGCCGGTGAACTCGTCAACGATCACTACCTCGCCATCCAAGACGATATAGTCGACGTCGCGCTTGAACAGGACATGGGCCTTAAGCGCCTGATTCAGGTGATGGAGGTAGTCGATATTTTTGGGGTCGTAGAGGTTGTCGATTTCGAGCATCTTCTCGCCCTGTTCAACGCCCTCATCGTTCAAGGCCAGGGTGCGGGCCTTTTCATCGAGGGTGTAGTGCTCATTGACCTTGAAGTGCGGGATGATCTGGTTGACCTTATTGTAGAGATCTGTTGACATCTCAGCCGGGCCTGAGATGATCAGCGGCGTCCTTGCCTCATCGATCAGAATGCTGTCCACCTCGTCGACAATGGCGTAGTAAAATTCCCGCTGGCAGAAGTCGGCCAGATCGAACTTCATGTTGTCGCGCAGATAATCGAAACCGAATTCGTTGTTGGTGCCGTAGGTGACGTCGGCATGATAGGCCTCCCGGCGCTCGGCGTCATCCATGCCGTGCAGGATGGAGCCTACGGACAGCCCCAGAAAGCGATAGACCTCGCCCATCCACTGGGAGTCACGGCGGGCCAGATAGTCGTTGACCGTCACCACGTGGACGCCCTTGCCGGCCAGGGCATTCAGATAGACGGGCAGGGTGGCGACCAGGGTCTTGCCTTCGCCGGTCTTCATCTCGGCGATGCAGCCCTGGTGCAGGATGATGCCGCCAATGAGCTGCACGTCATAGGGGCGCATATTGAGGACCCTCTTTCCGGCCTCGCGGGCCACGGCAAAGGCCTCGGGCAGGAGGTCGTCAAGGGTGGCGCCGTGCGTCAGGCGCTCCTTGAATTCATCGGTCTTGGCCCGCAGGGCGTCATCGTCAAGGGCCTGAATCCCGGCCTCCAGACTATTGATCTTGTCAATAATCGGTTTGAGCTTCTTAATGACCCGCTCATTCTTGCTGCCAAATATTTTGGTTAACACCTTACCAATCATAGAACCGTTACTCCATTGTCAAACTTTAAGGATTACTTTTCCCAGACCAGAGCAATTTCATTGCAATCTGGAAACTTCGGGCAGTTGATGCAGTCGCTCCATACTTTATGCGGCAACTCATTTTTGTCGATTTCACGAAAGCCAAGTTTCTTGAAAAATCCAGGCTGATAGGTCAGGGTGAAGACCTTGCTGATGCCCAGAATGTCAGCTTCTGCCAAGCATGATTGCACGAGCTGGGTGCCAATGTCCTGGCCCTGGAACCTTTCCAACACCGCCAGCGAGCGGATCTCCGCCAGATTCTCCCAGCAGACATGCAGCGCGGCGGACCCGGCCATCACTTCGGCAGTGGTGGCGGCGGACTGATCATGGGCGATAAAGACCTTGAAGTCCCGCAGCTGATCATACAGCGAACTTAGTGCCCTGCCAAGCAACATTCCCTGGGCGGCAAAATGACTGAGCAGGGCATGAATCTCTTTGATGTCGGCCATGGTGGCATTTCTGATCATAGCGCTTCCATATAAATATAAAATTCGTGTGGACCGTGTCTTTCAATGGACAAATTGATTTAGTTTAAGGCCTGACATTGATGGCAAATTCAGCAAGCTCAATAAAATTAAAAAAAATCAGGGCGAGTCCGGGTAGCGTTTCTGGCTCTCCGACACCAGGCTGATGAACACCTTGTTCTGCTCGCTGGATTCAAGCGTGGCCGCTAGAGTGTTGGCCTCGGCCAGACTATCGAAACGACCGACCAGGACCCGGTAAAAATTGCCGTCGGGCTCGGGGTGAAGATAGAAGGCCTCTTGCCCCCGGGCCCGCCATTGGGCCACCGCCTTCAAGGCCCGTTGTTCCTCCCGGTAGGCCGCCACCTGGATGGCAAAAAAGGACGGCGCATTGTCATCCTTGGCCGCCTCGGTGTGCTTTGCTGCCGGATGTTTAGTCGGTGGCGCGGGCGCTTGCGTTTCCTGGGGCCCGCTTTCTTTGGTGGCCTCCGGCGCGACATCGGCAACTCTGGTGTCGACAGCCGGGGGCTCCGCCTTCAGCATCTTGGCCGCAGCGTTGATGATCTCACGGGGATCGCCGGTGGCGAGGGTCGACTGCAGCCCTGACTGGCCTGTCCAGACCCCGAATAGGTACATCCAGAGAAAGATGCAGAATGAAATCACCGCCAGCCCGATCAGGCCGCCACACCCCAGCTCAATCTGCACCAGGGCGTTTTCTTTAGGGGCTTTTCGCGCCATTGTCTTGTTACATGGTCTCCGGGGCCTTGACCCCTATCAGCACCAGGCCGTTACGGAAGACGGTGCGCAGGCCATTGATCAACCAGAGGCGCGCCCGGCTCAACTTAACGTCCTCCGACAGCACCCGGTGCTTGCTGTAATAGCTGTGAAATTTGCCGGCCAGGTCCTGAAGATAGAAGATAATCCGATGTGGTGCAAGCTCACAGGCCGCGCCCCGCAGTAATTCCGGGTAGACGGCCATCTCTTTTAAGAGGTCGATCTCTTCTACTGCCAGCAGGAGGTCCAGCCTAGCGTCGGCAATGGCGCCGATCGCCACCCCCTTGTCGCCCGCCTGGCGGAGCATACTACAGAGCCTGGCGTGGGCGTATTGCACGTAATAGACCGGATTTTCCTGGCTCTGCTGGGTGGCCAGGCCAAGGTCGAACTCCAGCTGGCTATCGGCCTTGCGCATCAAAAAGAAAAAACGGACCACGTCGGCCCCGACCTCGGAGAGCAGTTCATCAAGGGTGACAAAGGTGGCCTTTCTGGTTGACATCTTGACCTGCTTGCCGTCCCGCATCAGGGTCACAAACTGATGCAGCACCACCGTGATCTTGGTCTCGTCGTAGCCGAGTGCCCTGACCCCGGCCAGGACATCCGGCACCGTGGCGATATGGTCGGAGCCGAAGATGTTGACCAGCCAGTCAAAGCCGCGCTTGAACTTTTCCCGGTGATAGGCGATGTCCGGCAAGCGGTAGGTCGGCTCGCCGCTGCTCTTGATGATGACCCGGTCCTGGTCCAGGCCAAGCTCAGTGGTCTTGAACCAGACGGCGCCGTCCTGATCGTAGACCAGACCCTTGGCCCGCAACTGGGCCACTACATCGTCAATATGGCCGTCATCATAGAGGGAATGCTCGTTGTAATAGTTATCAAAGTGGATGGCGAGACGTTCAAGTGTGCCATTGATATCGGCGAAGATCGCCCGTTCCGCTTTTACCTGAAACGGAACAAGATCATCCTGATTTTTCAGGCTGTCGCCATGCTCAGCCACTAACTCCTTGGCAATCTCCACGATATAGTCGCCCTGGTAGCCGTCTTCGGGAAACTGGCCCGGGATGCCCAACAACTCATGATAGCGGGCCTGCACCGATTGGGCCAGGACCCGCATCTGACGACCGGCGTCGTTATAATAATACTCGCGGGTCACCTGGTGACCGGTGGCGGTCAGCAGCCGGCAGATGGCGTCTCCCAGCACCGCCTGGCGGCCATGGCCGACACTGAGCGGCCCGGTGGGATTGGCGCTGACAAATTCCACCAGCACTTTTTTTCCTTTACCGACCTGGCTCAGGCCAAAGGCCTCATCCTGGAGGCAAACCTCAGTCAGCACGGACTGCCAGACCTGCGGGCGGATGAAGAAATTGACAAAGCCCGGCCCGGCGATCTCGACCTTATCGAGCAACGGGCAGTCGGCCAGCAGCTCGACCAATTGCGCCGCCACCGCCCGCGGATTCTTCTTGTCCCGTCCCGCTACGATCATGGCCATATTGGTGGAGAGATCGCCCTGGCCATCGCGCTTGGGCTGTTCAACATTGTAATGGCCGGCGGCGCCAGCAGACCAATAGAGGCGCTTGACCCCTTCCTGAAAGCAGCCATCGAGAATCTCTTGCAAACGTGTGCGGATCATAAAAAGTACAGGTCTAAGGTAAAGGGTGAAAAGTTGTAACTGTTCAGCACCACCACATCTGCTTTGTCATAAGCCTGCTCTCATAGGCGAGCTATAGCTCGCAGGCTTATTTCGTGCATCTGCAGCACTGCTGAACAGTTACGGTTTCAGGGTATCTACTTGTTTTGTGGCTTAAACTGGATATTTATGAAAAGTTAAGGGTACAGGGGCGAGGGCGAATTACCTGCATCGTCCATCTCGCCCACATACTCCCGCTGGTTGCTGTTGCCAAAGAGGCATAATACTTCGTAATGGATGGTCTTCATCCAGCCGGCGATCTCGTCGGCGCTGATCTCGGCCGTACCTCTGGGGCCTGTCTGGCTGCCCATCAACACCACCTCGTCACCGACCATGGTCTCGGGAATATCGGTAATGTCGGCCACGCAGGCATTCATGCAGACCCGGCCGCAGACCGGGGCCCGCTGGCCGTGAATCAGGACTTGCGCCTGGCCGGTCAAGGAACGCAGATAGCCATCGGCGTAACCCACCGGCAGGACGGCCAGTCGCGACGGTCGATCGGTGACATGCAGGTGCCCATAGCTTATGCCATAGCCGCTCGGCACTTCCTTGATCTGCATGACCCGGGTATGAAAAGACATCACCGGGGCGAGTTCAAGATCTTTACGGAAGACGGGGTCGGCGAAGGGGTAGCAGCCATAAAGGGCAATCCCTGGCCGGACCAGAGCATGATACGACTCATGGCAACCGATGACTGCCGCTGAATTGGCAATATGCGCCAAAACGCCGCGTCCAGGCGCCCCGGTCAGGGCAACGGCATCAAGCAATCGACTGAAATTCTGGTTTTGATGGCGGGTTACGCCACCATCTTGGTCGGCCATGGGGAAGTGACTGAGGACACCGGCCAGATAGACCCCGGGTAAATTATGGATCGCTGCCATAAAGGCCGGGACTTCATCCGGCAGAATGCCGAAGCGCCCCATGCCGACATCGATTTTTAAATGCACGCCGATCTCGGCCTGACGCTGCACCGCCTTGGCGGACAAGCGCTCAAGGTTGTCACGGTCGAAGACGACCGGGGTCAACTTGTGACAAATCAATTCATCCGCATCATCTGAGCCAAGAAAGACAACCACCGTGCCGGAAATGCCGGCCTGGCGCAGGGCAATCCCCTCATCAATTTCAGCCACCCCGAAGTGGCTTGCCCCGGCCTCGGTCAAGGCCCTGGCAGATTGGACCAAGCCATGGCCATAGGCATCGGACTTGATCATGGCCAGGACCCGTACGCCAAGACCGACGAAACGCTGGAGTGCCCGGAAGTTGGCTCGTAAGGCGTCTAAATCAATGGAAACTTTATTGTACGAGGTAGCGGCCATGATATTCCATTTTTAAATCAAGCGTTAGCTTTGTCGTATCAGGGGAGGACTGAACAGTGTCGGCTGCATCAGTACGGTTTTACTGTTCACTTGCCTCCGCGGTCCTATCTTTGATTTAGAAATGGAATTGCTGTTAAGCCGCCAAGAGTACTGTCAGGAAGGATAGCGAATGGCCCGTTGCCAGAGCAGCCGGCTTGAAAAAAACAGGGCCCAGCCAATGGCCACATAAAGGGCGCCGATAAATTCACCGGGCAGGCCGGAGCGTCGCAGGAGCCACCCCAAGCCCATCATCATCGCTACCAAGGCCCACATCTTTACAGAATAAACCCCGCCCAGGCAATCGCCATCCTCCTTGTCTGACAATCTGGTCAGGTTTTTACGAGCGGCCTTGTCCAGGAGGAAAATTGATTTGCAAGTGCCCACCACGATGGCTGGGATAAAGATCCATGTCCTGCCGACAGCGTCTAGGACGAGGCCGCCTCTGGTCATCAAAAAAAAGCCGACCAGACTCCAGATTGATGCGGCCAGAAAATGGTGCGCGCGGAGAGAAGCGCCGGGTTTACAAGTGGGTCCCATCAAAATCTCGGTCAATCTTAGCGGCAAGGCAAAATAAAAATAGGCCCATCCCCTAGACGGAGACAGGCCTATTTATGCCAATACCCTATTACAGATGAGAATTAGGCCTCGCTTACGGTGATGGCGCCTGCTGGACAGGTTTCAACACAGGTCTCACAACCAAGACACTCATCAATATTGACAGGTTCTGCCTTGCCATCGACCATCTCAAGGACTTGAGCGGGACAAGCGTTTACGCATTCTTCATCGCCGGTGCATTTGTCTTTATCAACCACAACATTCCACATGACAACTCCTCCATAAATATTAAGTGAATAACTGGCTCAGCAGGATTTCCCCACTGCTCTAAAACTGTAAAATAAGTTTTATGACCATTAATGCAAGGCCTTTTTTTTGTCAACAAAAACTTGTTGTTCAGCAGACCATGGGGCCGACGTTTTTCATGGCTGGAAAAGTGTTTAATGGGCCTCTTGATCAAGAGAAAATACTGGCCATCTTACTCGTTATCGCTTACTAACATTGATGGCGTCGCAAAAAGTCCGATCTACTGCGGTGCGTGGCATTTTTGTTCGTTCGGCATACCAAATGTATGGCCTCACTCACAAAAACACCCCGCGCCTTGTATATCGGCCCTTTTGCTTAGCCATCTTTCGACTTTTTTTGCGAGTCTATCAGCACTGAGACAAACAGTGAAGAGAACCGATTTTCTATCGAGGAATGATGCATGAAAAAACAAATAACCAAGCCGTTGGACAGCAAGAGCAAGGCCCTCAAATCAGAACAAGCGATGATTGCCGGCATCATGGAGGGCAGCCCGGATGCCATTGGCGTGGCGGTCATCCGCCTGGAGTGCGGCTGCCGTAAGATGGCAGCGGTTGACAAGAACGGCGAGCCGGCCAGCAAGGTCATCGTCTACCGGGACGGGGCGGAATCGGTTTGCGCCAAGTGCAAGGAGGACAACGGCGCCTTCCAGCGAGTCACCGAATCATTCATCGACTGGGCCACCGATGATCTCGATGAAACAGTCAAACGCGAGATCGAAATCAAGGTGCTGGGCAGTCAACCGCTGCCGCATTAATCCAGTTCGCATTCAAGCCGTACCTTTGTACCCCTCAAGGGGGTATTGAACTGAATCGGCTACACTGAGCAACTCCTCGACGTAATAGAGTACGGTCTCGTCGCTGCTCGTTTGCCTTCGCGGTCTCGGCTCGAATGCTTGCCGGATTATCTCTTTGAATGCGATTTGGAATAAATAACCCCTGCACCAAGAACCCATCCCACAGTCTCGCTGATTAATAACGCAGTCCGACCCGCTCCCGCACCAAGTCAAGGGTCTTCGCGGCCTTGGCCCTGGCCTTGACGGCCCCCTGGGCCAGGATGGCCTTCACCTGTCCTGGGTCCTTGGCCAACATCTCCCGCCGTTCCCTGGCCTCTCCGAAAAACTCCCAGAGCAGATCAACGAGTTCCAGTTTGATTCGGCCATAGGCGGCGCCGCCGTTTAAATAGAGGTCCCTAACCTCGGCCAGACGATCAGCCGGGGCAAACAGCTTGAAGATATTGAACAGGTTACACTTCTCATGGTCTTTGGGCTCTTCCACCGGGGTGCAATCGGTTTGGATGGCCATTACCGATTTCTTAAGATCTTTGGCGGACTGAAAGATGTTTATGGTGTTGCCGTAGGATTTCGACATCTTCTGGCCATCGAGGCCAGGGACGGTGGCGACGTTGGTGTCGATCACCGGCTCCGGCAGCACAAAGGTCTCGCCAAAGGTGTTGTTGAATTTAATGGCTATGTCGCGGGCCACCTCGATATGCTGTTTCTGGTCCTTGCCGACCGGCACCCGGTCTGCCTGATAGAGCAGGATGTCGGCCGCCATCAGCACTGGATAGGAGAAAAGGCCGTGGCTGGCGGCAATGCCTTTGGCGACTTTGTCCTTGAAGGAATGACAGCGCTCCAGCAAGCCCATGGGGGTGAGGGTGGAGAGGATCCAGGTCAGTTCGGTCACCTCTGGCACATCGGACTGCACCCAAAAGATGCAACGCTCCGGATCGAGCCCCAGGGCCATGAAGTCGAGGGCGGCGTTCATGGTGTCCTGGGCCAGGCGCTCTGGATTTTGCACTGAGGTCATGGCGTGCAGGTTGACGATAAAGGCGTAGAGTTCCCCCTGGTCCATGGTCTTGATCATGGGAAGCATCATGCCGAAGTAGTTGCCGATGTGGAGCTGCCCTGAGGGCTGGATGCCGGAAAGGGTTTTCATAGGTAGTGCCTCTTGTTCGATTTTCCTTGGGATTATTTACAATCCGCCTTTCTACCAAAAAAAATGGGGGAACGCAATTTCTCACGTCCCCCCATCCTGTTCAAATTAAAAAATCGTGCCTATTTCACTTCTTCGAAATCGGCATCAACGACGTTGTCGTCCTTCTTGTTTTCAGCGCCGCCGCCGGCATCACCACCTGCCCCTGGTTGCTCCTTGGTGGCCTGGGAGTACATGATTTCGGCCAGCTTATGGGAGGCCTGGGTCAAGGCCTCGACATCGGCCTTGATGACATCGGCATCATCGCCGGTCATCGACTTTTTGACTTTTTCAATGGCGTCTTCCACCTTTTTCTTGGTCTCCGCATCCACCTTGTCGCCCACATCTTTCAAGCTCTTCTCGGTGGCGTAGATCATGGAGTCGGCCTGGTTTTTGGCCTCAATCAGGGCCTTACGTTTTTTGTCTTCGTCGGCGTGGGACTCGGCGTCTTCCGTCATCCGCTTGATCTCGGCCTCGGACAGACCGCTGGAGGCGGTGATCTTGATGGATTGCTGCTTACCGGTGCCCAAGTCCTTGGCCGAGACGTGCAGAATGCCGTTGGCGTCCAGGTCAAAGGTCACCTCGACCTGCGGTACGCCGCGGGGGGCCGGCGGGATGTCCGCCAGCTCAAAACGGCCGATTGATTTATTGTCTGTGGCCATCTCGCGTTCGCCTTGCAGGACATGGATGGAGACGGCGGGCTGATTGTCGGCGGCGGTTGAAAACACCTGGCTCTTCTTGGTGGGGATGGTGGTGTTCTTTTCGATGAGCTTGGTGGTCACTCCGCCTAAGGTCTCAATGCCAAGGGACAACGGCGTTACATCAAGGAGGAGTACGTCCTTGACGTCGCCCTTCAAGACCCCGCCCTGGATAGCGGCGCCGATGGCCACCACCTCGTCCGGGTTGACGCCCTTGTGGGGTTCCTTGCCGAAGATATCTTTGACCTTCTGCTGAACCATGGGCATCCGGGTCATGCCGCCGACCAAGATGACTTCGTCGATCTCTGCGGCGCTGAGTCCGGCGTCCTTCAAGGCGGTCTGGCAGGGACGCACACACCGTTCGACCAGATCGGCCACCAGGGACTCAAATTTGGAGCGGCTCAACTTGATATTTAGGTGTTTGGGGCCGGAGGCATCGGCGGTGATGAAGGGCAGATTGATGTCGGTCTCCATGGTGGTGGATAATTCCTTCTTGGCCTTCTCCGCCTCCTCCTTCAAGCGCTGCAAGGCCATATTGTCCTTGCGCAGGTCAATGCCGCTGTCGCGTTTGAACTCGTCCGCCAGCCAGTTGACCACCCGCATGTCGAAATCTTCGCCACCGAGAAAGGTGTCGCCGTTGGTGGACTTGACCTCAAAGACGCCGTCGCCGATTTCAAGGACCGAGATATCGAAGGTGCCGCCGCCCAGATCGAATACTGCGATCTTTTCTTCATGCTTCTTGTCCAAGCCATAGGCCAAGGCGGCAGCGGTGGGCTCGTTGATGATTCGTTTGACATCAAGCCCGGCGATGCGGCCGGCGTCCTTGGTGGCTTGGCGCTGACTGTCGTTGAAATAGGCCGGCACCGTGATGACCGCCTCGGTAACCGCCTCGCCAAGATACTCCTCGGCGGTCTGCTTCATCTTGCCAAGGATCATGGCGGAGACTTCGGCCGCCGTGTATTTCTTGCCATCGACCTCGACCTCGGCGTCACCCTGGCTGCCCTTGACGATGGAAAACGGGCTCAGTTCAATGCTCTTGGCCACTTCCTTGTCGCTGAATTTACGGCCAATCAACCGTTTGATGGCGAACAGGGTCTTGGTGGGATTGGTCACTGCCTGCCGTTTAGCGACTTGGCCGACCAGTCGTTCGCCACTGGACGAAAAGGCGACAATCGAAGGCGTTGTCCGGTTGCCTTCAGAATTCGTAATGACTTGAGGGTCACCACCTTCCATGATTGCCACGCAACAGTTGGTGGTTCCCAAATCGATGCCAATTATCTTTCCCATAAATTTCTCCTTATTAGAAACGTAAAATATGAATCATATTAATATTGTTAGTTAACAGTCTTCTTCCGCCAAGTCCGTACTTATTCGCAGGCCTTGGCCACTACAACTTTTGCGGCGCGCAGTAGACGATCTTTATAATAGTAACCCTTCTCAAACTCTCGGAGGACGGATTGTGGTGGGACTTCAGCACTTTCCTCCATGGCCAACGCTTCATGCAGGTTCGGGTCAAAAGGTTGGCCTATGCTCTCGATGGCTGTCAGGCCAAACTTGGCAGTGGCGAACAGCAGGGCCTTCAGGGTCAAATCAACGCCTTCGCGCATGGCGTTTATTTCGTTGCTTGAATGATGGTGGGCCAAGGCCCTTTCCAGGTTGTCAAGGCTCGGCAACAACTCTTTTAGTAGTCCCTCTTCGGCGTATTTAGAGGCCGTCTCCCGATCACGGATCATCCGCTTTTTATAATTTTCAAAATCAGCGGCCAGCCTTAACAGTTTGTCCTGCAGGTCGTTTTTTTCGGTTTCAAGACCGGCGATGACCTGCGCGACCTCATTGTCGGTTCCGGACGCAGCAGGCACTGCCTCTTCAGACTTGATTGTATTAGCCGCCGGCGCTTCCGTATAGGACTCCTCGCCTTTTGCCGTTTTCTCTTTGTACCTTACCACCAAGTCCTCCAATGAACATTAATTCCACGACGCGCCATACCCATGGCCGTTGCCTGGGCACCAATACTGACAAGGCTTCCTTGAAGATCATGTCCCGTAATAGTCAGCAATAGTAAGTATAGAGCAAGGGGTTGTCAAGGAAAGTACTGGAAAAATAAAGAGCATTTTTATCATGCCGAAAAACACCAAAGGCCTCTCTCTTTTTAGACTCCGTCTGCTTTAAACTTCGACCACATTTCATGCAACTCGACGGCGCAGACAATGATCCAGACGAGGATACTGATGCCTACGGCAGCAGCGGCAACGTCTTTGATTACCTTAATCTTCTCGTTGTGTTGTTCTTCAAGGAAGTCGCACATGGCCTCAATCGCACTATTGACGATCTCAGTGATCAGCACTAACCCAGTTGCCAGGAGGATCAGCAGGAAATTGATCCATTCGCGCAGGGCAAAGGCCACAGTGAGAATGATGACAGAAAAAATCATCTTGTAGGCAACGCTGAAGTCATGCAAGACCGCGTAGCGCAGACCTGAGATGACTACCAGAAATTTTCGGAGCGGGTGGTAGCCGGGGTCGCCGGTGCCGAGGAATTTGTTTCTCATGGATTTGGGATGGCGCTGTTGGGGCGGGATGAGGGCAAAATCAAGTTTGCCAGGCCGATGACCCAGAATGTTGCCGTTAGTCCACCTGCCAAGACATCGGATGGGTAATGGACCTGTAGATAAAGACGGGAGAGGCAGACCAAGACGATGAGTCCTCCGCCGGCGGTAGCGGTGGAGGAGAACCAAGGGCCGGCCATCGATCTTTTCAGCAGCCAAAGGCTGGCCAGCACAAAAGCGGTGATTTGGGCGGCGTGGCCGGAGGGGAATGAATGACCGCTCGGTATATCGATTAGTGCCGGGAACAGGTCTGGCCGCGGACGAGCAATAAGGTGCTTGCCAAGATTGACCAGCAGGCCGGCGCCAACGGAGGCGGAGACTAAAAAGAGGGCTTCACGGGCCTGCTTGCCGGCGAGCAACTTTATCGTCAAGACAACGGTCAGCGGCAGCAGAAGAGAACTGGAGCCGGCCCAAGTGACGGACAAGAACAATCGGTCAAGGGAGGGGTTGTGAATCGTGGCGAACCAAGTCAGAATCTGTCTGTCGAGGTTTTCGGTTATTGCCGGTGTGCCGGGACAAACCAGCAATTTAGCAAAGACCCAAAGGATGACTATCGCGGCCCAGCAGACTAACGTTGCTTGGTACTGTGTCACGTTTCGCACCATGTGCTTATCCCATTTCCCAATCAAGATGGTAACGCGAACACCCCGCAAGGGGTACAAGGGCAAGTGTGCAAAGCCGAGACAACAATAAGTGCAGCGAGGAGCCGCACTGCCATGGTTCGGTTTTTCTCTACGAAGCCAGATACTGCCTGATCGAATCGGCAATGGTCGTAAAAATTTGCCGGAAGACGGTCTCGTCCCTTTCCAGCAGCGTCACCCGCAAGCCCTGCAATTCGGTGGCAAATGAGCTGAGCGGTACCGTGCAGACCCCGGTTGCACCCAACATATAGTAGACAAAGCGTTTGTCGAGAGAGACCCCCTCCGGGCCCACCAGGAGTTCTACCTGTTTCTGCACCTCGGGGCTGGTGATCGGCAGGGTCTGGGTCTTGTTCAAGCGGCCCTCGGCAAAGACCACGCTCATATAGAAAGCGCCATTGGTCCGGTTGACTAAAATGCCGTCAATGTCCTTCAGGCAGTCGTAAGCGATATTGGAATACTTCTCGTAGCGGTCGATCCGTTCTTGCAGGTAGGAGCCGTACTGCGGGTGTGAGACCAGTCGAGGCAAAACCGCCTGCGGCAAGGTGGTTGAACAGACCTCCAGCATCTTGGCATTCAAGATGGATTGGACGTACTTTTCAAACATCGGGTCGCGGTGGCCGTTATAGACCTCGATCCAGCCGCAACGGCCGCCGGGCCAGGGCATCTCCTTAGACAAACCGCGCATGGCGATGGCCGGTACGTCACCAACCAGGTCAGAAATGGGCAGGGTCTTATAGCCGTTATAGACAATGTTGAGATAGACCTCGTCGCAGATCACAAAGAGATTGTACTTCTTGGCCAAGCGGATGATGCCGCCGAGGATGGACTCGGAATAGACCGCGCCGGTTGGGTTGTCCGGGTTGATAATCAAGATGGCGGCCACAGCGGGATTGTATTTGATCCGTTTTTCCAGGTCGTCCAGATCAGGATACCACTGATTATTAGGGTCGAGGAGGTAGGTCACCGGCCGGTCGCCGGCATGGGCCGCCTCTGCCGAGGAGTGGGTGGTGTAGCTTGGGGTCGGCATCACCACGCGGGCGGTGGGACGCAGGAAACCGTAGATCTTGCTGATCGCATCCCCCAGTCCGTTGAAAAACAGGATGTCGTCCGGGGTGATCTGAGCGCCGCCACGCTGATTGGTGCGCTCGGCGATAAACTCGCGGGTGGCCAGGATGCCACGGGTGGGTGAATAGCCATAGGTGGCATCCTCTTGGGCCAAATCAATCACAATATCCTTCATCCATTGGGGGATCTTTTCACCCTTGGCAATGGGGTCGCCAATGTTTTCCCAAAAGGTGCGGATGCCGAGTTTTTGTAATTTTTCGCCGACTGTGACAATATTGCGAATCTCATAAGTCAATTCGCCGGCCCCACTATGAACGATATCTGTACGCATTGCCATCACCAAAATGGAAAACCGATCAGCCGGGGAAAAGGATCGGCGATCAGGACTCCATGCTTAAGAGGAGTAGGAAAGGGGGAGGAGCACAGAGGCTGAGAAGCCAGGCAAAAAGACTGCTATGAAATCATCTCAGCACTGTGTACCACTGACAAAGAGGCTTATATCTAGCACAGCCTCAGGGGATAGTCAAGACTGCCGGGGGGTGTGTCTGGATTGCGCGAGGGGTCAGGTTCAGGCTATTCGATCCAGACCTTGATTGTCGGGCCGGACAGATGGGGAGAAGGGCTTGATATAGGCCTCGTAACTTTTTTTTGGATTGGCGCGCCCTTCCGGGGCTGCCCCTAAGCCAAAACTTTGGCCAACTGCTTGATATATCCCTTGAGCTGTGCCCTTGTCGTCCTTGCTCGCCGGCTGGGGAGTGACGGGTGACTGAACAGACTGGGCCAGACGCAATTCCTTGAATGCTTCTGAGATTTGCAGGGTGGCGTGAGCTGCAACACTCTGGTCCTGAGGAGAAGGGTCAATGGGAGCCAGGGCTGCCTGGCGGACAACCTGCATTTTTTGGATGGTCGATTCCGGGGTTGCCTCTTTGCTGGTGTCGACCTGCACCTCGCCGCCGACGGCGTAATTTTGTCCGTCTGGTCCCCGTTGGTAGCTAAAGGTTGCCCCGCCCTTGGCATAGCCGCCAGCCGCCGCCAGGTGGGCCATCTCATGGGCCTTTACCGCCTGGTCCGCCTTCTGTAACTCGCGGAGCAAGGCCATTTCCGACTTGCTCAGGAATTCGCCGGTTGGCTTTTTGACAGAGTCCAGGGGGACCTGTTTTTTTGTATTGTCGGGGTTGGGCGGAGTAATCGCACCGGCTTCGGCGGGTTGGCCTGACTGCGGATCATTGTTCGACGGTGGGTTGTTGGCGCGCTGCCCCATGGCGTCCTTGCGTGTATAGCCAGAGCGTGCCGAACCATCAGCCTGATTTCGCCATGGTTCATTTCGGGTAAAGACCGCCCCCGGCTCGGCAGATGGAGCGGGATTCCTGGCTGAGGCCGGGCCGGAGATAGCGGCACGCCCCAGAGATTGGTTGGCGATAAAGGAATTGATACTGATTGATGCCATAGACACACCCATCGTAAGGGTAGGAGGGGAAATGTTTATCAGATAATCAACTAATCAACTGCACAGGCCGAGTCCGAAGCATCAGGCCCAGTCCAGTTGGCCTATCTCATTTGAAACGCCGGTGGCAGGCCTTCTTAATGGCGTGAACTGCTGCCAATTTTTCCTGAAAGGCAGGCGCGGGGCCTTTTTTTGCAGCCTGTTCCATAGTCAAGCAGGCCTGCCAGTAGTCATTATAGTAGGGATCACCAAACCCTGGGAAGGAAATGAGTTGTTGGGATTCTGCCATGAAGCGCGAAAGCAATTCAGAGGACGGCAGCACGGCCTGGTTGGCGCAGTTGGTCAGTTCGGCGAAGGTGGATTTGAGGCGTTGTTTGAAGGGGCGGTAGTCTCGCTCGGCGGTATCGGTAAATTCAGCGGTAGAGACGGTGGTCTCCTGACTGCGGTTCCTCACCTTGAGGCTCAGCGATAATTGCCCACCTTCCTGTCTGATCAGGCCTATTTTTAATTTGTTAAAATCGTGCAGTTGATTTTCTAACTCGTTGCTCTCGGGGTTATTAATTCCTTCCAATTCGGCGGCCAGCAGGCGGAGAAAAGCGGCGATCTGGCATGCATCTAGAGTTTTTTTAATCGTGATCTTTTTTTCGCCCATAGAGCCTTCTTGGTTGAAGAGCTTGATGTTATTGATCGTCTGGCTGGAGGTTTTTGTCGAGATTATCAATTTCCAATTGCATTAATATTAATTACCGAAGTGACTTTTGTCATTTTTTCCCGATTATATATTTATAATAGATTGAATTAATCAACAAAAATTGTCACACTTTAGATACTCTTGGAGAGGGAATGTTGCCTTCTGATCCCAAGTCGCGATCAGGTTGGCCTTCCGAGCCGAGCATTTCAGTTGAGACCGAGATTCCCTCTGTTCTTGACAAGAAGCTTCCACGCGGCCCACTATTAGGAATGTTTACCGTAAACTTTAAAAGGAGGGTAAAATGAAGGTTGTCATTGATAAGAATGTGGTTGATTTTATACCGGAGACTGCGGCAGAAACCGCCAGCATGGAGGTCTTGTGGCGGAAGATTATCGACTGTGCTGGTTACAGCAAGATTTTGGCGCCGATTGGCGAGTATATTCCAACCAAGAAAAATCAGCTCAGTTTTGTCATCGAGGGAGGCACTGGCGGTCTGACAGTCTTATCGGAGCAGACCGCAGTGGATGACAACACCTACATCTGCGCGATCTGCAACAAGTACTCGAATGTCAAGGCCGGGGAATGTGTGCCGCTCTGCTGCGGCAAACTCATGGAGTGCATGGATTAATAAAAAGAAGGATGGGGGGAGACGACAATGGACAAGTATGAGTGCCCTTGCGGGTATGTGTACGACCCGTCCGAAGGTGATTCGGAGCATGGCATCGAGCCAGGAATTGCCTTTACGAATTTGCCAGACGATTGGGTCTGCCCGAAATGTGGGGCTGAAAAGGATTGTTTTAACAAGGTTTGAGCCGGTTTTACTCGCCTCGACAAAAAAAGCCCGCGACTGACGATGCCGTCAGTCGCGGGCTTTTTTTTTGTCTCTGGTGGAGGTGTCCTTACCAGGAAAAGAGATCAAAGGAAAGAAATTCAATCCCTAAAGGGGTCAGGGCCAGCTTCAGGTTCTGGTGGATATCGCCGACCAGCATGACCCGAGTTTGGACATCATCCAGGGAGGCGCCCTCTTGTTGCAGGGCGGCGCTTAATTGGGCGGTCAGCTGTTGGAGGATGAGGGCTTCGATGGCGGTTTGCGGCGCCTCTGTTCCTTGGGTCGCCACCAATCTCGCGGCATCGTTGACCTGATAACGGACCTGGCAGCCAATCTTGATGGGCTGTTGATTTGGGCGGGGGATGGTAATGCCCTTGCCATCGGTCAGTTCATAGCGGACTGGCTTGGCGGTGAGGCGCACGTAGCGTTGAATTATAGGCAGGACCAGAGGCCGGTCGCCGACCTGGTAAACCGAGATCCGGGCACCTGGTGAAACCACCACGCCGATTTGGTCGATGCCAACGACTTCACGCTGGCGAGACAACAGAAATCCGGTGCCGAAGACGCAAGTAACCATCAGTATAAGCTTTAAACATTTCGATTTTTTACTCATGCCCTATCCTGTTGCGTTTATGGCAGATAGCTCTGCAAGATTTGTTTAAACTCCTCGCTCTCCCACTCCTGGGGGCCAATCCAGTATTTCTGAATGACACCCTTTCTGTCAACTAAAAAGGTGGTCGGGTAGGCAAAGACCTTGTATGCGTCATGGCACTTCATCGAAGGGTCGTGGAGGATAGGGAACCGGGTCTTGGCGCCTTTGATGAATTCCTTGACCAGGCTCTGCTCGCTGTCGATATTGATGCCGATGACAGCCAGGCCTTTACCCTCAAACTTTTTTTGGAGGCGATCAAGCGCCGGCATCTCATCCCGGCAGGGGGCGCACCAAGTGGCCCAAAAATTGATAAGCAGCACCTTGTCGTGAAAGGTGGCGTCCGTGATGGTCTTGCCACTCAGGTCAGGCAGGGAAAAGCCGGGGGCCTTGGTTGAGGGGAGTTTTTCAATGTCCCAGGGCGCGGTCTGCGCCAGAGTGACCCTTGTGGCGCCCATCGTCATGGCAATTGTCAGCAGCCAAAGGGATAAGTAGCGGGTGATTCTCATTTTGGCTCCTCCGGCCAGGAAATGGCCAGCGCCCGAACCTGGCCCTGCCCGTTTTTAAGGGTGACGTTGGTGTTCTTGTGGCAGGATTCGCAGAGCCGCATTTCGGCGGCGACCCGTCTGGTCTTGGGGTCAATGAGCGACAAGGACGCCTCGACATATTCCGGAAGCTGGCTGACGGCGGCGTAGACCTTGTCTTGCGCCGTGTTGACGGCCAAGTCAATGACATTGCCGCCGACGATGATGAAATCGTTCTGTTTGCCGGTCTTTAAGTCAATAACATTGATGCCCCCCGGCATGGCCGTATTGTTGGCATAGCCAACTCCGTAGGGATCGCCATCCATATACTCATTGCCTTCGGCCAGCCAGAGCTCGCTCGCGCCCGTAAAGGCCAGGCCACGATGGACGGAGTTGCCGACCTTGGCGATGGGGTCACCGATCTTGGCAGTCGCCAGGTTGAAGGGGGTGGCGCTTGAGCTCTGACGGCTGACGAGCCAGACCGTGTCGGTGCCTTCGTCAAAGAACAGGGATGAATATTCCCCATCGACCGGCAGCCCCTTGCCTGGGCCTTGACCCGGCACAAATTTCTTCAGTTCGTTCTTGCCGAGCAGCCACAAGCTGCCGTCCGGGGCGGCGGCCATGGCCACGGCGCCGGGCAATCCCTCCTGCCAGGGGGCCAGGTTTTTTTCATCTTTCAGGGTCGCCAAGGTGCCGTCTTCGGCCAGAACGTAGAGCTGTTTGCTGACGATGGCCAGGTCCAGGCCCTTTTTGTCCATCTTGATCCGCGACAAGTCGGTGGTGGCCAGATCGACAATGGCGATGTGGTCGGCAGTTGCCAGGACATAGGCCTTGCCGCTCAGGACGGGTTGGACATAGACCTGCTCCGGGCTTTGATCGCAAGCGGACAGGACGGCGGTAATAGTGATGCAAAGAAGTGTTCGGAATAGCATGACAAACCTCAGCAGCAATTAATTGAATAAAGTCGTGAAAAAGTCACAGGATGGCTAAGCGAAAGGGCCTATATGCAAGGAGCGGGGTGTTTTTTTGTGAGCGAGGCCATACATAAGTATGCCGAGCGAACAAAAATACCCCGCAACGCAGCAGATCGGCCTTTTCGCGACGCCATCAGATTTGATTGGTGCGGAAGGCCTCGTAAGGCTCCAGCCGGGCTGCCTTGAGGGCTGGGTAGAGCCCGGCCGCAATGCCGACTAGGGCGGCTACGCCCAGGGTCAGGAGCCCGACCTGAAAAATAGTCCACGGTCCCGGCCAGATGTAGAGGAGGTCAAGCGAGACCATGATCTTGTTCTTGAACAGGATCAGCAGGGCGCTGCCGCCCAAGATGCCAAAGACGCAGCCCAAGGCGGCCACCAGACATGATTCGGCCAGGAAGAGTTGAAAGACCTTGTGCTTGGTGGCGCCAAGGGCCCGCAGCAGACCGATTTCACGACGCCGTTCGTTGGCGCTCATCCCGAAGATGGCGGCCAGGATCACCGTGCCCATGACGATCAGGATGACAATCGGCAGGAAGAAGGCGTCCAGCATGGCGGTCAGCTGCCGCTTGATGGACAGGGTGGCGGCGCGGACGTTGATCACCGACAGCTCTGGGAAGCGGGCCGGAATCGATTCGGCAAAGGCCTTGACATCGACCTCGTTTTTCACCTTGATGAAGACGGCGGAAATGCCCTCCGGGTCGATGGCGCGCAGTTCGGCCTCCTGGGTCTCCTTGTCGTCATAGAGGTGGGTCATCGATAAGTCGTTAAGCCCCTCGCGCACCTTCAGTTGTTCGGCCTTTTCGCGTTCCTTGACGAAGCGGATAAGGGCGCGTGCCCCCTCCATGGGCATGAAGGCGGTCCTGTCAAAATAACCAAAGCCGGTCACGTCAAGGCTGGCCACGACCTTCAGTAGTTTGCCGAGCAGCGACACCTGGTGTCCGGGATAGAATTTCACCCGAGCCCCAACCACCAATTCCTCATTTCCCTGCCCAGTTTTCAGGAAATATTGGACCCAAGGGGCGATGGTGAAGTCAGTCTTCGGGTCATAGCCCACCATCAGGACCTTTTCAAGGGAGCAGCAGACCAGGTAGGAAAAGGGCCGGAAAAAGAGTTGGGGCGAAAGCTGTTCGATCTCGGTAAGTTTTTTGAGGTCGTCAACGACCGATTCCTTCATGAAAAACGCGGTCGGCGTGCCCTCAAGCAACACGGCTTGGCCCTCCTTCTCATGGCCCTTTGGCACCACCACCACGTCGGCGCCTAGTCGGCCAACCCCAACCTCCAAGGTGTTGCCGATGGAGCGGGTCAGCAGGACATCGGTAAAAAAGGCGCCGATGACCACGGCGAGCGAAGTGACCAGGGCCACGGAGCGGAATCGTTTGCGCCGAAGATTGGCAAAGGGCAGGCTGTAGAGCGTTGGCTGGCCCCGGCGCTGGCGGCGGCTCAGGAAGGCTTGCAGTAGCAGTCCAGTAAGCAGCAGGAGGGAAAGGACCAGCAGGGCGGGCCTGATCCCGGCGTGGGCCCGTAAAGAAATGGTCTGGCCGAGGATGACTATGTTTTCCTGAGAACGGAGGTAATAGCTGAGTGGTTTCAGGAAGATGGCTTGCAGTACGCCCATGACGCCGCCGAGGCCGATCAGCCAGAAACCACGCCGGGATTTGATCGCGACCAGGGCGCCGAGGATGATGATAAGCCCGATCACCCAGGAGGGGTGATAATAATAGGAGCAGTCAGTCGTAATCCAACCGCTGCGGCCGCCCTCAATCAGTTGCAAGGGCAGGAGGAAATGCGGCACCATCAGAAACAGAATGCCGAAAACCAGGTGGAGGATGATAAGCATGATGTAGGCCCTGAAGGTTAAGGTGCGGCCCTTTTATAACGCTTCCAGGCGTCCTGAGGTCATGCGAAAGCGGCGATCGGTCTTGGAGGCCAGGTCTGAGCTGTGGGTGACGATCAGAAAGGTTGTATTCTTCTTTTCGTTGAAGGACCGGAACATGGCGATCACTTCCTGCTCGGTCTCTTCATCCAGATCGCCGGTGGGCTCGTCGGCCAGGATGACGGCAGGGTCGTTGATAAAGGCCCGGCAAATAGCCACCCGCCGTTGTTGGCCACCGGAGAGCTGCGAGGGGAAGGCCTGCAGCTTGTTGGTCAGGCCCATCATCTCCAGCAGTTCCACCGCCGAGGCATAAAGATCGGCCTTCTTTGCCTTGCCAAAGGTGGCGGGCAAGAGGACATTGTCAACGACATTCAAGGTCGGGATCAGGCTGGAGAATTGAAAGATGAAGTTCATCTTCTCGTTGCGCAGTTCCGAGAGCTGCGCGTCGTTGAGCAACCAGATGTCCTGGCCATCGATCCGCACTGTGCCGGTATTGGGTTTGGTGAGACCGCCGATCAGGTTCAGCAGGGTGGTCTTGCCGCTACCGGAGTGGCCCAGTATGGACAGGAACTCGCCTGGTTTGATGGTCAAGCTGACATCGTCAACCGCCTTGAATTGGCGGCCGTCCAAGGGGTAGGCCTTGTTGAGGTGTTCAACTTCGATCACGGGAAAGACTCCTCTTTTAAATTGACCGACTTCATTCCCCCCCCCTGATGGCCTCGTAGGGTTCGAGCATGAAGGCGCGGATGGCGGGGCCAAGGGCGGCGATAATCCCGGTCAGGAGCGACAGCAGCATGCAGAAGGAGATCAGACCGACAAAACGCGTCGTGTTGGGCCAGAGGTGGGGGATGTTGAGGCTTTGGTAAATGGCGTCCTTGAACAGAAAGAGAACCCCGCCGCCCAAGCCAATGCCAACTATGCCGCCCAGCGAGGACAGGATGGCCGCTTCCAGCATGATGAGCTGGAAGATGTGGGTCTTTTTGGCGCCCATGGCCCTGAAAATGCCAAGCTCCCGTCGGCGCTCGTTGACGATCATCGAAAAAACCACCCCGACCAGGAGCAGGGCCATGGTCCACAGGATAGCGCTGACTGACAAGACGCTTTTCAAGAGGACAAAGAGCTGCTTGCGGACTGAGGCGATGATCCGATCGGTGACAATGGCCTTGACCCCGTCCACTTCGGCCTGGATGAAGACCGCGACCCGGTCCGGGGTATATTCCGGCGCCACCTGGACCAGGACAGTTGAGACCTGGTCAGGGGGGATGGCGGCCGGCGTGGCCCCGTCTTGGCCGGAATGGGCAAGGATTCGATCAATGCCGGCATAGGAGATGAAGATTGAATTATCGATAAACTCCATGCCGGTCTCTTCCAGCATGCCGACAACCTTGAAGGGTTGATTATAGAAATTAAGGGTGAAGCCAACCGTATAAGCGGTGATGCCCCGGCCCATAATGACTTCATCGGCGGCCAGCGGCCTGTCCAGGGCATTGGTCAGCCATGGCTTTATAGTGAAGTCGTTGTCCGGGTCAAAGCCGATCAGGAAGAGGTCGCTGACGTCGCAACAGGCATAGGGGGCGGTCTTTAAAAAAATCTGACTGGTGACGGCGCGTACCCCACGGATGTTCTTGAGTCGCGCAACCAAGGACTTGTCCATATAAAAGGCCGATGGCTTGCCGGTCAAGAGGGCGGTGCGGGCGGCGGTTTCCGCCTTGGCGGGCACCACCATCAGGTCAGCGCCTAGCCTGGCGGTGCCCCGTTCTAGGCTTTGCTCCACCGATTCCATGATGGTGGTGACGGAAAACAGGGTGGCCGCCACCACCATGACGGCGGCGATAATTGCCAGGCTGCGGAATATCTTGCGGCGCAGATTTTTTTGGGCCAGGGCGACAAGCTTCCACTCCATAGAGTTCCTCGCATAAAAAAAGGGGGGATAATCCCCCCCCCTCATTGTAGTCAGTTAAGAAAGAACTGGCAAGTTTATTTCAGGTCAGCGCAGCCTGCACTGACCTTTGGGAGGCCCTTGGCCTTGGTTTCCATCTCAGCGCCCTTGGGGGCTTCTTTGCGGTTCCAGTCAACGTCAACGCCGCACAGAAAAGGACGACCGCCGTCCTTATCTGTCGGAATTTCAACATCTTGAACAGCGTGACAGGACTTGCAGGCTGAGTACATCTTGACAACCCGTTTGGTTTCGGTGTTGATCACGACTAGGGCTGAGTCGTCACGTTCAGGCATCTGACGAACAGCGGCGATGGCGTATTTGCCGTTCGGGGTAAAGGCTACGTCATGGGGATTGCCGCCGGTGATAATAAAGTCTTTGACTTTGCCGCTTGACAGGTCAACGATGGAGATGCCGCCTGGGCTGGCGCCGGCCTTGGCATAACCAACACCGACCGGCTGGCCTTCGGCAAGTTCGGAGCCTTCAGACTGCCACAACTCTTTGCCGTCTCTGGTGACCTCGGCGCGGTGGATAAAGTTGCCGACGCCGTTGATCTTGCTGACCACCTTCTTGGTGGCTACATCAACTACGGCAATGTAGCCGCCCGGCATGTCTGATACATAGCAGAATTTGCCGTCTTTTGAGAAATTGATGCCGCAGGTTGATTTGCCGACCTCGAAGCTGTCCACCAGTTTCTTGGTAGCAGGGTCATAGATGTAGACCTTACCGTCCTTCATGTCCGAGACCCAGATGGTGCCGTCCGGGGCGTAGTTGGAGCCGCAATGCTTCTGGCCGAGTTGGGCCCATTCGGTCTGCTTGCCGGTATCGACATCAATCTCTTTGGAGAAGCCGTCAAGGGAGAAGTTGTACAGGGTTTTGCCGTCCTTGCTCACGGTTACCGCGTCAGACGGTTTGCCATGCTGGTATCTGCCGACCGCGCCGGTGGCCAGATCAACGACGGCGATATGGCCACCATGCCCCTGGACATAAGCAACACCGCTCAGTTCTAAAGCACTGACTGACTGGGCGCCGGTAAAGGCCAAGGCCATTGTCGCAAAAGCAGCAAAAAATTTCTTCTTCATGTGTTCCCTCCGTATTGTTTTTATTCTTCATCAGTGCAAAAGGCGTTAAAATGAGGCGACAATCTATAGAAATATATTAAAAAAAAACGATAGTGAGAACCTCACTTCAGCTTTTAGTCTAGCCACCTGAGCAGTTTCCAGAAAAAATATTGGTACATTTCAAACGGGAACTAATTTGGCATCGTAAATGTAACGGTGTGCCAGATTAAATGCCCCATATACTGTCACAGAGTGGTAGTATGTGGGGCATTTAATCCAAAGCTAATATTCTTGTCAATCAAAAAAAATTCTTCTGTATTTTCTTGCTAAATTAATTCCAGTCCTTGCCTGTGACTTGGCGATTTCTTTTGATTGCCTGCGGACAAATTTTCGGTATGATAAACGACAGGGGAAAGTCGCGTTTTGAATCCATTTACGGGAGGAAGGGTAAATGAAGATAACCTGGTATGGGCATTCGTGCTTCTTGATAAAAACCGAAAAGGCCACGCTGCTGATTGATCCATTTTTGAGCGGCAACCCCAAGGCGCCGCTGGGGACCGATCAGGTCAGCCCGGAGTATATCCTTGTCACCCACGGCCATGGCGATCATGTCGGCGACACATTGGCCATTGCCAAGCGCTGCGGGGCCACTGTAGTGGCTAATGTTGAAATCTGTAAGTGGCTGGCGCGGCAGGGGGTGGCGAATACCCATGGTCAAAACATCGGCGGCGGTTTTGATTATCTCTGGGGCCGTTTGCAACTGACCCTTGCCCTGCACAGCTCTGCCCTGCCCGATGGCAGTTGTGGCGGCAATCCCTGCGGGCTGCTTCTGACCATTGACGGTAAGACCATCTACCACGCCGGGGACACTGGTCTGTTTTCGGACATGAAGTTGATAGGCGAAGGCGGGGTCGATCTGGCCTTCCTGCCGATTGGCGATAATTTCACCATGGGTCCGGTCGACGCCTTGCGGGCCGTGCAGTTAATCCAGCCGGGCCAGGTTGTCCCTATCCACTACGACACCTTCCCGGTCATCAGGCAGGATGCAAGGGCCTGGGCCGCCCGGGTGGAAGAGTTGACCGCCTGTCGGGTGGTGGCGCTGGCCCCGGGCGAAACGCTTGAGCTGTAGGAGTTGGTTGGGGCCTCGCCCTAGAACATGCGTTTTTTCCAGAGAACGAAACCCGCGATGCCGGTAAGCGAGGTTGACAGGAAGAGGACGAGCCAGAAGCCGAGCTGCTTATCGAGCAGGGGCACCCCGACGTTCATGCCCCAGAAGCTGGAGATCATGGTCGGAATGGCGATGAGGATGGTGATGGAGGCGAGCAGCTTCATCACTTGATTCAGATTGTTGGAAATGACCGAGGTGAAGGCATCCATCATGCCGCTCAGGATGTCTGAGTACATTTGCACCATCTCCAAGGCCTGACGGTTTTCGATGATGGCATCTTCAAGGATGTCTTCATCCTCTTCGTATTGGGGAAGCAAGTGCTGCAGGGCGCTGTTCTTTCTTAAGCGCAGCAGACGTTCCAGCACCAGGCCGTTGGCGCGTAAGGCCACGGTAAAATAGGTGAGGCCTTTTTCCATGTCTAAAAGTTGGAATACCTCGGCATTGTTCATCGATTTACGCAGGTGGCGCTCAATTTCATCGGTCTGGCGGTTGATCTGATGGATGTAGCGCAGATAGACCTTGGCGGTCTTGTAGAGGATCTGGAAGAGGAAGCGGGTGCGTTTGCCGGTGTTGTAATAGGCCGGGGCGCCAGGGCCGAGCACGTTGCCTGGCAGGATTTCAGTCTCCTCAAGCGAGACGGTAATGACTTGGTCCGGGGTCAGGATGATGCCCAGCGGCAGGGTGTCGTAGAGGTCCGGTCCGCGCAGCATTGGGAAATTAGTGAGCACCAGCAGGCAGTTATCTTCGATTTCGATACGGGAACGTTCTTCCTCGTCCAGGGCCGCCCGCAGGAAGTCCTCCGGCACCCCAGTTGCCAGTGAAACCGTATGGATTTCCTCTGGGGTAGGGTTGACCATGCGGATCCAGGAGCGCGGGGTTGGCTCATTGTCAGGGACGATCTGCAGTTGATGGTTGTAGCGTTTGTAAACGGTAAGCATGGCCGTATGCCTCCTGTCCGGGGTGGAGTCTTGTTCGGCCTGTATTATTTGTGGCCTTCCAGGGGCAACTCCGGAAACATAGTAATCATTTTGATGAGTTGGAGAGGGGGTGAAACGGGAACAGGTGACCAGAAAAAGGGCACGCATCCGCCCCGGACACAATTCAAACCTGTATAAACCTCTTTACCTGTTTTTTGAAACCCATGTCAACCGAAAAATAGTCGTGCGGATGGTTTGCCGACACGCCATAAGGCGCTTATGCCAAAGGCTGGCAATCCTCGGAGATAATAGAACCTTGTCAAGCTTGTCAGTGGTCTGGTCGCATAAGCGGCTAGCCCCCGCCTGCATCGTCATGAATCGTCTGTTGACACCGTCACGATTTTATAATATCAGCTTATAATTGTGATGATGGTATCAAAGCTTTGCCGGGGATAAAGATAAAGGCGACCGGTCTTGTTGATAGTTTGCGGATGTGCCTAAAATAATAATCAAGGGAAATTTTCCAGGAAGGGAGGGCGATATGCCTCGGTTGGTGCGGATGACTCAATTAATGCTGCTTGTCATGGGGCTGGCTTTTACCACCGTGGCTCAGGCTGGGGGGGGCTATGTCGATAACCAGGACGGCACTATCTCCGATCCCGAACATGCCATCATGTGGCAGAAGGCTGATGATGGCGTGGAGCGTTCCTGGCAGGAGGCGGTAACCTATTGCGAGGCCCTTGTCCTGGCCGGGCATGAGGATTGGACTCTGCCCAAGGCCTATCAACTGGAAGGGTTGATTGATACCGCCCATTCACCGACCATTGATCCGCTGTTTGCGGTCAAGGCCTCATACTACTGGTCAGCCACCGATAGTGCGAACAGCCCTGATTCAGCGAAATATGTAAATTTTTTTTATGGGAATACCTACCCTTACAGCAAGGACAACCCCTATTACGTCCTCTGTGTCCGGGAGGTAGCAGCAACCCCTGGCAAGGGCTTGACAGCGGTTTTTACCGGGGCCCCGTCCGGGGGTAAACCCTTGGCCATCCGTTTTACGGCGACGATTACCGGGGGCAGTGAGCCCTATTTTTACGAGTGGGACTTTGGCGATGGCGATACCGCCAGCGCCACCTCGCCCACCCATGAATTTGGCAAGGATGGTCAGTACAAGGTCATACTTACCGTATCTGATAATAATGGGGCCGTGGTCGTGGCCAATCAGGAGATCATCCTGCCCTTGGCTGAGGTCCCGGCTGCCGGGCCGGACCAAACTGCAACACCAGCCAAGGCCTTGCCGGACACGGTCCCTATCTTGACCGAGGCTGGTTCAAAGACAACGGAAGAGGCCCCGAAAACTGCTGATAGCGGTGCAACCTCTGGGCCAACACCCGTCCCAGTAGTGGCCGAGAAGGCCACGGCGGGCCAGGAGAGCGACCCGGCCAAGATTGCCTTGGTCACGCCGAAGACGACAATGCCGCAGGGGGTCATGGAGGTGCTGGCCAGCGGTCAGGGCCCGCCTTATAAGGACGGTGCTCTTGGTCATGGCTTGCTGGCCTATACCTTTGCCAACGCCATGGCAGGCGATGGTGATTTGAACAAGGACGGCGCGGTGACGGCCAGTGAGATTCAGGCCTATCTCGATCTGGCCATCAAGAGTCTGTCCAAGAGTCAACAGAGCCCGGTGATTACCAGGGGGGGCGATGACTTTGCGGTCTGTGCCGCCCCTGGCAGCAGCACCTATGTTCTGGCCATTGGCATTGCCCATGATCTGGCCGGTGCCGCCTTGGTTGCAGGCCAGGATGCCGAATTGGTCCGCAAGGCGGTGGAGGCCAAGTGTCAGATGACCAAGACTATGATGCTGACTGCCGATCATGCCAACCGCCAGGACATCCTGCAGGCTGTTTTACAGATCGGATCGATGATAACGGCAAGCGACAACCTGGTTGTCTATATGGGGGCGGCCAACAGCCAGGATAATGGTCGCCTGAACTGGCATGTCAATGATTCGAGCAAAGAGTTGCCCCTGTTTACCGGCATTTATCATGATGACCTCCTGCAGCTGTTGAAGACCTTGCCGGTGGCCCATCTCATGGTTCTGGGAGAAAAGAACTAATGATCAAGAATAAAGAGGCGCGCTATGCAACAAACTCAGATTGATGAGGACCTCCCTACCGGGCGGATTTTGGGCGGCAACTATTCTGCAAAATTGTTGAACCGGGTGCGGGAAAGGCTCGACGTCCTCAAAAGTTTTTCTAGGCTTAATCCGCCGGTTATCCCTTACCTATGCGCCTGGAAGCAGGATGACAGGATCATCTGGTATGAGTTTGCCGGCGAGGGTTTTTGTCATCTCCTTCGCTGTGACTGCCAGAGTCTGGCCGAGGTCCTCCGGGGGGCCATCGTTGACCGGCGGGTCTATCGCTACACCGGCATGGAGCATCGGGTGGAAGAGAAGATCACCACCCGCGATGAATTGCGGGGTTCATGGAAGGGCTTGCGGCGGGAGGTCGAGAAGAGCGGTACGGTTGAGGCTATCTATAAGGTCAAGGTAACCGATGAGAAGCTTGTCTGGTTGAAAGATCAGGCCACTATTGAGCATTTTGATGAAGACGGGATCTGCCTGTCGATTGGCTTTTTGACTGACGTCTCCAAGGAGATGGAACTGAAGGACCTCTTCGAAAAAATAGGCTATATCGATGAATTGACCCGCCTGCCCAAACGCTCCATTCTGGATCGAATGCTGGAGGTCAATATCGGCAATTTTCAGCGCAGCAATATCGAGGATTTTGTCTTGATGATGATTGACGTGGACCATTTTAAGGTGGTCAATGATACCTATGGTCATCTGGCCGGCGATTATGTCCTGGCCAATCTGGCCGAGGTGATGACCGCCACCACCCGTAAGCAGGACGAGATTGGCCGCTATGGCGGTGAAGAGTTTTACGGCTTCACGGTGGGGAATATCGCACTCGGACTGAAGTTTGCCGAACGCCTGCGCAAGAACGTCGAAAAGGCGCGCTTTGTCTATCAGGGCCAGACCATCCCCATCACCGTCTCCATCGGATTGGTCTCGGCCACGCAACTGGGCGATGCAAAAGATCTGTCAGCCGATCAGGTGATTTTTGCGGCGGACAAGCGTTTGTATGCGGCCAAGCACGCGGGTCGTAACCGGGTGGTTTCAGAATGACAGGGAGGTAAGCGATCGCAGGGCACCGCATCTGCTTCGCCATCGGGCGGCTGGTTTGGCGGTGCGGGAGTTGGCCTTGTTACGGGCCGGTGACGAAGAACTGGTGGCCATGGTCGAAAATAACTCATGTGCCGTCGACGCCATCCAGATGGTGACCGGTTGCACGGCAGGCAAGGGCAATCTAATTTTTTGCGACGCCATCAGTTTTGGAGTTGGTCCGTGATCGTCCAGGACAGGGCCAAGAGCGGCGCAATCATGAAGGTCGTCATGATAAAGGCCTTTCTTTGAAAGAGTGGGTCGTTGACTAGGATTGCCAGGACATTGCCTTCGGGGAGTTGCCCCAGGCCGAAGATGAGGACATTGGCCAGTACGGCCCCGCCAATTTCAGTCAATGCCAGTTTTTTCGTGAAGCTTACGATGCTGTCACATAACATGTTGACCAAGTTCATTTTTATCTGCATTTGTTTGAGTGCCGCCAGGGTCTGTTCAATTTCGCGAAGGAGCTTGACGGATTTCTGATAGGTCTCGCCATCATTTTTTTTTGCCAGAATGCTTACCTCCTGCAGAGTTTTCTCCACAGGCTGTAACCGCCGCTCGAAGTCTTTAAAAAAGATTTGATACCTGTAACCTGTCCAAAAACGATAATTTTCATTTAAGGTGGCCTTGTCCCGGTTGATCTGGTCATAGATTTCGTTGAGTTTGTCCTCCCGTAACTGGCAGATGACCGCGAGCTGCACTTTTGCCTTGTGCTCTACATCTACCATGTCAAAGTAGCTTTTTCGCTCGGAGCGTTTTTGGAGATTGGCCATGATGGTCATATTGGCCTGCATCAGTGGGTCATTGCTGTCGAGCCAGAGGATGAGATCGCTCATCGCATTGGTGGCCTGGATCAGGGAGTCTTGAGCACTGCTGGCCTTGACGCCGTATTGGGTCGAAAGCAGGTCCTCGACCTTGGTCTGCATCGGCAGGAGGGCGGGGTCCATCAGGGCCGCCATGTACAGGGTGCGTTGATCGAGCATCAGGGTGTGCAGAAGTTGGCAGGCCTCTTCGATGGAATTGCCTTTGACTGCGAGCTGCATTTTGCGATAGCTGGCTTCAGGGCAGTCACTCTGGGCAGTGAGGAGATTTTTGACGATGTCACTGGCCTTCGAGGTTTCGCCAATTAAGTCGTAGAAGCGCGACAAGAGAAGGGTGATGTATATTTGTTCTTTAGGTTGAGTGGCCATGGACCTTGCCAGTTCTAGGGGGGTCCGTATGTCGGCCAGCCCATGCTGCTCCAAGGCAACGAAGGCCAGACCGATGGCGGCGGAGAAACGTCTGGTGGATATGGCTTGGAATTCCTGCTTCAGGAAGGCCTCGGCTTGGCTGTATTTGCCGACCCGCAGACAGTCCAGGCCCATTTGCAGATTCTTGTTGTCGGGTGGCAGAATTTCTGTCTTGAAGATGGACTGCCATTTGCTGTGCCTCGAATAGGTGACGTTGTGGAGAAAGCGGGGTTGATAGACCCAGTTGATATCAAAAAAACTTACGAAGACCATCAGCTCAGAGCTTTTACGGATCTGGGAGGGGGTGATGCCTTCGGCCAGTAGCTGGGTCATGGCCTCCTGGTTGGTGAATACTTTTTTGTAGAGCAGATTGATCTGATCAAAGGACAGATAACCGACTGAGGCCAAGCCGTTATGATCCATAGTCAGAAATTTGCTGGGGCATTGGCCGGGTGGATGGCTCTGCATCCCACAGTAGAAGCAGGGCCTTTCCGTTCCCTGGACCGGCAGATCACGGCAGGAGATGAGCGGTTCCGTCTTGATGGGTTCTTGCAGCTGTAGCTTGAAGAGCCCACTGTCTTCTTGGCTGAAGGTGCAGGGTGGCAGGGGGTTCTGGGCCATCAGCAGGTCCCATGCTGACTTTAATGTCCTGGTGATATGGATGGACTCAGGGCTTAAGAATTCCCATAATTCAGCTTCGTGGTTGCGGTAAGGGCAAGTGATTTCATCGGCTGGGCTCAGATGGACGATAATTTGCAGGGGCAGTGCCTGTTTGTTATTATGCTCGTCCAGACTAGTGCGGGTCTTGCTGATGAAATGAGACAGAGCGGTGATGGCAGAGTGGGGATGGCTAAAGGTGAAGAGCAACAGGGTCTCATTGCTGTCGCCCTCCTCAAAACCGCACTCCTTGAGCAGGGTGCGGAGTTCGGCAATAACAGGGGGCCAGTTATCCTTAAGGAGTAGCTGGCCTTGGTAGTGCTGCGGTTTGATGGCGAGTAGGATGGATGGCTCAGTGTCCATGACGTCCAGCGCAGTTCAAAGTTACAGGCATTTGTGGAGGATGGTTTTAGCTGTTTCGTTTTTGGGGTCGAGGCGCCGGGCCCGGCTGGCCCATTGGTCGGCCCGCATCGTCAGGCCAAGGTCGAGATAGGCCTGGGCCAGGGCGAGCAGCAACTCGATGTCGTTGGGGAATTTGGTGGCTGATTTTTCATAGACGTCAATGGCCTCTTTGGGATGGCCATTTTTCTGGAGGGCCTGACCCAGTCTTTTGGCTAAGAATTGGCGCTCAGGATCGGCGTTGATCACGATCCGATAGGTCTTGGCGGCCAACTCATAGAGGCCGTGCTCCATGCACATGTCTGCCGCCTGGACAGAAAGATCAAGGTCGTCATGATTGTTGCGCAGCATGATCTTTAAGATTTTTTCAGCCTCGGCAATCTTTTTTTGGTCGAGGAGGAGAGCTGCCACCTTGAAGGCCCGGTCGGCGTTGCGTGGGCTTAAATCCAGGGCCTTGGTGAAATGGGCAAGGGCCTTGTCGGTATCCCCCTTTTTTAAGGCAATCTGGCCCATATACTGGTAGGAAGGGAGGTCGAGACGGTTGATTTCAATGGCCTGTTGAAAGCAGGTCAGGGCCTGGTCGATGGCATCTTTTTTCAGGTAGAGTCGGCCCAGTTCGCGCAAGGGTTTCGATGATCGGCTGTTGCTCTTGACTGCTAGGGTAAGGCATTCGATGGCTTGGTCAATCTGGTTCTTTTCGCTGTATTCCTCGCCTTTTTTGAGCAGCTGGGCCAAGGGGCTTGGATGGGCGACCTGGTTAAGGAGTTCCTTTATCTTCAGCTCCAGGGTGGCGGTGACGAAGGGCTTTGCCATGTAGGCGTCAACCTCATTTTCAGCCGCCTCGGCGACGATGCTCTGGTTGGTCTCAGCGGTGATCATCAGAAATGGCAGATCTCGCCACTTTTTTGATGAGCGGATCAGGTTTAACAATTCGGTGCCATTGGTCTTCGGCATGTTCCAGTCGGAGATGACAAAATCAATAGAGGCTTTTTCGGAATTCAGGAAGGCCCAGGCTTCCCTGCCATTGACGGCCTCATAGTGATGCCTCCCGAAATTGATGAGTTTCAACATGGCCCGGATGGAGCGGCGCATATTGTCCATGTCATCGACAATCAAAAAGGACATCTGTTTGGGGTCAAGGTTTGGCATTGTTTTATTAGTGTATTGAGTTTGGAGGGCTTACTGAGTTTGGGGCGTATTGGCTAATCAAGCCTCTTGTCTCCTGAAACTCATAACTTAGTTGATCGGCAGGCTGAAGTGAAATCGAGAGCCCTGGCCGGGTTCGCTATTGACCCCGATCTTGCCTCGGTGCAGTTCAACCGCCAGTCTGCAAAAGTAGAGGCCGAGGCCGGTACCTACCAGCGCATCCTGTTGATCGGAAAGTCTTGAATATTTTTCAAAGATGATTTCAAGCTTGTCTTTGGGGATACCGGGGCCCTGGTCTTGAATGAAGAACTGAATCTTTGGTTTTGCCGGCAAACGGCGGCAACCAAGGGTGATATCGGTGTTGCCCTGGGTGTGGCTAAGGGCGTTGGTCAAGAGGTTCTGCAGGACCCGGAGGACCAAGGCCCGATCCAGATAGACGGTCGGCAGGTCGTCTTCAATGTCCATGACGATCTCGACGCTTTTGATCCGGGCCAGGCCCTTGGTGGCGCTACGGGCCTCTTCCAGTAGGCTCGCTACTTTGGTTTCTTCAAGGGAAGGTTTGATCTTGCCATCTTCGATCTTGTTGATGGTGATGAGGTTGCTGACCATGCTCACCGTGCGGTCACAGCCAATCTGGGCAGATTCGAGAAACTCGCGGTTGTCATCGGGTACGGCATAACTCATGATGTCGAGGTTTGCTACCACTTCGGCCAGGGGGGCTTTCAGGTCATGGATCAGCATGCGGTAGAGTTCGTCCCGTAATTTTTCCTGGCGTTGCAGCTCCTGGTTTTTTTTCTTGAGGGCATTGCGTTGTCGTTGCAGTTCCTTTTGCATCTTCCGCTGGACCAGGATAGCGATGATCAGGCTGCTGAAGTCCAGGAGGTAAACGATGTCCTCTTTCAGCAGATCTATGTCGCCGCCTTTGTCAGTGGCATTGATGACGCCGAGGAGCTTGCCGTCCTGGATAATCGGGGCGGAGAGGACGGCCTTCTTTTTGTAAGTCCCGCCACGCGAGTGAAAGCGTTCGTCTATGGAGATATCGGGGATGAAGATTGCTTTGCCGGTCTGGGCCACCCAGGCGGCGACAGAGCCATCTGTCAGGGGCTGTTTCTTGCCGATGAGTTCAGGCCGAGAGGAGGCGACAACGGTCAGTTCCCGGTCCTCATGGACCATGATAGAGCCTTGCTCCACCCCCAGATACCCCAGCAGAAGATTGAGTATTTTGTCGAGGCTGGTGCTCAGCTTGGCATCTTTTTCATTGAGGATCTGGATGATCAGGGAAATATTTTTGAGCAGGTGATGGGCCTGGGCAAGACTTTTTACCGTGCTGTCTGCAAAAAGGTTGTTGGTCGTAGTCTCTGGCATGGTTTTTCCCTTGTTGTATGGGGCAGAGGGTCTGCCCGTTAGTAACGGCACTGTCTCCTGCCCTTTTCTCACTCCCACTCAATGGTGCTGGGTGGTTTGGACGAGATGTCGTAGACCACCCGGTT
>JANNQL010000006.1:0-1989 GCA_031400755.1 Pseudomonadota bacterium | reverse complement strand
CCAGCTCTTTCAACTCATCGGCGGTCATTGGACCGGTGGTATCCTGGGAACCAACCGTCGTCATCTTGGGCTCGCAGGCCGTGCCAGGCATAATACCGGTTACGCCGCAGGCGACACCGACCATTTTCTGGGCCAGGGAGAAGGCCTGCTTGGCCTTGGGCTTGGGATTGTCCGGCAGGGTAAATACGGTGGTCGGCTTGAGACCAAGAACTTTGCGAGCCTTGTCGGTTACGGCACGGCCGATGATCAACGGGATACGGCCGCCGGCGCGGAATTCATCGGGCACCGTGTTGGGACTGATCGTAAGTTTGGACAGGACTTTCTTGCCCTTCTCATCGGTAATGACACCCTTCTTGGTATCAATTACAATCACGTCACCGGTATTCATTGAGGTCACGTCGGCCTTGAGTGGCAGTGCGCCCGAATCCTGGGCGGTATTGAAAAAGATCGGGGCGATGACGCCGCCGATGATCACACCGGCAGTTTTCTTGTTGGGCACGCAGGGAATCTCGTCGCCGATGGCCCAGAGAACCGAGTTACAGGCTGACTTACGCGATGAACCTGTTCCAACGACATCACCAACAAATGCTACCTGAAAACCATCTTTGCGGAACTTCGCAATAGTGGCCAGACCATCCTTGAAACGGGTCTTGCCCATGGCCAGAGAGTGCAGTGGGATATCGGGACGGCTCCAGGCGTCGCCGGCCGGGGAAAAGTCGTCGGTATTAATCTCGCCATCAACCTTATAGACCTTGACCTTGATGATGTCGGCCACACCTTTGCGCTTGGTGAACCAGTCGGCATCGGCCCAGGACTTGAGAACCTTGGCGGCAGCGGCGTTTTTGCCGGTTGTTGCCAGCTTGGCGACTTCGTCAAAGGCATCATAGACCAGCACGATACCGGACAGGGCACAGGCTGCTTCGTCGGCCAGTTTTTTGTCTTTCAGAGCGGCAACCAGTGGGGCCACATTGTAGCCGCCGATCATGGTGCCCAACATACGGATGGCAGCAACCGGATCAATCAGAGGGGATTTCTTCTTGCCGGTAACGACCTCAGCAAGGAATTCGGCCTTTACCTTGGCAGCCGGGTCAACACCAGGAGAAACGCGATTGGTGATCAGATCCAGAAGGAATTTTTCCTTACCTTTTGGTGGTTTGACCAGCAGTTTTGCCAGTTCGGCGGTCTGTTCGGGAGTCAGCGGCAGTGCCGGGATGCCCTGTTTGGCACGTTCTTTCTCATGCTGAAGATAGGCTTCAATCATCGATGTTCCTCCTTGGTGGTATGGTGTATCCATGCGGATGTCACTGGTGGGTTAAAATGCATACTGTATACAATTTTTCCTTCGGACTGTCAATCAGTTCGATAAGCAAGTACACCATAAAAAACGGCCTTCCTGCTGCTGAGCTGGAAGGCCGGAATTCTAACTGTTCCTAGCGTCGATCTTTCCATTGAAACTGGTGCGGCCAGTCTGCCGTATTACCGGCGTTTTGGAATCCGGCATGGCAGATATTGCAGGCCGACGTCCGACCACCGTGTTCCGAGGCGAATTTTGAGGCCCCTCCATCACCTCGCGAAGAACCGTGACAGTTGCGACAATCCCCCAGAACCATAGCCTTGGCCTGATACTGGAGCGACTGATAGTTATCACTGGCCTGATTGGAGGGAACCATGGCGTGAGGACTGCCGTGACAGCCGGCGCAGTAAACGCCGCCATGTCCAATGGCATTGCGGTAGAGTAAGGTCCCGGTATCGACCTGGGGTATAGCCCCACTATGACAGGATGAGCCAACACAGGACGGCTCGTTATGCCAGGGTATTCGAACCCCACTCGCAATAGTTGCAGCCACATTCGCCATTGTTCCGTGACAGGTTATACAGTTCCCGTCGGCGGAGGTGTGCCTGGTGCTGCGGTTACATTTAGCTGAGGCGCCGGGGTGGCAGTCATAACAGGCTGCGCCACGGTTGGCATGGGAAGCGTGAATTGCCTGG
>JANNQL010000005.1:0-10419 GCA_031400755.1 Pseudomonadota bacterium | reverse complement strand
GACCAGATTGGTCTCTAGGTCCATGGCGGTCACGGCCTCATCTTCGACTAACAAGACTCTTGTTTTGTCCATGTTGTTTTCCTTACGTTCAACTGCCGGGGAAGATTATGGTGAATTTTGTCCCTTTGTCGCGCGAAAGTTCGATCGTGCCATGCAGTTGCCCGCTAAGCACGCTGACCAGCTGCAGGCCAAGCGATTGGGTGTTGCGGAAATCAATTTCCAAGGGTAAGCCGATGCCGTTATCGGCAACAGTCAGGATATTGTGGCCTTCGCGGTCTCGGCTGACCCCAAGTGTGACAGTCCCCTGTCTCCCCTCAGGAAAGGCATGTTTTAAGCAGTTGCTGACCAGTTCATTGACGATCAGGCCGCAGGGGACGCCGACGTTGACATCAAGGGCAAGGTGCCCCATCTCCACGGTAAAGACGATATCATGGCGCTTGTAGGTTTCGGCAATGCCGACAACCAGGCCCTGCAGGTATTCCTTGAAGTCGATAAAGGCGAAGTCCTTGGAACGATATAGTTTTTCGTGAATTATGGCCATGGAGTTGATCCGGTTTTTGCTCTCCTCGAACATGGCGCGGACCGTGGCGTCCTTGATGCTGCTGGCCTGGAGGTTCAACAGACTGTAGATCACCTGCATATTGTTCTTGACCCGATGGTGGATCTCCTTCAGCATCACTTCTTTTTCCTGAAGCGAGCGCCGGAGCTTGTCCTCGGCCAGTTTGCGCTCCGTGATGTCGCGCACCGTGCCGATCATCCTGACCGGATGACCCTGGGCATCGAACTCCAGCCGACCCAGACCGTGCAGCCAGCGCTCGGCCCGGTCAGACGGCCGGATGATGCGGTATTCTTTGTCAAAACCCTGGTGCTGGCCAATGACCTCGTTGGTCAGGTAATCCATCATCATCTGCCGATCTTCTGGGTGAATTATAGACCTCCAGCCATAAAGCGTCCGGGCAAAATATTTATCAATACCAAAGATGGTGTTTAAAATCTCCGAACTCTGCCATTGACCGGTGATGATGTCCAGATCATAGGTGCCTAAGCCCGCCACCTCTTGCGTTTCCCGCAGGAACTCTTCGCTGTCGTGCAGGGCCTTTTCTGTCCGTAGTCGGTCGCTGATGTCGTGGACGATCGAAAACAGCAGGTTCTTCGTGGGGGTCAGCAAGGGGCCGGTGTAGACCTCGACGTCCCGGACCGTTTCATCGGCCAAGCGGTGCTGGAAGATAAAATGGGTGCGGGCCTTGGTCTTGGCCCCGGTCATTGCCGAGGCGATCTCTTCAGGCGTCGAGATGTTGAGTTCTGATATTTTTTTGGCCCGCAGTTCGTCCCTGCTCCAGCCATAGAAGGCGCTGGCCGCCGGATTGGCATCGACAATATCGCCACTTGCCGGGTCGATGACCAGCATGGTTGATGAGTTGCTCTCGAAGAAATCTTTGTAACGGGCCTCGCTGGCCCGCAGGTCGTCTTCTCCCTCTCGGCGGATGAGCAGGGCGTAATGGAATCTGTTCTTGGTAACCACGAATCCCGTAAGGCCTAAGGCCCAGATTATGCCATAGCCCCAAAAAACAGGCGAGGCATGGTTGAGTGCCGCCGCCAGGTAAGGCGCGATGGGCACTGAAACGCTGATCCCGCCCCGGATATCGCCTAGCTTGTAGCCTTGCTGGGCATGGCACTTCAGGCAACCTTCCTCGGTCTTCATCGGCCGGATCATACGCACATAGGCCTCGGCCCCCAACATTTCAACAGCCACGACCTCTTTGGCGCCTGCGGCAATGTCCTGCAGGGCCTTGGCCTCCCAGGCGTCCGGGGCATTTTCCGGGCGGATGGGTTTCAGACTGGTGAGATGACCTTGGGCGCCGTATTGAATTTTCCCCATTTCGAAGACCTGGCGGGTCATATAGGCCGGGTTCATCAGGGTGAGCCTCTTGCCGGACGGGGTGGTGATATCACGTTCGGCGATATGTTCCAGGTAGGGATTGGGCGGAGTTGTTTCGGTGATTGGCACATAGACGCCGCCGTGGCCTGCGGCCCATCGACGATAGACCAGGTCTTTGTTGAAGGTGGAGCGGCAATCTGTCTCAGCCTGTTCTATGGCGGCCAAACGGGCTTCCCAGTATTCAAGGGCGCAGAGTCCGATGATAAAGAGGGTCAACGACAGGGAGAGGACAATAAAGTAGAGACGCAGACGGGCCTGGTCGCTGTCCTGTGGCCGGGGGGGCAGCGGTGATGGCGGGTCAGGGGGAGATTGGGCGGTCATGTTAAACCTTGTCTCTGTCGAGTTCACTCCGTACCGTCTTTAAAAGGACCGCCGGCGAAATGGGCTTGTCGATTATCGTTATCCTCTCGTTAAGCAAAAACTTCTGACGGAGCTGTTCGGAGGCATAGCCGCTGTGAAATATGATTTTTATGCCCGGTTGCATCATGCTGATCTGGGCATAGGCCTCGGAGCCGTGCATCAATGGCATAATCAGGTCAAATAGGAGCAGTTGGATGGCGTCCTGGTTGGCCTTGTATTTGGCGACGGCGTCCTGACCGTCATTGGCGGTGATTACCCGATATCCGTTGCGCTCAAGCACGGTCTTGATCAAGTTTCGTACCCCTTCGTCATCTTCGGCCAGCAGAATGGTCTCGGCGCCTCCAGCCGGACGCTTTGCCGCTGCCTGCTGCTTTTCATCCGCCGCAACTGTGATCAAAGGCAGCATGATCTTGAAGGTCGTGCCCCGGCCCGGTTCGCTGTCGACAGTGATGAATCCGTCATGCTGTTTGATGATGCCGTAGGCCACCGCCAGCCCGAGTCCGGTGCCCTTGCCCTCCTCCTTGGTGGTGAAGAAGGGTTCGAAGACATGTTCACGGGTCGCCTCATCCATGCCCTGGCCGGTGTCGGAGATGGAGATCACGGCATAAGGGCCGGGCCTGCCGTAGCCATGGCCCATGATAAATTTTTCATCTAAGTCGGCCTCTTCGGTGCTGATGGTGAAGACGCCGCCGTTCGGCATGGCGTCCCGGGCGTTGGTAGCCAGGTTCATCAGGACCTGCTGGAGTTGGGGGGCATCGCCCAGTATCAGTGCCTCGCCTTTATATAGTTTGGTCGTGCATTGCACATCCTCGCCGATGACCCGCTTCAGGAACTTTCCCACTCGTTTGATGGTCGCGTTCAGGTCCAGAGGGCTTTTTTCACTGATCTGTTTTCTGCTGAACAGGAGGAGGTCTTTGGTCAGATGGGTGGCGCGCTCGGCGGCGTCAAGCATCTGTTCCATGTTTACTCGCTGTGGGTCGTCCTCTGCCATCTGTGAGAGGGAGAGACCGCCGTAGCCGAGAATGGCGGTCAGGATATTATTGAAGTCATGGGCAATGCCGCCGGCAAACTGGCCGATGCTCTCCATCTTCTGGGCCTGGCGGAGTTGGTCTTCGAGCTGCTTTTTTTCGGTGATATCAGTAATGATGGTGGCAAAACGGCCTGGCTCCGGGCAATAGGCCTCAACCTCATAGTGACGCTTCAGTTCGGCCGAGTAGTTTTTGAGATGCACCGCAAGGCCGGTCAGGGCCACTTTGCCGTAGGCTTCGATCCAGTAGTCCTCGGTGTCCGGCATTACCTCAAGCACGGTCCGGCCGATGATGTCCGTAGCCTTCAGGCCGGTCACGGTTTCAAAGGCCGGGTTGACCTCAAGGAACCGGTAGTCGCAAGGCTTGCCCTCGTGGTCGCAGATGATCTCGTGCAGGGCAAAACCGTTCTGCATGGAAGAAAACAGCATCCGATAGCGCCTCTCACTGGCCCGCACCGCCGCTTCCTTGGCATAACGTTCGGTGACATCGGAAAAGACCAGGATCACCCCGCGGACCGTGCCGTCGACATCACAGATGGGCGCCGCACTGTCGGCGATCTGGTACTCCCGGCCTGAGCGGCTGATCAAGACGGTATGGTTGGCAAGCCCGACGACGGCGCCGCTCTCCATGACCAGTTGTACAGGATTTCTGACGGCTTGCCGCGTTTCCGCATTTTCAAGGCGCAGCACCTGTTCCAGTTGGACACCTTGGGCATCGGCAAAGGTCCAGCCGCTAAGACGTTCAGCCACCGGATTCATCCTGGTCACCCGGCCTTCGGTGTCGGTGGCGATGACTGCATCGCCGATGGACCTTAGGGTCAGGGCGAGGGATTCCTCGCGTTCTCGCAAGTCTCTTTGCGCCTGGCGTCGGAGGGCGTCGGCCTCGCCTTTGAACAGCGCCACTTCTATCGTGCTCATCAGGGTGGAGATGTTGCAGGGCTTGGGCAGATAGCCGAATGGTTCGGTGGTGATTGCCTTTTTGAGCGTCTCGGCGTCGGCGTGGGCGGTCAGGTAGACAATGGGGATGTGATAGGCCTTTTGGATTTCTTCAGCAGTTTGGATGCCGCTCATCTGGCCATCTAAGGTGATGTCCATCAGGATCAGGTCCGGCTGCACCTCGTTGACCTGGCGGATAGCGTCTTCGCCGTTGGAGAGGATGGCAGTGACTTGGTAGCCGAGTTGCAGGAGGTTGAATTGGATGTCCATGGCGGTTACGCCCTCATCCTCAACCACCAGTATCTTTTTGGCCTGCTGCCGGTCCTTGGGGTCTGGACTCTTTGTCTGCGGCTCGATCTTGGGTGCCAGGCCCTTGCCTGCGCTTGGTGGCTTATCCATCTTGGTTGCCTCTGTCTTTTGTGGAGTTGGGGAAGGTTATGCTGAACTCGCTCCCGGCAGTCTGCTTGAGCGAAATTGTGCCGTGCAGTTGGCCGGTCAGCACATTGACCAGTTGCAGGCCAAGTGAAGAGGTATTCTTGAAATCCAGTCCGGCCGGGCAGCCGATGCCGTTGTCGCTGACGGTCAACAGGTAGGCGCCCTCCGGCCCTTCTTGGCCGAGTCCGACTCGGACTGTTCCGGCCTGTCCAGCCGGGAAGGCGTGTTTGAGGCTGTTTGAGACCAGTTCGTTGACGATCAGTCCGCAGGGGATGCCGATATTCACATCGAGCGCGATGTCGGTCGCCATCTCCACTGACAGGGTGATTTCATGGCGACTGTAAGTGTTGGCAATCCCCTGGATAAGGCTTTGCAGGTATTCTTTGAAATCGATGTGAGACAGATCTTTTGCCTGGTACAATTTTTCGTGGATCAGGGCCATGGAGTTGACCCGATTTCTGCTCTCCTCGAACATGGTGCGGATCGTTTCGTCGGTAATGCCCTTGGCCTGCAGGTTCAGCAGGCTGTAGATCACCTGCATGTTGTTCTTGACCCGATGGTGGACCTCCTTGATCAGGACCTCCTTTTCTTTGAGCGCTTGCCGCAACAGTTCCTCGGCCTGTTTGCGTTCCGTAATGTCACGGATGGCGGCGATGTGGACCGAGCGGCCTTGCAGCATGAAAAAGCGGCCGGTGATCTCCACCGGGAACACAGTGCCGTCCTTTTTATGATGGAGCCTTAACGGGATCTTGACGGGCAGGCCTGAACTGGACGCCAGGCCATGGACGGAGATCTGCCGGGTTTGTTCAGGCTCGGCCGAGAAATCGGTGTTTTTTTTGGTCAGCATCTCATCGTGGTCATATTGATAGAGTTCGGCGGCGGCGTTATTGGCCTCAAGGATTTGTCCGCTCTGGTTATCAACCAGGACGATGGCGTCGGATTCCGCTTCAAACAATTCACGATAGCGCGCCTCGCTTTCCTGTAGACTTATGGTCCGTTCTACCACCCGTTGCTCCAAAGTGGCGTTCATGTCGGTGCTCTCGACAAATTTTTTCTTCAGGGTCTCCGATACTTCCTTGAAGTTTGCGATCATCTGCGCTGCTTCACAAAGGCCACTCTGCGGCCAGACGACGGACTCGCCGGAACCGATCTTGGCGGGCAGGTCGGAAGAGACCTGCATCAGTAATTCGAAGGCAGCATTGATCTTTTGGCTGAGAAGGCTGGCCATGGCCAGGGCCACCAGCAAAAGCCCGAAGAGCAAGGTCAGCCGGTTGGCGAATTGGGCGTTGAGTCTCGCCTGGACGGGCTCCAGGGACTGTCTGAACACAAGTTTCCAGCCGGAGGGCAGATTGATGTCTGATTCAGCGACATAGAATGATTTTTGCCAGCGTTCCATAGCTGGCACATTGGCCGGCAGGGTAGGGACCCATTGGCCCAACCCGCCGGCAAGCTGATGCAGCACGCCGTTTACAGGGGTGGAAAATGGGGCCATGGCCTTTTGTTCAGGGACATTGGAGAGGATGACCTGGTCCTGCTTGTCCAGTAGGGTATAGTTCATGCTCTGATAGGCAATGCTCAACTTCAGGTAGTCCTGAAGGCCCTTGAGGTCGAGAACGCCGCCGACATAACCCATGAATTCGCCTTCGACAAGCACTGGGCCCATAATGGCGACTATCGGTCCAGGATCACGGCCAACCCTGCCCATCATGATCTCGGAAAATTGCGGCTTGAGTGTCTGACGGAGTTGGTCAAAGTAGGGGCGGTCGGCGAAGTTTGTGCCGATGGTGTTTTGTCCCAGGTCGTCAAGCAACGGGGCATAGGCAATGGCGGTGGCCTCGGCATCCATCAGGCCGATACGCAGAAAGTTCGTATCTGCCGACAGCATTTTTTCAAGATGATTTTGCATCTGGTCAGGCGGCATAGTCTCGGCCAGGGTGGCAAGGTAGGCGATCGGATGCTGGCGGTTGGCCAGCCATGCCTTGAGCCTATCAGTGGCGACGTGGCTGGTCTGCACGAGGTGGGTGCGGACATTCTGCTCGGTAGCATTGAAGTCGGCGCGGCTGCTTATGGTCAGCAAGAGCAGGGAAGGGAACAGCACGAAGAGGACAAGCAGGTTGAAGACTGCCTCCCGTAAGGAGATGCCCCCTCGATGGGTAGCAAGGCGCCAGCCGGAAAAGACAATCCGGGCGATAAGGGCATTGCCGATGCCGTTCAGCGTCTGCTTGGTGGCGATGAGGCCGACACTGTTTAATGGGACATGCATGGCCACGAGGTAGAAGAGATAGGTCAGCGGCATGCCGATCAGGCACCAGTAGAGGGTGTCCGCCATGACCAGTCCCATTTTCCGGCGTCCGTAAAGCCAGCCGACCACGGCTACCTCGATGGTCAGAATGACGATGGCGTAAGGGTGGTTCCAGAACTGATAGGTGATGCTGCTGATCAAGAGTCCGGCCAGCAGGCCCCGACCCGGACCGAGGAACTGCAAGGCCAGCAAAGCAAAGATGCTGCCGAAGAGGAATTCGACGTCCAGGAACAGGGGAAGCCTGGACCAGTTGGCACAGAGGCCGGCGGCGGTGAGGCAAAGAAAGAGCGGCATGGCTGATTTGGCGGGACAGGGAGTCCCATGATCATTGGTTGCCTGCATGTCCTGCCTCCTTGACGAAAAAAATCTTGGGGTGGCTGCGCTTCGCATTGGGCGGGATTTTATCCTATCCCGGCACACTTCTGGTAATTATGGCAGCTGTCAATCCGTGGCCATTTATGAGCGCATCAATTAATGCTACCAAGCGGCGGGAGTTTTAGACAAGGAAAAAAATAAAATTAGAAAAATGAAATGTCCGGGGTGTGGCAGGCAGTTTGTACAGTATGGTCGTCGATTAGGTTAGGATTTTTTCCAATTGCCATTGACAGAAAGGAGCTTGCCGAGATAAGCTGCCAGAGTCATGCCGTGCAGAATGAGAAAAGATCGTTGAATGAAGGGGTTATCCATGAAACAGGTGTTTGCTATGATCTTTGGGCTGCTGCTCTCTCTGTCCGGACCGCTGGCCGGTGTCAAGCCAGGGCAGGCCAGCGCCGGAGAGGTGCTCCACATCCTCTGCACGACCTTTCCGATCTATCAGATCACCCGTAATCTCAGCCAGGGACGGGGTGCGGTGCAGGTCGATCTGCTGCTGCCGGCCCAGCTCGGCTGCCCTCATGATTACGCCTTGACCCCTGGGGACATCCAGCTCTTGATGCGGGCTGATGTCCTGGTGGTCAATGGCCAGGGCCTTGAGGAGTTTCTCGGCGCGCCAATTCAAAAGGCCAACCCAGGCCTCACCCATATCGACAGCTCAAAGGGGATTGAAGATGTTATCCAGAACAGTGACGAGGGGGGAGTGAGGGGGGCGGGGCATGAGCCGCAGGGCGCCAATCCCCACTTCTTCGCCAGTCCCCGTCTGGTGGCGGGCCTGGCTCGGCATATCGCCGGAGAACTCAGCAGGATTGACCCCGAGGGCGGGGCAGTCTATGGGGCCAACGCTCTGGCCTATGCCGCGAAGATGGCCAAGCTCGACCAGGAAGTTGTCGCACTCGGCAAGGGCTTAAGCAATAAACGGATCATTACCCAGCACGGCGTCTTTGACTATCTGGCCCGCGACCTGGGGCTGGAGGTGGTCGCCGTGGTGGAGGCCCATGCCGGCCAGGAGCCCTCTGCCGCTGAGATGCTCGCCATCATCAAGACCGCCAAGGCCAGGCAAGCGGGGGCCATCTTCTCCGAGCCCCAGTATCCGGCCAAAGTAGTGCAGACCATTGCCAAAGAGGCCGGCATTACTGCCGCCAGCCTCGATCCGGTGGCGAGCGGGCCGGCCAACGCCGGGCTTGACTATTATGAAGTCGTCATGCGCCGCAACCTGGCGACTATCAAGTCAGTCCTGGGGGCGCCATGAAAGTGCCGCCGCCGGCTGATATTGCCGTGGCCTTTGACGGGGTGACGGTCGCCCTCGGTGGGGTGCCGATCCTGGACGGGGTGACTGCCACCGTGCCGCGCGGCGGCTGCACCGCTATCGTCGGTCCGAACGGATCGGGCAAGACGACGTTGCTGCTCGCCCTTCTCGGTCAGTTGCGCTATTCGGGCACTATCCACATCGCCCCAGGGCCCAGCGGCGCGTCGCCGCGTATCGGCTATGTGCCGCAGCGTCTTGCCTTTGACCGGGGCCTGCCGCTGACGGTGATGGACTTTATGGTCATGGGCCGTCAGCGCCTGCCGCTCTGGTTCGGCAGCCGGTCCGGGCATAAGACTCAAGCCCGGGAGTTGTTGGCCGCAGTCAGGGCGGAAGGCATCGCCAGCCGTCAGGTCGGGACGCTTTCCGGTGGCGAGATGCAGCGCCTCCTCCTGGCCCTGGCCCTGCAGCAGGAGCCGGAACTCTTGATCCTGGACGAGCCGGCCGCCGGGGTCGACTTCCAGGGCGAGCAGATCTTTTGTGAGTTGCTGGATACCCTGCGCTGTCAGCATGCCTTCACCCAGCTCATCGTCAGTCACGACCTCGCTACCGTAACCCATCACTCGACCTATGTCATCTGTCTGAACCGGAAGGTCATGGCCGCCGGCCTGCCCCGGCAGGTGCTGACCAACGAGACGCTTACCGCCACCTTTGGCCTGCACATGGGGCTGGTCGCTTCACACGCCATGCCGGAGGAGGCAGGGCCTGGTTGTACCGGCTCGTGCTGCACGGAGAAGGAGGTCCTTCATGACTGAACCGGGCGTACTTTCCGCCCTTATTGCCTCGGTTTTGCCCTTCGAGTGTCTGCAAGCGCCCTTCATGCAGCAGGCCTTGTTGGGACTGGTGCTCCTGGCCCCCATGGCCGCGACCATGGGGGTGCAGGTCGTCAATTTCCGTATGGCCTTTTTTGCCGACGCCATCAGCCACTCGGCCTTTGCCGGCGTCGCCATGGGCCTTATCTTCTCGGTCAATCCGCACTGGAGTATGCTGGCCTTCGGCTTGCTGGTCGGCATCGCTATCATGGCGGTGCAACGGCAGAGTTCCCTCTCTTCCGACACGGTCATCGGCGTCTTTTTCTCGGCAGTGGTCGCCTTCGGTTTAGCGGTGGTCAGCCGGGACCGCAACGTTGCCCGCGACCTGCAGCGCTTTCTGTACGGCGATATTCTGACCATCGACCACGACAGTCTCGTCTGCCTGCAGGTCCTCTTTGTCGTCATCATGATATTCCAGGCCTGGGGCTACAACCGCATGCTCTACATCGGCTTGAATCCGCTGCTGGCCGAGGCCCACCGGGTGCGAGTCGCTGTCTATCAGTATGTCTTTGCCGGGCTGTTGTCTCTGGTGGTTATCTTTGCGGTGTGGGCCGTTGGCGTCTTGTTGGTCACCGCCATGCTGATTGTGCCGGCGGCAACGGCCAGGAATTTTGCCCGCTCAGCCGGCAGCATGTTCTGGTGGGCGCTCGTGGTCAGCCTGACCTCGGCAGTGGCCGGCTTGATTATTTCAGCCCAGGACTGGGCCCGCACCGCCACCGGCGCCACCATCATCCTGGTCGCCTGCGCTTGGTTTAGTGTGAGCCTCTTAGTGACTTCGATGCGGGGCAGCAGGCATGGCAGTTGAGGGGGGCGGTGGCCCATGACAATTCTCAGCTTCCCCCCTCATCCGCCCCTTTGGGGCACCTTCTCCCAATGGGAGAAGGAATGAATGGGCCTGTTGTTCCCTCTCCCTCAGGGAGAGGGTGGCCG
>JANNQL010000004.1:0-4758 GCA_031400755.1 Pseudomonadota bacterium | reverse complement strand
CATCCTGTTGCTGGTCAGATCCAACAAACAGACCAGATTTATTTTACTGAAACGGAACTAAGCGCGGAGAATAAGATGGAGAGTTTACTTGATCTCCTGGCGCCATTAGCTCGGCTGATCAGCATTATTGTTATTATTGTTTTGTTCTTTATGTGTATTGTCCGTCCTCTGCTCAAGTACCTTTCCGTAAATCATGCAATTGAGCATCGCAAGAGACACGACAAAGGGATTTCTATTGTGGCCCCTGCCCCTGGCCCCGACTTAATAATGGAAAGTCACCATGATGATGTGGCGCTGGGGGACAATGACCACGGTCCAAGGCTGTCAAAAAAAGATATGCTGAATCGTCTGGCCGCCAGCGATCCAGAAAAAGCTGGTAATTTAGTCAAAAAATGGCTCAATGATAATTGATCAAGAGCTCCAGTTTTCACGCCAGGAGCTGGACAAATATGCCATTGGTCAGGAAATCAATTTAGGTATTGTCAGGAATGACCAGCACCTGCAGGTCAAGATAATTCTCGAGGAGGTCGACTGATTATGAACTGGTGGACCAAGGCCCTGCGCAGCCTCATCACCTCTGATACCAGCGAGAAACTTGATCTGTTCCGTACTTTTCCCGGGTTTCGCCGTTTTTTGGCGACTAGGCATCACTATGCCATCTTGCGGACTGCTGGTGACATTCTTTTTTTGGTGGTCCTGATTTCAGGTTTTTTCGGTCCAAATGAGACAGAACGCAATGTCGCGGTCTTTCTGACCTGGGGGTTGCTTTGGCCCACTATTGTGCTTTCCTGGTTTTTTGTTGGCAGGATGTGGTGCGGGATTTGTCCATTTCCAGGGCTCGGTGTCTTTCTGCAACGCAAAGGACTGACCCTGTCCATGAAGGTGCCTCATTTTTTGCAAAAATATGGGGTCTACTCCTCGGTCTTTCTTCTGGCCCTGATTATCTGGATCGAGGTGGTGGCCGATCTTGATCACTCGCCGCTTGGCACCTCATACCTGGTGTTGACTATCATAATTGGCTCCGCAGTCCTGGCGATGTTGTACAATGGCCAAGCCTGGTGCCGCCACCTCTGCCCCTTAGGCAGGATCAGCGGCGCTGCCGCCACCCTGGCCATCACCGAATTCAGGGCCAATCATGATCGCTGCCGGAATTGTAAGACCTTTGCCTGTCAACGAGGCGGTGAAGGCAAAAGAGGATGCCCGGTCTATCTGGGGGCCTATTCGGTAAAAAACAATCTGCACTGCCTGGTGTGCGGACATTGCCTTACCAATTGCGATCGTGACTCGCCGCAGTTTTTGCTGCGCAACCCCTACTCAGAACTTATTACCAATAAGGGCCGCTACATCACCTGTAGTTACATTGTGCCCTTCCTGATTGGCTCGCAGCTGGCCCGGTTTCTTCGTTATAAGGACATCTACGGCTCTTTTGTCGGACTCATTGGTTCTGACGCAGCCGCATTCAGCCTGCTATTGGCGTTCAGTTTCGCGCTGGTGTTGGCCGGCATCAAACTGGGCAACTCTCTCTTAGTTATCAGCCCAGATCCGATAGTTGGTCGATTATCGCCCATGGTGCCAATCCTTATCCCCATGGCCTTTGTAGGAGAACTGGTTTATCGTATGTGGTTTTTTACTGACGGGATCGGCGATTTCATACCAACCCTTGGCAGACAAATGCACATCGATTGGCTGGCAAGGCTCAGCTTCAGTGTCCCTGAATTTCCGGTCTTGATTCTCTCGGCTTTTTTTATGTTAAACGGTGCTATTGCCGCCTGCTATATCCTGTGGCGTTTTTGTATGGAGGACTTTGATGGTCAGGTTAAGTTGAGCAGCTTTATCGCCTTAAATATCCTGATCAGTGCCTTTCTGCTTTCATATTTAGGGGTTATTTTCTAACTGCTCTTTCTCTGGCTATTGGTTATGAGAAGCGGTCATCTTTCTGAACCTCGCTTAGGCCCGCATATTTTGGGTCTTGTCCGACTCATCCATAATCTCCTCACCCATAATCTCTTCGATAATGTCTTCCATGCTGATGATGCCGGTGACCCCACCATATTCGTCAACCACAATGAAGAGATGCTGACGGTGCTCAATAAATTCAAGTAAAACACTGGGCAGCGGAACTGATTCCGGCACGAAATGGGGCGTCTCCATCAGGTCGGCAAGTTTGAGTGTAGTTTTGCCTTCAGCCACCATCAGCAACACATTTTTTCTGAGCACCACTCCGACAATATCACCCTGGTCCTTGTCATAGACCGGCACCCGGCTGTGAAAACTCCAATCTGGATGAGTGGCCGCTTCACCTATGGTCAGGTGGACGCTCAACGAAAAAATCACCGTGCGCGGGGTCATGGCCTTACGCACGGTTTTATGCTTTAATTCCAGGATATTGACAATAATTTTTTCTTCCTGACGGCTGATCTCACCGGATTTTTTACTCATAGTGGCGATGGCCTGAATCTCCTTGGCAGTGACATAGGATTGCTGCCCTTTCTTTTCGATCAATTTAGCCATGCGGTTACTAAGCCAGACCAAGGGACGTAAAATTTTTACGAGGATCAACAAGGGATAGGCAATCCAGGGGCCCACTTCCTTGCAATAGGAGACCCCAATCGTTTTTGGAATAATTTCAGAAAAGATGAGGATGACCAAGGTGAAGATAATAGAGAAAATTCCCAGATATTGTTTGCCGAAGAGGCCAGCGGCAGCAGCGCCGGCAATGGCCGCGCCCATGGTATTGGCAATGGTGTTTAAGGTCAGGATGACGGTGATGGGCTTGTTTATATCGGCCTTCAGTTCCTTCAGAATCAGTCCTGAACGCCGCCCAGATTTGGCCAATATTTCAACCTGACCGGCGGAAAGCGAGTACAGTGCCGCTTCGGAGATATTGGACAACGCCAGGACAATTATGGGCAGGACAACGGCCAAGCAAAACTCGATGAGCAACGGTTCCTCCTGTTTATTGAAATTGAAGTCAGGCTGAAGCAGTCCTATTGACGAAATTTCTTCATTGACTCGGGGCTGATATCGATTGGGGCTTGATGTCTGATCAGTCTAAACAAAAAAACTCCGGCACGAATATTAACCGAAAAATGCAATGCTTCCAATAACTGCATCAATTTTTCTTTGCAATAGGGGCAGTCGATGACGAATAAGAATTTGTCGAACCACTACACTGAACCAACAATTATTATCTGGGCATGGCTGTCTTTTGTCAGGTCGGCCTATGGGCCGGTGTCAAAAATCAAGGGAGTTGCCCTGCCGCCCAAACCGCCAATCTTTCCCGAAATATCTTGGCGTTATGGCGAATATCCACCGGGAATGATTTGTGGATCAGAAAGTCCTTAATGCCTGCCGTGTGCTCATGCTTTAGGGCTATTTGCCGCAATTCGCCAAATATTTTCAAAGGGTCGGCAACCTTGGCCAGCGGTTCGACAATCAGCACTGGTCGCATCTGGCCTGGTTCGCCAATACCAACCAGGGCCGAACGAGAGACCTGCGGGTGCGTATTAAAAATTGCCTCGCAGCAGATGGTGTAGAGGGTGCCAGCGGTCGTCGTCACCCGGTGGGCCTTGCGACCACAAAACCACAGGCGGCCAATATTGTCGATATAACCAAGATCGCCAATGCGGTGCCAGAACCCCTCTCCGTCCCTGATCTTGGCCAGGCGATTCTCGGAGTCATTATTGTCATAAGCGGCCGTCACCACTGGGCCACGGACTATGATCTCGCCAATTTCGTAGGCCAGGAGCCATTGCTTTCCCTTCTCCCCCACCGCATCTTGTTGTGAAAAATGAGGCCTTGGCCCATCAACGATTGGCACCACCCGAACCTCAATGCCGGGGAGTGGTCGCCCGACACAGGCCCCCCTACCCTGCCTGGTCATCTCCCAGGTCTCGGCCAGAACCTCGCGGCCGGTAATAGAGACGATGGGCAAAGACTCGGTGGCGCCGTAAGGGACATGAATCTCGGCGTCAGTCGGTAAGATTGACTGTAGCCGCTCAATCAAGTCGCCGGAGACCGGGGCCCCGGCCATCAGCACCTTTTTCAGACTCGTCAACCGCAGGCCTTTGGCCTGGCAATAACGGCTGATCACATTCCAAATGGCCGGTGAGCCAAAGGAATAAGTCACCTGATAGTCGTTGATGGTCTTGATGAACTTTTGCGGATTGACTTGGGCCGGGCGGGTGGGGTCCATGTCCGGGATGACGGCAGAGGCCCCAAGGGCGATGGAAAAAAGCGCGAATAAGGGAAAGGCTGGTTGATCGAACTCACCTGGGCCAATGCGGTAATAATCCCGAATCTGCTCAAGCTGTGCCTGAAATATCCGGTGTTCATAACACACCCCCTTAGGCGGGCCAGTGCTGCCGGTGGTGAAGATGATGGCGGCCAGATCGTCGACTTGGGTCGGGATGATCGAGAGTTCTCCGGCATTGCGGTCAGGAGGGGGCAGTTCCTTGCCCAACAGGCCAAGGGCAGGGCCTACGCAGATATGACGACGCACCGACCGGAAGGGCCGGCGGCATAAGTGCCGAAAGAGATGGGCCTTAGGGATGCCAACCAAGACCGCCGGCTTAACCGAACCGATACAACGCGAGAGATTGCGATAGCCCATACCAGGATCGATCAGGATAACAACGGCGCCGATGGCAAATAGAGCAAAGGTCAGGCCGATAAACAGGAATCCGTATTTGACGGAACGCTCTATGGTCTGATACAGATCGACCGGTTGAATGAAGGATACGGCGAGGCTGTGCTGGT
>JANNQL010000003.1:0-13787 GCA_031400755.1 Pseudomonadota bacterium | reverse complement strand
AACGCCCCCTCTCCCGCTTGCGGGGGAGGGGGCGTTTTGGAAGTCTACGATATAGGGGATCCAGAGGCTTCTCGCTCATCGAGCTCCTGGTGGTCCTCGTTCTGATCGGCATCATGGCCGGGGTGGTGGGACCGCCTATGGGGCGTTTTTTGGACAGTCTGGAGTTTAAGAAGCAGACCGCCAAGATTATGTCTGCGGTGCGCTATGCCAGGTTGAAGGCCATTACCGAAGGGAAGTTGGTGGTGATGACCGCCACCGAGGGTGACGCTTCCCCGGCCCTCATCCTGAGCGGGGCGGTGAATGAGAGACGGCCATTGGACTTGGCCGAGGATGCTACCCTGGAAATTGAGCCTTTAGAATTGGTGTTCTCGCCGGAGGGCTATGCCACCCCTGGCGTCATGACCTTGACGAGCGGGGAGCGCAGCGAAACTATCCTCATTGACCCCTTGACTGGGCTGCCGTTCATCGAGGAGGCCGAAGAATGATGAACAGGGCGAGCGCAGCACGGTCCCGGCGGCGGGACCAGGACGGATTCACTCTGTTTGAAATTCTGATCGCCATGATCCTGTTGGCCATGGTGGCGGCGATGATCTATTCGGTGCTCAATGTCGGGATCAAGTTCACGGACCAGGGTGAGCGCAAGATCCTGGCAATGGAGCGTAAGTACGGTTTTCTGATGATAGTTCAGCGGCAGATTACCAGCGCCGTCTATGATAGCGTAAAAAAACGGACCATGATGTCGGCAGACGATGAGGCCTTTAAGGTGGTGACCAGAAACCCCTTTATCTATCCCGAGGCCGGGGTGGTCCTGGCCGTCTACCGCTATAATGCCAGTGAGCAGGCCATCTACTACACCGAGAAGCGGGACTATTATAACACCGACTATGGCGACGACTATGTGCCGGACTTTAGCGAGATGACAGTCCTGGCGCGGGACGAGGAGGAATTTTCGGTGCAGTACGATGAGGAGGTCGGCCCAGGGGTTTTCTTCACCTATAGGGGAGAGGAGTATAGCCTGGTCCCTAAAAGCGCTGACGATGAGGCCCGGAAAAAGCTGGAGTTTAAGTGAACACGAAGAAGGCCGGACAAAAGGGCTTTTCCCTGCTTGAGATCTTGGTGGCGGTCACCATTATGGGGCTGGCCTATGTCGCCATCCTCCAGAATTTTTCGATGTCGGCGCGCAACATTGCCAAGATGGACGAGGGCAGGACGGCGCTCATGGCCAGCTCCCTGGCCTTTGAGATGACCTTGCTGAGCCTGGACCAGGCAGGGCAGGATGCCGGTGAAGGCGCGGATATCCTGGCAGAAGGCGGCCGCTACCAGTTGACCCAGATTACGGACGAGAATGACGATTTCATGACCCTGAAACTGAAAAAAAAGTGAGTCGCTAGTGATCGGATTTTTTTGTTTACATAGGGGTGCTGGTTTTCGTAAGGACGAGGCCAGCCAGGGATTCGCCCTGGTGCTGGTGATTGTCGTCATCCTTTTGGCCAGCTTCCTGGCCTCGCAGCTGATCATGCTGGTCAGGACCGAGCTTGCGGTCTCCCACAACATCAAAGCCAGGGTCTCCGGTCATTTTCTGGCCGAGGCCGGCTTAAGTCTTGGTCTCTTTCGTCTCTTGGACAGGCCGCTTGAAACGCCTGCTATCGGTTTTGAGGCGGACTGGGAGGAGTTCTACGAGGGCTATGAGTATGAGGTCTTTCTGCCTAAGGGCAAGGTCAGCTATTACGTGGCCAGCGAGGGCGGTAAGATCGATTTGAATAAAATAGGCGAGAGCGCCCAGTCCCAAGACTTGCTGAGGATGTTTCTACAATACCAACTCGGTGAAGACAAAGATGAGGAGATCGATACGATCATCGCCTCTCTGCTTGATTGGAAGGACAACGATGATGCCTATCACGAGGTGAATGGGGCGCGAGGCGCCGAGAGCGAGTTCTATGGCGCCTTGGCTGACCCGTATATCGCCCGGAACGGCAAGATCGAGGACCCGGCTGATTTTTTTCTGATCAAAGGCACTCGGCCTCTGATCGGTAAATTTTACGCCCAAGAGATTTTTACGGTGCATAGTACCGCTGGCACGATAAATTTTAACAGCCTCACCCCGGCAATGCTTGATTTTCTCACCGGAGGTGATAAAGAGAAGGCGGTGGCCTATCGTAACGCCAAGTTTGAGTTCAGGGGCAAGCTGACCGCAGCTAATGCAGCGGAGATCCTGGGCGATCGGTACGAATTATTTCAGACACACCTCTCCTATACCGGCAACAACCAGTATTATTTTGTCGTCGGTATTGGCCATGCCGGGGCGGAGCAGGATACATCGGAGCAAAGGGATGAGGGCGCCGTGCCCAAAATTCCCGGCACCATCGACAGCATGATCATCAAAAAGGATGGCGGCGGCTTTAAGTGTCTGGCCTGGCAGGAACGATTCACATGAAAGAGCCCCTTGAAATTGTTATCCATAAAAATGGCTTAATCCTTTGCCACCCCACTGATTGCGCGGCATCCGAGTTCGTGGACCGGGAGGAAAAGGGTGTTGGGCACCGGATTGCCGAGTTCATCGGCAGGGTTTCGGCCCATGCCTTGACCCTGCACCTTTTTGTCTCTGAAGACCTGCTTTTCTTCAAGGGCTTTGAGTTGCCCTTGGATACGGTTGATATCGAGGAGGCGGTGGGCTATCAGCTGGAGATGGTCACCCCCTTTGGGGAGGAGGCCACCTGGCATAGTTTCGCGGTACAGAAGGGAGATGAGGCCTATCATATTGCCCTGTACGCCGCCAAGAGCGGCTATATTGATGCCTATATTCAGGAGATCCTGGAAGGTGGTTTTCAGCTTTCCGGACTCTTTCCGGAGAGTCAGCGCTATGTAAACAAGCTGAACCGCAAGGGTAAGTGGGGGTTGGTGCTGCCGGGCCGTTATGTCAAGGCCTTTGTCTTTAACGGTTCTATAATGGTTGACCGCTTGTACTGTAGCGCCGAACCCTCGTTTGTCGAGGCGGTGGAGGTCTGCCAGACCGATATGATCTTCAGGCTCGATCCCGCTCGCATCAAGCTACAGGTGGTGGATGCCCTGCCAGCAAAACCCTATTTTGACTATCTTGATGCCTGTCTGCTTCTCACCCAGCGGCCGCATCTGAAGACCTATAACATGCTGCCGGCCTCTTATCAGCGGCCGGACTATCTCAAGATCATGATTGCTGTCCTTTTGGTCGTGAATGTACTCTCTTTTCTGTTCTGGGGCGGGGTCAAGGTCTACAAGTTGAAGACCTATAACACCCAGGTGAATCGTGAGATTGAGGCGGTCATGCCGCTGGTGACCGAGATGAAAGAGTTGCGACAGAAAGAGGAGGCTTCAGTAAAGGCCATTGCCCAGATTGAAGGCATTGGTAAAAATTTTGACCTGATCAGCTTTATGAGCCAACTGACCTCGGCCATGCCTGCCTCATCCTACGTGGACCAGCTGCGCTTGGATGAAAAGAGTAATGTCGTCTCCATTCAAGGCTATACTGATGAGGTTAGCGGTTTGGCCAGTAAACTTCAAGAGATTGGCGCAGCCCAGCTCAAGTCCACCAGCAGTCGGCAGAACAAGACCTACTTTAACGTGGAGATCAACCTACCGTGACCTCCATCCTGCACAGCCTGCCCAAGCTGCTGAGTCTGGTCCGGACCCGCAACGGTCTGTTGGTCATTGTGGGGCTCCTGTTGCTGCTTAATGTCGCTCGCCTGCTTAATGGCAAGTACGCCGATATCGTACAGAGCGTTGAGAGTAAGCAGGCCCTGCTGGGCCAGTACCGGATGTCAACCAAGGACATAGACGTCGTGCGGTCCAAGATCCAGCAACTTGAGGCCAGGAAGAAGCAGTTCGAGAAACATCTGTTCCACGGGGAGACCGAGAAGGATGTGACCTCGGCTATGCAGATCAAGCTACAGGAGGTCCTGGCTAAGGTTGGCTTGACGCCGGAGTCACTCAGCCCGGTCACCAAGGGTGGGAAGGACAGCAGTGGCAATCCTTATGGCGAGGTAATCATCAAGATCAGGCTGGGTGGCACACTCGAGAATTTTATCAAGTTTCTGGCCGAGCTCTATAAGATGGAGTATTTGTTCAGGGTTGAAAATTTTACAGTGAAACCGTTTAAGAAAGAGGACATTAAAATATTTCTTGAATTAAAAGGGTTCTATCGGCTCACCGAGCCGCCAAATAGCGAGCCGCCGAAGAACGAAACTCCGAAAAAGGAAACGCTGAAAAAGGATGTTTCGAAACAAGGAGACCCTGGCAAGAAGGGTGATAACGCGCTATGATTCGACCAGCCATTGTCTTAGCGTTGTTGCTCTCGGCCGCCGTCATGATGCGCGGGGTTGCCAGTGATTGGCGGAAAAGTCCACTGGCGCCAGCCGATAATGCCGTCAAGAAGGCGACTCCGGCAGGGGAAGCGATGCCTGCAGCCCAGCAGGTCAAGGCGCTGCAGCCCGTGGTGCCAGGCGTCTTGCCCGATCTTAAGATGCACTACCTGTTTAACCCGGAGAGGATGCTGGCCGGGGCCGACATGCCGCCGGCAGAGGTGATCGACAGTGAGGCGGCCAGTGGGAACGCCCAGGGGATCACGGCAAGTATGGGCGAGGTGACCTATGCCGGTTCCATTATCGCTGACAACTTCAGTCGTGCGATTATTTTATATCCGGCGGCCAAGAGTAAGCCCCAACCGGTAACGTCCAAGTCTTCAAAGGGCAAGGCGCCGCCACCAGCCAAGTCTGGCGCTGGCGGTACTGAAGAACATGCCCAGCTGGAAGTGGGGGATGTGTTGGATGGCTATACGGTGGCGGAAATCTTGCCCAATAAGCTCATCTTTACTAAGGGTGAGGAGACTGTTGAAAAATTGCTGTACGACTCGGCAAAAAAACGCCAAGCCCCGCCGCCGCGACCAGCAGCAGCTCCGTTTGGCGCAGGAGGTCCGCCGCGGCCACAGCAGATACCCGTTGGCGGGCCAACTCCACCAACACCGCCAGCGCCAGGGACGGTAGCTCAACCAGCTTCCCCAGCTCCTCCAGCGCCAGGGGCGGTGGCCCCACCCGCGCCGCCACCAGCTCTGCCCCCGGGGATTAAACAGCCGGCCGCAGCGGGCGCTGCAAAAACGAACCCATTCCGGCAGATGGTGATTTCCCGGCAGACGGCCCCTGCCCCTGATACCAGCAGGGTCAACCGCCAATCATCTGGAGGTGATGCTATCGAACCTCCTCCTATGCCCCCCATGCCCCCTGGGGGGGCGGACGCCGGCGCTCAACCAATTGACACACCACCACCGTTGCCAGAGGGGAACTGATTATAATGAATTATGTCCTTGTCCACCGCGCTGCCCGGCGCTTTTTGTTTATATGCCTTTCTTCTAATTTGCCTTAGGTGCGCCGATGATCTCTCGTAAGACAATTACTCTCATTGCAATGCTGTTTTGCCTGTTTCTGTCAGGTTGTGTCTCCAAGGAATCGGCCCGGCACAAGACTTGGGTCGATCTGGCTGAAATCAGTGAAACGGTTACCGGAACCAAGAAGGACATCGCCAGTCAGCATTTGGAGGAAGACCAGAAACAGGGGAATGCGGCGCTGGACAAGACCCCGAAGACGAGAGACCTCTCCCGTCAGGAGGAGACGTCCGGCGGCAATGGCTATCTGCAAGGGATGAAGGGTGCCAAGACGATTCCGGCAGGGGAGGGAATCGAGGGTGAAGGAGTGATGCTCAACTTCGATAACGCCGATATTTACGAGGTCATTCAGGTCATCGCCGAGACCTTGGAGCTGAGCTATATCATCGATCCTCAGGTCAAGGGCGTTGTCAATATCCGCTCCGGCCAAAAGATCCCCAAGAGCGAACTGTTCGTCATCTTCAAGAAGCTATTAAACATCAATGGATTAGATATCCGTAGCGAAGGCGACCATTTCTATATCTTTGTGGCGGCCAAGCCCTCGTCATTGATTGTCTATGACAAGGACCAGGTCGACCAGTTGAAGCCTTCCTCCAAGGTGGTGACCCAGGTGGTGCCGGTGATGCATATCTCGTCAGCCGAGGCCCAGAAACTGGTAGAGCCCTATCTCTCGCAACAGGCGGTCATCTATAATTTGAATGACCAAAATACCTTGGTGATTTCAGACTTTGAGGGGCAGATTGTCGATGCCTTGACCATTTTGTCGCGGCTGGACGTCTCTTCGTTGTCTGCTATGCGGATCAAGGTGGTCCGGGTGGAGCAGGCCCCGCTGTTTGATCTCCGCGATGAATTGAAAGAGGTGCTTATCGCCCTCAAGATCAACAAAAAGGATTATGAAGGGGTACAGATGGTGCCGCTGGAGCGGGTCAACTCCATCATGCTGATCGGCTATAACGAAGAACTGGTGGAGACTGCGGTCCAATGGGTGGAAGAACTGGACCGGGCCCCTACCGGCGGTCGGGACAGCATCTATATCTATAGCGTCCGCAATTCGGTGGCCTCGGAGTTGGTGGACCTGGTCGGCTCCTTGATTACCGATAAGGCCCCTTCCGCTTCAAAGGCCAAGACCACCGGCAGCAAGAAAAAGGGCGGCACTCCAACCACCCCTGGGTCCATTCGGCCGCCTGGCACTACGGCTGATAGTCAACCCCAGACCCCGTCAACTCCTACGCAACCAACGGTCAAGGCGCCTACTGGCGAGACCCTGGCCTCCATGCAGTTTGCCGGGGCGCCCAGCCTGATTGCCGATGACGGCAGGAATATTGTCATGATTCGGGCCTTGTTTGCTGATTACCAGCGGATTGTGAAGTTGCTGGAGCGGCTCGATAATATGCCGACCCAGGTCCTGATCGAGGTCCTGGTGGCCGAGGTTACCTTGACCGACGACTTGCAGTACGGGGTGGAGTGGGCCTTGAAGAACCAGAAGCTGGCGAACAAAGATGATAATCATATGTCATTTGGCACAGCGGTTACCGGCAGTAGTGGAGGTATCACAGGGCTTGACGCGGCTATCACCTTTAATCAGTCTGGCGATGTCTTCAAATTTTTGAACTTTTTGGCCTCGAACAGTGAAGTGTCGGTGATTTCTTCGCCCCAGGTCCTGGTCTTGAACAACGAGGCGGCCACCGTCAATGTCGGTAAACAGGTGCCGGTGGTGACCAGCCAGGTCAGCGACTTCAACAACAATAACAATAATCCTAACCCCATCTCAACGGCCTCGAACCAGACGGTGCAGTATAAGGACACCGGGGTAATTTTGAATGTCACCCCCCGGATCAATGCCGAGGGCATCATCCTGCTCGAGATTGATCAACAGGTCAGTTCGGTATTGGACCAGACGACCTCCGGCATCAATTCGCCGACCATCTCCACTAAGCAGGTCAAGACCAAACTGGCGGTCAAGGACGGCCAGTCGATTTTGATGGGCGGTTTGATCTCAAAAGATCAAACCAATAACGACAATGGCATCCCCTATCTGAGGGATGTCCCCGGCTTGGGCTGGCTGTTCAAGCAAAAGAATATCAACAACAAGAAAACTGAACTTCTGCTGATGGTCACCCCCTATGTCATTGAGTCAGAAGACGTCCTTGATCAGTACATTAAGGGGTTCAAGGGAAAGGTGGATGGCCTGCGTCAGGAATTGGCGAATTAATCGGAACGAGCCAAGAGATAAGCCAAGGATTTCTCGCCGTCAGGCGTGAGCCCTTCTCGCAAAAATTGAAGCCAAAAAAAGCCAGGTCACCTTTGCGGTGCCTGGCTTTTTTTTGATTGATTGGTTCTTGGACTGATCGGGCTTATTGCCTGTCCTGATGTCCTTTGATAAAGGCGCGGACCACGGAGCCGGGGAGCAGATGGCCGCCGGACTGTCCTAGCAGAAGAAAATCGTCATCCGGGATGCGTTTATTTTCTTCGATGTGTTTCTTTTCTTCCTCCAGCCGGGCGATTTCGCCTTTCAGGAAGGTGATCTGACCATGAAGATCCCCGACTTCCACCTGATGGCTGGCCAGATGGCTGCCGATGGTCTTGACCTCCGCCGCCAGCCGACTTATCTCGGTGTTTTTTTCATGGATCAACCGGTCATGCTCGCTGCATTCAATAAATTCATCACTGGCGACTGGCGGCGGGCTTGCTTCGACTGCCGCCAGTCGTGCCTGGTACGCTTCCAGTTCGTCGGCTTGTTGCTGGCATTTTTGTTCCCATTGTTTGTTCAAGACCGCAACCGCTGCTTGGGCGTCCTTGGCCCGTTGTGATTCCCCCAGGCCCAGCAGTCGGCGGCGTTCCCGGATAAAACGTTCTTGCAGGGCGATCAGGGTCAGTCCTGAGCCAAGGGACAGGCCCAGGAGGATGTAGAGGATAGCTTTCATGAAGGTTTTATGGAACTGTTAGGCAGGCTGGCCTGAGAAGCCAATCTTGTCCCAATGCTCGGCTGGCAGGTCCATAGCCAGCTTTAGGGCGCCTGCGCAGCCGGAAAAATCAGGGTCCCCAACGCAGGTCACTTTGATCTGGCCGTAATCGCTCAACTGTTTCTCCACCATGGCGGAGATTCCTTTGAGATTGGAGCCGCCGCCCGCTAGATAGATATTTTGCAGGACATTGGGTTGGTTTTCAGGGTCATAGCCTTTCATGATGCTGATGATGTTTTCAACAATGTCGGGAATGATGCTCTCGCAGACTGCGCGCATCTCCCGCGTGATGTCATACTCGGCGGGCTTACCGTCGCTACGCAGGGTGATCTTGACCGGGCCGGTTGGCTCACCGACAAAGGCGTGTTGTTCTTTGATGGTACGGACCAGGTTGCGGGTGACCTGGACGTCATAGAATTTTTGCTGAATGGCCGATTCCAGCCGTTCGTCGATATAGTCGCCGCCCTTTAAGGTGGTGATCTGGTCTTTTTGGCCCGGCACTGAACCTTTAACCCCGCAGATGTCGACGGTGCCGGCGCCGATGTCAACGATGATGGCATCATTTAGTTTGTTTAAGTGGTAGGCCACCATGAAGGGTTCGGAGACCACCAGGGCAGTCGTCATCACCTCATTGGCAATTTGCAGCAGGAGCTCCTTGTTCATGATTGAGGCCCGGGACGGGACGCCAATGATGCCGGCCACCGGGACATCCTCACCCTGTTTGGCCTCATGGACGACATATTTCAGGAGTTCCAAAGCAGCGGTATAATCTTTTTCACTGGCATCACGGATGACGCCATCTTCCAGAGGGTGATACAGGGTCAGGGCAGAGCGGTTCTTCAGGGCCTCATCGCCGAACACCTGGGCCTTGCCTAACAGTTTGATGCCGATGATGTCCTTGGGGTAGCCGACGATGGACCGGGTAATCTTCTTATACCCCCGATTGGACATGACTGCTGTGCGCGAGGTGCCAAAATCGACGCCGATGATGAGTTGATTGTCTGCTGCGTTTTGATCTTCTGACATGGCCAATCCCTATAAATATGAAAGTTTATTGAGCTTCCTGGAATTTACTTTAGTTTATGGAGCTTGCGGCGTTTCATTATTTCATGCCCAACAAATGCAAAAACATATCTCACCTTGACGATTTTAATACAATGGCAGCATGAAGATTGTCAAGCGAATTGCGGAAATAACCCCGGGATAGCCGTAATCACATGAAATAAATGGTGGGGGCAATACTTCTTTGACGAATAGTTAAGGTCATGCTATGGTGCGGCTGCCTTTTTTTATGACGGTGGATGGTGAAGCTAGAGGGACGAGGTTTGTCCCTCTAGCGATTACGACGGCAATATTTATGTGGAGACTTCATTATGAAAACTGACATTTCGCGTTCTTTTTTTCAAAGGGCACAACGATCAATTCCTGGTGGGGTGAGCAGCCCGGTACGGGCCTGCAAGTCGGTAGGTTGCGACCCGGTGTTTATCGAGCGGGCCAATGGTTCTAAGGTATATGATGTCGATGGCAATGAGTATATCGATTTTGTCTGTTCCTGGGGGCCGATGATTCTTGGCCATAACCATCCGGCAGTGGCGGCGGCGATCAGAGAGGCCTTGGTCAAGGGCACCAGCTTCGGGGCGCCGACCCCACTCGAGGTCGAACTGGCTGAGTTGGTCTGCCAGGCCATGCCTTCGGTGGAAAAGGTGCGCTTTGTCAACTCCGGCACCGAGGCCACCATGAGCGCCATCCGCCTGGCCCGGGGCTACACCGGCAAAAACGTGGTGGTCAAGTTTGACGGCTGCTATCATGGCCACGCCGACGCCTTTCTGGTCAAAGCGGGCTCCGGGGTCGTCACCCTGGGTATCCCTGGTAGTCCAGGGGTGCCGGATGATGTGGTCAAGAACACTATCTCCATCCCCTATAATGACTTTGAGACCCTGGAAAAGACCTTGACTGACGATTCCTTGAATATCGCCTGTGTGATTATGGAGCCGGTGGCTGCCAATATGGGCGTCATCCCACCGGCTAAGGGTTTCTTGGAAAAGGTGCGGGAGTTGACCAAGGCGCATAATATCCTCTTGATTTTCGATGAGGTCATCACTGGTTTTCGTTTAAGTCTCGGCGGGGCGCAGGCCAAATTCAACATCATGCCTGACCTGACCTGCATGGGCAAGATCATCGGCGGCGGCTTGCCGGTGGGCGCCTATGGGGGCAAGAAGGAGATCATGGGCCTGATTGCCCCGGAAGGGCCGGTCTATCAGGCCGGCACCCTCTCCGGCAATCCGCTGGCCATGGCCGCCGGTATCGCCACCTTGAAGGTCTTGAGCACCCCTGGTTTTTATGAGAGGCTCGACAGGAAGGCCGCGGATTTTGCCGATGCCCTGGAAGGTCTGGCCAAAAAGTACTCGTTGCCGACTACCCTGAATCGGGTCGGTTCGGTCATCACCACCTTCTTTACCGCGAGTCCGGTTACTGACTTTACCAGCGCCATGAAGTCAGACACCGCCAGGTTCGCCACCTTCTATCAGGATATGTTGGCCCAGGGCATCTACCTGGCGCCGTCGCAGTTTGAGGCCGCCTTTATCTCGGATGCCCATACCTCGGAGGACCTGGAAAAGGCCTTGGCGAAAACTGAATGCTCGTTCATTAAATTGGCTAAGTCGTGAAAAAACAATTGACTTTAAAAGTTACGCATGATACCTAACATGCTGTTTTTGATATGGGTAGGAGTATCCCTGGGTAGGAATACCGGGCTTTGCGGGAGGTTTAGCAGGCCGAAAAATATCCAGAAGCCTTGCACGGTGTTGGGCCAGTGACGGATAATCCAAACGCCCGTCGGCAACTCATAAGGTCGTTGGCCGATTTATCAACCATCGGGCTTAGCTTGGTGTCAAGTATCTTTGTTGGTTTTGGCATGGGGTATTTGCTTGATGAGAAGCTTTTTGGTGGTCGGACTACCCCTTGGTTCATGATGATTTTTTTTGGTTTTGGCGTGTTTGCCGGTTTTAGAAATTTGTATCGGCTGACAAAGCGAAAGGATCTATAGTGTTGGACGACAAGGGGCAGCAGCCTGAATTTTCTTTGACCAGCGTCCTTATCATTAATTGGCTGTTGGTCTTTGCCATGCCACTGGCGGCCGGGTTGACTTTTTCGTGGTCGATTGCCAGGGCTATTCTGGTTGGGGCACTGATCGCCAACTTAAGCTTTATCTTGCTCAAAAACGATTTGACCAAGGTCATGAAAGGCCCCTTGCAGGCGGCAAAGCTTCAATTTTATATCAGGTATTATTTGAGATTGGCAGCCCTGGTCGTTGTCTTGTATTTTTTGGTTCGCCATGGGCATATTCATGTGTTCGGGTTGCTGGTTGGGCTATCTACAGTGGTGGTCGGCATTTTAGTCGCCGCTGTCAGTCAGGCCAGAAACATTTATATTTCAGGAAAGGAGGCAGTGTAGCCATCATGGAACATCCAATACTATTCATCTCAATAATACTGCAGTTTTTGGGCCTGCCTGTACCTCACACCCCGGTAGGTGACACCCTACTCGCCAAGCTCGTGTCACCGCATATGACCTACACCTGGTTTGTTATGCTGGTGCTGATTCTGGCGCCTAAATTGACCATGGGCAAGATCGAGATGATTCCAGGCAGGGGGCAGAATTTTTGGGAAGCGGTGGTCGATGGCATAGAGAGTTTCATGGCCGACAATATGGGGAAGGAAGGCGCGCGCATGATGTTTCCGATGCTGGCCACCTTTGCCCTCTATATCTTGGTATCCAACTTGGCGGGTCTCTTGCCAGGGAGTATGTCGCCGACCTCAAATATCAACATCACCTTGGGCTGCACCCTGATTATCTTTGTCACCACCCATATCCTTGGACTGAAGTTTCATGGCGTAAGCTATATTAAACACTTCCTCGGGCCCATCCCCTTGCTGATCCCGCTCATGTTTCCCATTGAGGTCATCAGCCACATGTCCCGGATACTGTCGCTCTCCATCCGTCTCTTCGGCAACATCATGGCCAAGGAGACCTTGCTTGGGATTTTGTTCATGCTGGCTGGCGCCTATTTTGCCCCGCTACCCATCCTCTGCCTGGGCGTCTTGGTCTCGGTCGTGCAATCGCTGGTTTTTGTGCTGCTGTCGATTCTGTATTTCTCGGCGGCCATGGAACATGCCCATTGATAGGAATGCAGGAAGCCCTTGCCGGAGGATGAATTTTCTGCCACTGTGAGGTGCCCCGTCAAATTTTATTTGAAGTAAGAAGAAGGCCAATTATTCAATTTAATGGAGGAAAAAGGATGAAGAAGGTAGGTATGTTGACCGCAGTTATGGTATTGGGTATGTCTTCTCTGGCAATGGCTGCCGATGGTGCTGCTAGCGGTGGTGGGGTGAATGTGGCTCTGATCTGTATCGCTGCGGCCTTGTCCGTTGCTATCGCCGCTTTTGGTTGCGGCATTGGTATGGGTACCGCGGTTGGCGGCGCCTGCACCGGCACGGCCCGGAACCCCGAGGCCTCTGGTAAAATCACCGTGACCATGATCATCGGTCTGGCCCTGATCGAGTCCTTGACCATTTATGGTCTGGTTGTCTCCCTGATTCTGCTCTACGCTAATCCGTTGGTTAAATAACTGATCAGAGTAGCCCAGTAGTATTGAAAGGCCGCAGGGAAACCTGTGGCCTTTTTTGCGTTGTAGGCAAAGAAAATATATTAAAATGGAGTGCTTGATAAATCCAGAGCGGGGTCATGGCGAGGCGGAAATTTCCGGGACAGTACTCCTCTGCCCTAACCCCGGCGAGGCTTTGGCCTTGGGACGTCTCGCCAAGGGACAGGGATGGCGGCGGCACTTCCTGTATAATTCCAATCGTTGGAGTCGTCCCGATGGCGGGACTTGCCTCTGCGGCCCCTCCGTTGGCGCGCCCATGGCGGTGCTGACGCTTGAAAAATTGATCGCCTTGGGTGGGCAACGTTTCGTGGTCTTTGGCAGTTGTGGGGGGCTGTCTCCTGATATGGCGGTGGGTGATGTCTTTCTGCCGACCTGGGCCGTGAGCCAGGAAGGGACCTCGGGCCATTATCCCCTTACCATGCCGGCACAGCCATCAGCACCTCTGCATGGGGTGTTGGCTGATTTCTTGAGGCGAATTGGTATTGTTGTCAATAACGGTGGGGTGTGGACCACTGATGCCCCATATCGGGAGCGACGGGACACGATATGGCAGTATCTGTCCCAGGGGGTGGTGGCGGTGGACATGGAGTTCAGCGCCTTGATTACGGTGGCGGCCTTCCGGCAGGTGGAGTTGGCCGCAGTGATGGTAGTCTCTGACCTGCTCTGCGATGACGTCTGGCAGCCAGGGTTTAGCTCACCGGCCTTCAAGTCGGCAATTCAGACTGTGGGCCGGGCCTTATTTGATGAACTT
>JANNQL010000002.1:0-7564 GCA_031400755.1 Pseudomonadota bacterium | reverse complement strand
CCGATATCTGCGGCGGAGGCATTACTGAGGCAGAGTTGCGCGGGGCGCAGGATTTTGCCCGGGCCGGGATCTATCTGGCCGAAGAGAGCATGGAGGCCAGAATGATGCGGCTGGCAAAAAATGAACTGACCATGGGGCGGTATGTCCCCATTGGTGAGGTTGAGGCGGCCCTGAGTCAGGTTGGGCTTGCTGAATTGACCGATCTGGCAGCGGGTATTTTTGCCAGGCCCCTGACCGGCGTGGTCTTGGGTCCAGTCCGGGCTGAAGATTGCCGCCCTGATCCAAGTTTATTTAATGGTGAGAGTGGTGATGACTGATCAATCTCCATCGTTTACAACTGATCGGCCGTTGGTGTTGCTGCGCTGGCTGATTGAGGACAGGGACTTGGCGCTGCCGGTCTACCACTCCGAGCTGGCGTCCGGCATGGATGTCCAGGCGGCGGTCACCGGGGCGGTGACGATTCCGGCGGGCGGGATAGCCCTTATCCCCACCGGTTTTGCGGTGGCGCTGGTCCCGGGCTATGAGTTGCAGGTCAGGCCCCGGAGTGGGTTGGCGATCAAGCATGGAGTGACAGTGGTCAACGCCCCTGGCACTATTGATGCCGATTACCGTGGCGAGGTCAAAGTCGGCCTGATCAATCTTGGTCCAGTCCCTTACCAGGTCAACCGCGGCGACCGGATTGCCCAACTGGTCTTGGCCCCGGTCTGTCAGGCCGAGATTCGGGTGGTGGATGCCCTGCCCGTCAGCAAACGTCAGGACGGTGGCTTTGGCCACACCGGAGTTTAAGAGATGGCCTGTTGCAGTCAAAATGGTTTGTTCTTGGCCCTTCCTCGCCTAGGTATTTCCTTTTTTCTTCATCCCTAACTTAAATAACATGCGTTTTTGTGTCCTGGGCAGCGGCAGTAAGGGGAACTGCACCTACGTCGAATCCGGCGGGGTGGCCCTGCTGATTGATGCCGGGTTTTCCGGTGTTGAGATTGGGAGGCGACTGGCCAGTGTCGGGTTGGACATAGCTCAGGTGCGCGCCATCCTGGTTACCCACGAGCATGGCGATCATGTCTCAGGGGTTGGGGTGTTGTCACGGAAATACCACTTGCCGGTCTATGCCAATAAGGGGACCATAACCGCTGCCGGGGCCGCGCTTGATAAACTGCACGACTTTGTCCCCTTTGCGACCGGGGCCTCTTTTACACTGCATCCCTTTACCATTCATCCTTTTGCCATTTCCCACGATACTGCCGATCCAGTGGGCTTTACCATTGATGACGGTCATTGCGTCTTCGGCTATTGCACCGACACCGGCATGGTCTCGCGTCTCATCCACCACCACCTTAGCTGTTGTCAGGGGTTGGTTATTGAGTGCAATCACGATCTTGTGATGCTCAAGAACGGCCCATATCCTCCTGCTCTACAGCAGCGGATCCGTTCCAAGAACGGCCACCTGGCCAACCCTGAGGCCATCGCCTTCGTGCAAGGGCTCATGCATGATGGTCTGCGGCACGTCGTGCTGGCCCACATCAGCCAATCGAATAACTGCTACGACCTCGTGCGCCTGGAGGTCGAGCGTAGCGCCGTGATCGGGCCGCAGATCACCTTGGCCTTTCAGGACAGGCCTGGCGAGGTTGTTGTCTTGTCTTGAAAGGACTTTGGCGGCATCCATGCTATTTAGTCAGGAATGACATCCATCGCCGGCCACTTTTAGGAGAGTATCCTGAAAGTCTTAGCCGAAGCCCCCCCCCTTCTCCCCCAGGTCGATGTGGCTGCGCAAGGCCTATGATTATCACAATTTTGTCAATGACATGGCAAATAAAAAGCAATTTTGTTGTTGTGCGTAGGGCGTTGTCCTGGGTGCCACTGACGATATTGCTCAAACAATATAGTGCAATATCAGATGATTAGTGGTAGAAACTGCCATTTTTAACAGGCAAGGCATGCATCGTGCTTAATCTGCATGTAATGAGTTTTATTTTTTGTTAGAGGCATTCGGCACTATGGAATGTCAGTTCTAATCTGGAAGCAAGAGGCTATCGCCATGAAGAATAAATTGAGTTTTCCCCTCCTCGACCAGCAAGGCCCCTTTGCTACCCTCCATCATCCGCCTGACGCCAACTTTTTTTCTGCTGAGAACCGGGCCTTGGTGCGGACTATGCGTCAGGCCGGACTTATCACTCGCTTTCGGGCCATCCGCAGCCAGATCTTTGACTTTCTTAAGGTAGGCAGTTTTGCCGAGGTACGGCGCTTGATCAATGACCGCCAGCGGCGCTTGGAGCTTAACCGGCGTTGTTTTGCCCTCTTGGGCAACATGTTCGGGCTTGAGGGCAGTGAGCGCGAGATCATCGCCACGCTCTCGGGCTATTCCCGGACCGCCGACGGGGTGGTTCGCTACTTGAAGGCCAAAGTTATGGCCACCTACGCCTCACATATCGAGATGACCAACGAGATCGATGCGATCTCAAGCCCGGTTGATCTCCTGCTCATCATCTTTGACGAGCGCTACCACAAAAAGGCCCGCTTCGAGGCCAAGCGCAAGCTGATCCTGATGGGCCTGGCTGGTTCCATTGACCAGCGCGAGCGCGAAACCGGCATTGAGGGGAAATTCTATGACTTCCTCAATTTCTTGAACGAAAAGGTCTGGAGCCAACGCAGTAAGATCGGCGAGCTGGAGGTGGCCTATCTGCTCAGCCGGCACGACAAGCAGGACTTTGTCTGTCAGGAGGTAAAGGTGATCAGCCCCCATGAGGCCAGGGGCATTGAGCGACAGCCGGGCCAGAAATTGACCCTGATCAAACGCCGGCGTTTTCAGGTGGGGGGGCGGGAGATTCCCATCTATGTGTCCATCCGCAAAAAACCGCCCGAGGCCAAGGTGCTCAAACTCCTGCGCAAGGGCGAGGAGAACCCGGCAGTGGCGGTCGATGATGAGCTGGGGCTGATGGCAGTGCTGGACTCGGTGGCCGAGGTCAAGCTCTTCCTCAACCATCTGACCCAGAGTGCCATGCGGGCCGATTCTTTCATGTCGCTTGAGGAGATTTCAGACACCCTGACCGGCGGCCGTCATCAGGGCGGTAGTATCGGCAGCTCGACCCTTACCCCGATGTTCAAATTTTTCGCCCGCATGGGCGGCATGCGGGTGGAGTTCATCATGCACAGCAATAAGACTTACTTAAATTACATCTACCAGCGGGACATCTCCCATGATGAGTACGAGATCAAGCGGATCTTCGACTCCGGGGTGGCGGAGATGCTCTTCCCCCAGGACATATACGACCTTGATATGGCTGACATCAAGGAACGGCAGCTCAGGCAGTGTCGCCGGCAGATCGAGGAGTCGTGAACAGGCAGAATTTATGGCGAGGCCCAGCCCTATGAAGTTGGCGAATATTGGCGGTCATCAAGCAAGGGGTGAGCGCAAGCACTCTGCAACGGAATAGATCGGGTTTTTTGCGACGCCATCACATTTGTTCCAGTTTAGTTTTTTAACATAAAAGCCTTGCCGTAGATTAACTGCGGCTGGGCTTTTATAATTTTTTACCCTGTTTCAGCCAGTATGCGCCCGGTGACAATTTCACCCAACAAGTGGGTTAAATCACTCTTTTGTTGGGTGAAATAACCGTTTAATGGTCTTCTGCTGGAGATGCTTCGGCTTTGAGGGATGAGTGAGCACATACTATGTTGTAGTACTAGCTTTTTGCCTAACAGTCTAATATCATAACTAATGCAATTTTAGTATTTTTAGTATTTTTTTGTGGCTTAATAGTTGCACTAAAGCACAATGGGGTTTTTTTAGAAAAAGCCAAACCCGTTGTGAGGCGGGGACGGAAAGCCACGGATCCATAAAATGGATAGCCGGGTTGCCTGCGAGTCATAAGAGAGGCTGGCCGGGTTTTCTGCAAATTAATTATCAAGGAAAGATCTGACAGTCTTAGGGACGTCTAGACTCAATCAAATGTTGAGAAAATGAAAAAACAAATGATCAGGCAGGAGCGAACGGGATGAAACAATAACTTAACAAAGAGAGCTGCCATGAAAAAAAACATTATGTGCCTTGCCTTGGTCCTGCTGGCCCGTGTCGCCACCGCGGCGGTGGTCGATGCCCCGCACAATGAAACGAATAATATTCGTTGCACGGCGTGCCACAGTTATTCGATGTGGTGGCAGTACTCTCCGGTACAAAATGATTCTACCCCTAACCATGGGCGGGCGGAACAGGTCAACAGCATCTGCCTTGCTTGCCATGGTGATAATGGCCCGGAAATTACCGCGGCCCCTCATTCGAGCCTGGGCATGACCAGCCTGCACCGAGAGACTTTGGAAGCCTGGTCCCGGGTCTGTACTGATTGTCATGACCCCCATTTTCAAGCGCAACTCGACTGGCAAGCCACAATCCCGCCAACAGTAACGGAATCTGGACCCTATCTGGTCACCGGCAACTTGGCGTCGATCGCCACGGTCACTGGCCTGGGCACCCCTGCTTCACCATATTTATCCACCTTTCAGTTCTCTAGCCTTTCCCTTTCCACCAAAGACAACTGGGCTAACGCCAATCGCCCTTGGACCGCCAAGAGCGACACTGCTGGTCGCGGCCTGATTTTGGTCTTGCCCGATGGCACCGGTCGCCGCACCTTTGAAATCACTGGGGTCACTGAAACCTCGATCGAGGTCAACGGCAATATCCCCACAAGTTTTCTTGCCGGCACCCGTTTTGGTCTGATCTACGGCCAGTTGATTCGCAGCAGCATTATCGGCCCAGCGGGTCCGCACAACGTCAAGTTTTTTGATCCCTACGGGGGGTTTGTCGATACCAGCACCAATAACGACGGCCTCTGTCAGGTCTGTCACACCCTGACCGATCATTTCAAATATAATGCCACCGATGCCTCTACCGACCATCTAAATAAGATAGATGACAACTTTGCCGCTGGCGCCGCGACTCGCTGCACCGAATGTCATCCGCATGGTCGAGGTTTTGCGGGGGGCAATGATTCCGGCAAGCACCCGGACCATCTGGGTATAGGCCTGGCCTGCAATAACTGCCACCTAGAGGGTGAACCGTTTGAGAATATGGATGCGCTCACCGCCATCCGCTGTAGCAATTGCCACCAGGATGGCAAGGACGGCCCGTCCAATGACGGTGACGATTACCGGAACCACTGGTTTGACCTGGATCCCGACTATTCACTGAACTGCGACTCTTGCCACAGCAAACCGCCGACCTATGCGAACGGTTCACCCAAGGCGAACAGCCACGCAGCGCATGCGGAGAACACGTGCAATAAATGTCATTTTGCCACGACGGCAGACGGTGAAACCATCTCATCTTTTACAGCCCACGCGAACAAGGTCTATGATGTCAACCCTGATGTCGCGTCAGGCGTGACCCTCACATACACCTTCGCGTCCACAGGGGGCACCTGTGCAAACATCTCTTGCCACAACAACAACACAGCAAAATGGGGAGACACGGCCCTGGCCTGCCAGAGCTGCCATCTTGGTGCGATTGATGTCGATGATTTTACGGGAACATTCTACGACAACGACGTAAGGTCGGAGATTGCCGACACCGGCGAATGGAACACGACCGGTCACGGCAGGCCGCTGGCCTCAGGCAACTATCCCTCGGGCAATACGGCGGCGGATTTCACCAACACTAACGCCTGCCTGTACTGTCACGACAACACCATTACTCACAAGACAGCGGCCAATCCGTTTAGGCTCAGAAACATCTTGGATGTGACCTGGGGCAAGAACGGCGTATGCCAGAACTGCCATGCCCCAGGCTCTGCGGGCGTGACGATAGATGAAACGCCCAAGAACGGTGCTTCGAAAATCGGCTCGAATCATTTTGGCCCGCAGCACAGTGCCGCAAACAGTGGCGGCCAGTTCTGCTGGGATTGCCACGACGCCCACGGCGACGGCAATGCGTTTATGATCCACGCAGCGGTAGCTCAGAAGTCGGATGCGGCTACCGCTGCGCCGACAAGCGTGGTCGCCACAGTATTCACCTCGTTTGCGAGTGGTTCGGATTACGCCAAGACGTCCCCTCCGTACACCGGCATTTGCCAGGTCTGCCACTCTACAACCACCCACTACAGTCCGGCCCCCAATGGGCATTATACCGATAAGTGCACCACTTGCCATGTGCATTCGGATAGTCGAGGCTTCGGGGGCGGTGTTTCCGGCAAGCACCCGGGCCATCTGGCCATGGGTTTGAGCTGTGATGTCTGCCATATTCCTGGTAGCGAAGATATAGATCTGAACCCACTCACCGCCACCGGCTGTAACACCTGCCATCAGGATGGCAAGGGCGGCGCGCCCGCCGACGGCGGCGAGTACCGCAACCACTGGGCTGACTCCACCCCCTACCTACTGAATTGCAACTCCTGCCACAACGGCCGGCTGGTGCTTGCCGATGTCGTCAATAGCGCCAACTACACCCATGTCGACAGCCAGTGCGATTCGTGCCACCAGGGCCATGAACGATCCCAGACCTGCACTGGCACAACGGGCCAGACATGTTTTACTTGCCATGACGGCCCTGGCAGCGGTTCGCAGGCCGATTATCAAGAAAAGGCAGTGGGCATGCAGACCGGGGGCCACACACGGCTGGCAAGCTCCCAGTGGATTCGCCAATACGCATGCTATTTTTGCCATACTGAAACTGTCGATGTTGACGGCAACTATAAGGCCGCTCACCTTAACCACACAGTCGATGTCAAGATAGATGCGCAGTGGAACATTGTCAGCAAGGCGGAGCCGCAATACATTACTGCCACCAATACCTGCATGAATGTCTATTGCCATACCGACGGCACAACCGTGGACCCGCAAATGCGGGACTATGCCTGGGACGGCGGCCACCAGGATTGTAACGCCTGCCATGGCCATGAGACTTCGGCCGAGGGCTGCATCGGCTGTCACGACGATGCGCGTAACGGCGCTACTTACTGGGACCAATTTCCGGAAAAGAAATGGCTCTCCGCCATGCCCATGTACACTAACGAGGGGCCGGGGCGAGATAAGGCCAATTCACATTTCCGCCACCTGTTCACCGGCTTCTCCTGCGATGACTGTCATTTTGAGACCATTACCGGTTCGACTTGCCTTGAGTGTCATGGCACCACTATCCCTACTACCGGCACTATGGGTGAAAATAAGCATATCAATGCGGCAAGGCATGTCAATCGTGTCAAAAACGTGAATTTTAAGGGTAACGGCAGTTACGACCCGAACAACAAGACCTGTAGCGCCACTGACTGTCATATCGGCACCCCGCAATGGGGCGGTTCGGTCCACGATGCCGTGGTCTGTCGGGAGTGCCACGGCGATGGTAACAATGATGTCGACGATTTTGGCGCCTTTAACGGCGTACGCGCCAAGATCAATCTAACCCAATGGGCCGACACCGGTCATGGTCGGCCAGGCGAGATCGATCCGCTGACCGGGATGCCGAAGCTGACTGTCAACCCTTACGCATCCGGCAACCCGCCAGCGGACTTCCCGGATCTCGGCTGCTGGTACTGTCACGACTCCCGTGTCCTCCATAAAAACGAAGAGGACCCCTTCCGGC
>JANNQL010000001.1:0-50282 GCA_031400755.1 Pseudomonadota bacterium | reverse complement strand
GGCGCGGACGAAGAGGTAGTCCGAGCCTATATCAAAGATCAGGAAAAGGAAGATCATCGGGTCGAGCAACTATCGTTATTCAAGGATAGTGGTCCACCGAATGGTGGTCCGATAATCTTTTCAACCAACCGCTTTGAGCGGTTCACGAATTTAAGCCTCCGGCTTTGCCGGAGGTGATTTAACTTAAGGAGCCTAATATGTTCAGGATGCTGATTGCCGCTCTGTTAATGCTGGGTTTTGCCGCGTTGGGAGGAGGGTGCAAGCAGGCCACCGGAAGTGTAACCTCAGAGGCCATGGATACGGCGATCGAGAAAGACAGCGATGGCAAGGTTTCTGTCGAAACTAATGATGGTTCGTTTGAAGCCACAACCGGCGATAAGGTGAAGATACCCGATGACTTTCCCCAGGACGTTCCTCTACCCAAAAATGCCGAGGTCATCTCCTCGGTCAAGTCGCCCGAAGGGTTTGTGGTGATGCTGCAAACGTCTGATGCCAGCGACAAGGTCGTTGCACAATATACGGCCGAGATGAAGGCCAAAGGATGGGGGGGAAAAGTCATCATGGACATGGGCGAAAGCCAGATGCTGACTTACAACAAGGATAACGAAGCCCATACCGTCGGCATTGTTGTCGCCAAAATTGAGGATGTCACTCACGTCCAGATTACGATCGTTTCCAGCCAAACAGCCACCTCAAACTGAAGACATTAATGACCCATCAAAAGGTCTTTACAAGCGATCTTTAATTCTTTATTATTCTCAGCCATGTGCACGTTGATCATCATATTTCACACGTTTATGAGGGAAAACAGACATGAATAAAGGTGACGAACTTTTTGGTTCTATCTTCAATCGGGGCGAGGTCATTTTTCGCCAGGTCTACCACCTCATTCCTGCTTCATTATGTAGACCGCCTCTGATTTTCATCTTTGCATACGATTTGGGGCAGTATAGGGTCACCCTTTGAAGTCTCTCCCCCCACCCTAACTCTCCCCCTGGCGGGGACTATTTGCCACAAAAAACGCCGCTGCAATTTTCTAATCGGCCAAGCTCTTGATCCATTGCCAGTAATTTCTTGCTGAGCTTGCCGTGTTGGGCATGCCTGAATTTTATTCAGGAAAGAAAATTGTAGTGAGCATGTCTAGGCTATGTCCATGGGAAAAAAGAGCAAATCCGATCAGAATTGCAAATTACAGGGGGACAATCGTCATCCCGAAGAAATAATCGCGGAGATGCGTGATAAGTTGGAGGCGGCCACCTTTGACCGTGAGCAATCCATCCAACAGGCCGTAGCTGACGCTAACAATCAAATAATCCAACTGCGGGCCACCATCACGGTCCTTCGTGATGAGCTGGAAAAAGCCGGATTTGACCGGGAGTCGAGTATTCAGCAGGCAGTTGCCGCCCAGTGCGATGAAAACTATCAACTCAAGGCGACCATCTCTGCCTTACGCGATGCCTTAGAGCAGGAAAAATATGATAGCGAAGTCAAACGGCAGCACCTTCTCTTGGCCCATCATGACGAGACCAAGCAACTGCAGCAAACCATTACTGTCCTCCGAGAAGAGTTTGAAACTAGGCAATAGTTTGAAACTTGGCTTCTACTCAAGGTCGATAGTCTGAGGGCCTTTATAGGCTGAAGGGCTGGCGGCGCTCACTTTATGGAGGTTATTTTTCTTGCTATTTTCTGTCATCTTTTGCCTAACAGCCTTCAGTCTACAGCCTAACCAACCTGAGTAGTTGCAAGGATATAAATGAATGTCATCCATTGATGAAAGGCGACAGAGTCCAGGGTTATTGAATGCGGACGAACAGCAGCGTCTGCTCCAGTCGGAGCTGTTGCTGCGCGTATCGATGAAAATCGCCGCCAGCCAAGGCCTTGATGAAATGCTTGAGGTCTTGATGACCATGTTCTCTTGGGAGCTTAAGGCCGAAAGGGGCACCCTTTTCCTCAATGATGCGGAAACCGGGGAGTTATACTCCATCGTTGCCCAAGGAAATTTTAAACGACGGATCAGGATTCTCAACAGCAGCGGCATTGCTGGCCAGGTCTTCACTTCTGGCCAAGGGGAGGTGGTTAACGATGTCTATCAAAGCAGTTTTTTTAATCCGGAAATCGACCAGCAGACCGGTTATGTCACTAAGTCAATTTTGTGCGTGCCGATCAAGACGGCCAAAGGTGAGGTCATCGGCGTTGCCCAGGTCCTAAATAAAAAAGATGGCCAGTTTAGCCAGGAGGATTTAGAGCTGTTCGAGGCCATGACCGGCCATGCCGCCATGACCCTGCAAAGCGCCCAGTTCATTGAAAAGATGGAGAAGTCCAGAGTGCAGGAGCTGGAATTCCTTGACATGGTGGCCGATGTCACTTCTGAAATTGATCTGTCCGTGCTGCTGCGTAAGGTGATGGGTGAGGCCACCAAGATGCTGCAGGCGGAACGTTCCACCCTTTTCCTCAATGACGAAAAGACCAATGAACTCTGGTCGTTGGTCGGCGAAGGCATCTCCGCCATTGAGATCCGGCTCCCCAACCATCTTGGCATTGCCGGGGCGGTGTTCATTTCCGGTCAATCAGTCAATATCCCTTACGCCTACGCCGATCTGCGTTTCAATCCAGCTTTTGACAAGAAGACGGGTTTTTTTACGCGCTCCATTCTCTGCGTGCCGGTAGTGAATAAAAAAGGTCAGGTAATTGGGGTCACCCAAGCCTTAAATAAACGCGGCGGTCCTTTCAGCAAGGAGGACGAGGCGCGGCTGAAGGCCTTTACCGCCCAAGTGTCGATGGCGCTTGAAAATGCCAAGCTCTTTAACGATATGCAAAACATGAAGAATTATAATGAAAGCATGTTGGAGAGTATGAGTAATGCCGTGATTACGCTCGATGAAGAGGGCAAGATCGTCACCTGTAATTTGGCAGGTCAGCGGATTCTCAAGGTGAAGCCGGAGGAGATCATGGGCCAGTCGGCCAGTATCTTCTTTGCCGACAGTAATGATTGGATCAACGATAAAGTGCGGCGGGTGGAAGAGTCGCAAGTCTCCGAGGTCAGCATGGACGCTAGTCTCACCGTGGATGGCAGTCTGCTTTCCGTGAACCTGACCGTCCTGCCGCTGGTGAGCAACAAGGATGAGCAGCTTGGCACCATGATCATGCTGGAGGACATCAGTAGCGAGAAGCGTATGAAATCCACCATGGCGCGCTATATGGACCCCGGCCTGGCGGACCAGTTGCTGACCGGCAATGACGAGATTCTCGGCGGAAAAATGGTGATGGCCACCGTGCTTTTTTCAGATATCCGCGGGTTCACGACAGTGACCGAAGAACTTGGGGCACAGGGTACAGTCAGTCTGTTGAATGAATATTTTACCATCATGGTGGAATGTATTCAGCACGAAGGAGGTATGCTCGACAAGTTTATCGGCGATGCCATCATGTCGGCCTTCGGCATTCCGATGGCCCACGATGACGATGAAGATCGGGGGGTCCGGTCCAGTATTGCCATGATGCAGGAGTTGAACCATTGGAATGAAGGGCGGGAGAGAGACGGCAAAAAGCCGGTCAAGATGGGCATCGGGCTCAACACCGGCCATGTGGTGTCCGGTAATATCGGCTCCCCCAAGCGCATGGACTTCACCATGATCGGCGATGGGGTCAATCTGGCAGCTCGGCTGGAGTCGGCCTGTAAACAGTATGCCGCCGGCATATTGATCAGCGCCAACACCTTCCGTAAGTTGCGCGGGACCTACCGGATTCGTAATGTCGATGATGTGGTGGTCAAGGGTAAGACCGAGCCGGTTGGCATCTATGAAGTGCTTGATTATCATGATGATAAATCATTTCCCAACCTCATGGAAGTCGTGGGCTACTTCAACGAAGGGCGGCAGCATTACCGGGAGGGCCGCTGGGACAACGCCATAAAGTCATTTGACGTGGCTTTGCGCCTCCACCCAGGCGACCAGCTCTCTGGGCTTTATATTGATCGTTGCTGCCAGTTGCGGGCCAATCCCCCTGTCGACTGGCAAGGAATATGGGTGATGTCTTCCAAGTGATTGCTTTGAGCTTTACTATGCGGTTTACTTAAAATCGGGCCATTCTCTTATGAATACAAGTGACAATCGATCACATCAAGTGCGGCAGTATGAACGACATGACACCAGTCTCAGCGCTATGATGGTCCATGACGGACAGTCCTTTGCCTGTCAAATGCTCAATGTCTCGGTGAGCGGCGCCCGGGTCCATACAGAACAGAGCTTTGATCTCGGTCTGCACCTGAAGATGGCAATTCATCCTTTTGGAGAGTTTGCCTGTAAAATCGTTTGGCAAAAAGACCTTAATCTAGGGGTCAAGTTTCTCGAGTCGGAAGATGTTATGGCGGCAGTAATCCAAGCAATGGTGGTTTATAGTTAGTACGAGATGACAATGGGGCCAGACAAATCAAAAAATTATTGCCGCAAGCGAGACATTCTCCTGTTAGGAGATGTGGATCAGGTTTTGGTGGAAATTCGGCAGATTATATTACTCATCGCTCCAGATTTTGATTACTGCCTGTTGGAAGAAGCCAGTCATGATCTGGTCAGACTTTTCAAGGGTGATTTCCCCGGTTTTGGCGCCAGCAATACAAAGTATCATGATCTGAAACACACCTGTGCGGTTGCCTTGGCCTTGGTCAGACTGGTGCATGGTATGCAAATTATGGGCAGCAAATTTTCTTTGCGGGTCCTGGAACTTGGAGTTATCGCGGCATTTTTCCATGATGCGGGATTACTCCCGGAGGCGCATGACCTCGAGGGGACCGGCGCTAAACATATGGTCGGGCATGAGCAACGCAGCAATGCCTTTATGGGCAACTACCTGGTTGACCATGGTCGGTCGTCGCTTGACATTATAGATTGTAGCCTGATGATCGATTGCACAATTCTTGAGATCTCACCGGCGGCCTTAAATTTTACCAGCGAAGAAGTAAAAATCATGGGTTTCATTCTGGGGACAGCCGATCTCGTGGCCCAGATGGGCGATCCTTGTTATTTAGAAAAGTTGCCTCTGCTTTACATGGAATTTCAAGAAGGTGGCATTGTCGGCTATAAATCTACATTGGAACTGTTTAAAAAGACTGGAGATTTTTATACCCGTGTCGCGCTGAAAAGATTTAATGAATATTTCGAAGGGGTGATTCGTTACATGCCGAAGCATTTTCAAGACCGCTGGGGGATCGAAGATGATCTTTATGCGATTTCGATCCGTAACCAGATACAATATCTCAAGATGATCGCTGATGCCTGCAAGGACAGTTATCCGTGTCTGCTTAAAAACCTACGACGTAAAATTTGAGTTCAATGGTGGATGTCCATCATTAAACTACGACAGCAAGTCAACCAGGGCGTTGACGATATCCGGGTCATAAAGACCTTTTTGGACGCCCCGTTGCAGCTCGTCGAAGGCGGCGTTTTTGTCCCAGCGGTCCTGGTATGGACGCCAGGAGGTGAGGGCGTCGTAGGTGTCGGCCACCAGGATGATCCTGGCGCCGAGTGGGATCTGCTTGTTGGCCAGGCCGTCAGGGTAGCCGCTGCCATTAAAATTTTCGTGACTGTGGCGAACGGCCTGCAGGAGGAGTTGGGAATCAAAGCCCATTTTCTTGAGTGTTCGGGTGCTTTCGACCGGATGTTTCTTGATCTCGGCGAATTCGCTGGCGCTTAAGCTGCCGAGGCTGCGGTTTAAGAGATGGTGTGAGACGATCTCCTTGCCGAGGTCAGAGAAATAGGCGGCATGGAGGATGTCGTCAAGCTCCTGTTCGGAGAATTCCCCGACCTGGGTGGCGATGGCATAGGCGAGGACGGCCACCACCTTGCCGTGGCCGATGCTGCCGTCGAGCACTTCCACCCGCAACACTTCATCCTCTGCTACCTTGATGCGGTCAAACACCTGATGGTACTTCTGGAAGAAGGTGGCGCTCAGTTTTTCTCCATCAAGCAGTGGGTTCTTCAGGCCGACGACCTCGTAGGCCGCCACCTTTTGTTCCTTACCCTTTACCTTGATCTTGGCAAATTCACTTTTCTTCATTGTGGCCTCGGCAAAGGCGATCTTGTATTCGGTGTTTTCCTGTTGCAGTTGGAGGGCGCGTTCGAAATGTTCGGCAGCCTCGGCAAGTTCGCTGTTCGACCGGTGTAGCTGGCCGAGCCGGTAATAGATGTCGGCCTTTTCCTCATTACTGACGGCGGCTTCGAGTTTTTGCCATAATTCCTTGAATTGTTCTTTGCCCAGGTCCTTCGTGCTTTCGGTCTGGCTGACGTCATGCAAGGCGCGGAAGTCGATGAAGCGGTTGACCCCCTCCAGCGTACTGCTGTCGATGAGTACTGAACCAGGCGGGCAGGCCTTTTCCAGACGGGCGGCCAGGTTGACTATGTCGCCGATGGTGGTGTAGGCCTGACGTTTGGCGCCGATCAGTCCCATGATCGCCTGGCCCGAGGCGAGGCCGATCCGCATCTTCCACGGAAAGTTGAGGGCGTTGATCTTCTCCTGCATCTTGAGGGCGGCCACCACCGCCATCAAGCGGTACTGGTCGTAATCCAGCGGCGCCCCGAATTCGCACATGATGCCGTCGCCCAGGTACTTATCTATATGGCCGCGGTAGGTGAGGAGTATGGGCTCCATTTCGGCCAGGTATCGGTTCAGGTCACGCACCACCAGCTCTGGGGTGAGCCGTTCCGAGTAATTGGTGAAATTGACCAGGTCCGAGAACATGACGCTTACCCGCCGTTTTTCATCCCTGAGTCGGCCTTCGATAATGAGTTTAACCACCGAGGGATCCATGGTGACGTAGAGGGCGTCCTCCACCTTGGTCTTCAACTCCTCGATGGCCACTTTCGACTTTTCCAGTTCTTCGGTGCGTTCTTGTACCCGTAGTTCAAGATTTTCATTGTAGTCTTTGAGGGTTACCTGCGCTTCCTGTAGTTCGTTATGGTTTTTTTTCAGGTCTTCATTGAGCCGTTTGATCTCGATGTATTCTTTGCTAAGCTTTTCTTGCAGGCGACCGACCACGGCCCCGGCCAGAATCAGGAAACCGCCCCAGGCGGAGAGATAGAGGATGAGGTTCTGTTTGGTGCTCGGCAGGTAGAAATCGTCTGGCGAGTAGATAAACGAGAGGGCAACCACCAGAATGCAAAAGAAAGCGCCCATGACCGAGCGGTAGAGGCCGAGGAGGTAACCGGCCATGATCACCGGCAGGAAGAAGAAGTTGAGGAAGATGACCTTGTCCTGGATCAGGTAGCTGATCCCCATGATGCCGGAGAGGACGAGCAGGACAAAGAAGTGTTCGAAATGGTTGTAGACGAAGTCTTTGATTTTGCGCATGGGGGCTTTTGGGTAGCTGTCGCAGTTAAATGTGAAATTTCCAGGTTTCGATCAAGAACTCATCTGAAAGTATATAGAGTTTTGGCGGCATCCGTCAAGACGGCCCTGGAAAAACTTAATTCGGTTAAATAACTCTCAGAAAAAGTATCTGCTGGTTTTGCTCGTGTCCCAGGTATTACACGTATGCTGCCAGTAACCGACATTAATATTGATTGATTTTGTGGGTATTTTGATGGTACTAACGATGACTGTCAGAGATGTCCCCAGGACATTTACTAACTTCACAAGCAGGAGCAACCGCCAGCACAGAGGGTTAGCTGGGTCAAGGAGATACGAAAGATGATAAATGTTGACATCCTTTTCAGGTGTCGTCCGCTTTTGCGTTATAACCCGGCGCACTGGCGTGTTTTGGCCTGCCTGCTCGGCCTGGCCTTGCCGCTGGCTGCGGCTTTGCCGGCCTCGGCCCAGGGAGTGCGGCCGGCGCTGGCGGTTGGTGATTCCCACATACTGGCGTTGCGGACGGACGGGACGGTCTGGGCCTGGGGTGAAAATTTTGTTGGTCAACTGGGCAATACAGCGGCCATTGAAAGCACCCTGCCGATGCCGGTAGACGGTATTGCCGGGGCGGTGGCGGTAGCTGCCGGCAGCTACCACAGCCTGGCATTGCTGGCCGATGGCGAACTCCGGGCCTGGGGCAACAACAGCTCTGGTCAATTGGGCGATGGGACCAACACTGGTCGCTCTACTCCGACAAGGGTGCAGGGGCTGACCGATGTGGTGGCGATCGCCGCCGATGTAGTCAGCACTCTGGCGTTGAAGCGTGATGGCACGGTCTGGGCTTGGGGAGATAACTACCTAGGCCAGCTTGGGTTGGGCGACACTACCAACAGATCGCTGCCGACCCGGATTGAGGGGCTGTCCGATGTGGTGGGCATCTCCTTTGGCCGTGGCTATTCCGGTTGCGGCGCCGCCCTTAAAGGCGATGGCACGGTGTGGACCTGGGGCAATAATTATTCAGGTCAGCTGGGTGACGGGACCCGTGTCAGTCGCTTTCTGCCTGTCCAAATCAACATCGACCAGGTCACTTGTCTGACCGCGGGGGCTGGATTTTTCTTTGCCGAGCGCACCGACGGCAGCGTCTGGGCCTGGGGCAATAATTATTATGGTCAACTGGGTGACGGGACCACCATCGATAGACTGAGCCCGGCGCCGGCCGCTACGCTGCAGGGCTACAGCCAACTGACCGGCGGCTGGTCTCATGCGCTCGGGCTGACCACCGATGGCACTCTGCACGGTTGGGGAATGAATTACGTCGGTGAGATCGGCGATGGCTCCAGGGATCCACGCTTGACGCCGGTGGCGGTAAACACTCTTCCCGCTAACGTGGTTGCGGTCTCGGCCGGGATGGAGGTCAGCGCCGCCGTCACCAATGACGGCAGGCTGTGGACCTGGGGCGACAACTCTTACGGGCTGTTGGGGCGCGGCATGTCCGGCACGGCGCAACCTTACCCCCAAAAAATTTTCGGATTGACAGCGGCCTCGGTCGCGGCCGGGGGCATGCACAGCCTGGCGATTGCCGACAATGGCACGGTATGGGCTTGGGGCGATAACCAATATGGTCAACTGGGAGATGGTGGAGTACTTGCTTCCAGCGCCGAACCGTTGGCTTTGACGGGGCTCGAGGCCACGGCGGTAGCGGCATGTGCCAGGCACAGTCTGGCCCTGACAGCAACAGGCGAGGTCTATGTCTGGGGCGAAAATTACTTCGGAAAATTAGGCGATGGCTCTACGACCCAGCGGAATACGCCGACCAAAATTCCGACCTTGGACCGAATTGCCGCCGTGGGCTGCGGCGATGATCATTCAGTGGCATTGGGGCAGGATGGCCGGGTGTGGACCTGGGGCAATAATGGTATGGGGCAACTGGGTGACAGAAGAGCCATAGGGTACGACGACATCTCTATACCGATAGCCCTGTCCGGGCTTGTCGGCGTCCAGGCCATTGCCGTGGGGACCAACTACACCATGGCCCTGACGATTGACGGCACAGTTTATACTTGGGGAGCCAACACTTTTGGCCAGCTGGGTGACGTCAGCAGCCTCAACTACTTTCGCGCCGAGCCGACACCGGTAATGTTCGCTGCGAACGCGATTGTGGCTTGCGGCTATACGCACACCTTTGCCCGCAGGACAGATGGCAACTGGTATGGCTGGGGCGATAACTCAGCGGGGCAACTCGATAGCGGCAACATCAATAATACCATTACCACGCCCACCCAACTTACTTACTACGTCGAATTTTCTTCGCTGACCGCCAACACCGAGGAGCCGCCAGGTGACTGGGGCTTTCCGCAGCCAACGGGCCATATCTTGGGGATTACCGCCAGCGGCGACCTTTGGGGCTGGGGGAACAACCAGTCAGGCCAACTGGGCGATGCCGATCTCACCTGGCAGCGGCCCCTTCAACAGATTGCCGGGGTCAGTGGGGTTCGCCAAGTGGCGGTCGGCAAGACCCATACACTGGCGCTGACAACGACCGGCGAGGTGTGGTCCTGGGGCGATAACTCATATGGCAAACTCGGTCAGAATATCGACTTTTCGGTGCCGGCAATGGCGCTCAACGACGACCTCACGACCGCATTCAATGTCGGGCCGTATTCTGCCGATCATTCCTTTGAAACTCGGGCCAGCGTCTCCGGGCCGGAAATCACGCCGACGATAGAGGCGACGCTAACGGTGGCGGCTGCTGATCAGGGACGATTTGGGAAAATCTACGCGGCTGGCCTGTTCCCGGATGGCAGGCTGTACTTCCTCAGCCCGAACGGCTGGCTGCCCTACGACGGCGGGGCGGTGCCGGAATACGCCCAGACCACCCTGGGCAATCATGTAATCTCGCTATGGTCAGGGAATGATACCACCGGATTGGCCAATGTGGTAGTCTACGTCGGCTATGGCCTGGACGAGCGCGACCTGCTGGACAACCACAAATATTTCCAGGTGCATACCATGCCCTGACGGGTCTAGGGCCTTCCCCATGAGAACCAATCCCGAGTGTATCCCCTGTTTCCGCAGGCAAGCGCATTATGCCGCGGGTCTCGTCACGAATGACCCGGCGGTCCGGGCGGCAATTGACCAGCAGGTCGAAGACCTCCTCGCCGGCCTGGACCTTGCCGAATCCCCGCCGGTAAACTCTATCGCTCTCTACCGCCTCATCTCTCAGGTCTCGCAAAATCGGGACCCATTCGCCGGGCTCAAACAACAGAGCAACGATCTGGCCCTGCGCCTCCGTCCCCAGCTCGAAGCCTTGATCCGCCAGGCTGACGATTCCTTGCGCCGGGCCATACTCTTCGCCATGGCCGGCAATATCATCGATTACGGCTCCCAGCAGGATTTTGATCTGGATAAGACCCTGCGTCATTGCCTGGAAAATCAACCCATTATTGATGACTATGCCGAGCTGTGCCACGACCTGGCAAAGGCCCGAACCATTCTCTATCTGGCCGATAACTGCGGGGAGATCGTCTTTGACGGGTTATTGATTGACCAGTTACCAGGGGCGATAACCATGGCGGTCAAGGACGGGCCGATCATCAACGACGCTACCATGGCGGATGCGACATACTGCGGTCTTGACCGGAAATGCCGGGTGCTCAGTAACGGTGCGGTGTGTCCAGGGACGCCGCTTACGAGGTGCGGGAAGGAATTTCTGGAATTATTCGAGGGGGCCGATGTGGTGATCAGCAAGGGCCAGGGGAATTTTGAGACTTTGAGCGAGGCGAGGCGAAAGGTGTTCCATTTGTTGACCGTTAAATGCCCGGTGGTGGCCGATCATGTCGCCGAGCAAAAAAAATACCCCGGTCGGATTACGACCGGGGCGGTGGTGTTGATGCGCTTGGGGGGGGCGTAAAGCCCATTCTGAGTGGGATCTTTTAGCCGCTTGCATCGACGAACTTTGCAGCATATTGCCGATAAAATCCATCCCCACCCCAGCCCCAATGCCGTTGACTTCAGCGCTCAAGCCGCGGTGAAAAATTGTGGTCGTCATTCCGGCGAAGGCCGGAATCCAGTCTTTTCAAGGTGTTCTGGACTTCTGGACCCCGGCCTTCGCCGGGGTGACGGCGTAAGGCAACGCCTGCACCTTAAGTCAACGGCATTGACCCCCAGCCCTCCCCTTGTGAAGGGGGATGGAGTTTTATGCAGTGCAAAATCTTAAACTGGACAACACCGTCAGCAGCTATTTTTTATTGAGGATGCGGGCCATGTCTTTGGCCGCGTAAGTGATGATGATGTCGGCGCCGGCCCGGTGGATGCTGAGCATGGTTTCCATCATCACCTTGTCGCCATCTATCCAGCCGTTGGCGGCGGCGGCCTTGATCATGGCGTATTCGCCGCTGACATGGTAGGCGGCAATCGGGTGGTCGAACTCGGCATGCAGCTTGCTGATGATGTCTAAGTAAGCCACTGCCGGTTTGACCATGATGATGTCGGCCCCCTCCTCCACATCAAGTGCCGCCTCCCGGAAGGCCTCGCGGGCATTGGCCGGGTCCATCTGGTAGCCCTGGCGGTCGCCGAACTGCGGGGCGCCGTCAGCCGCCTCCCGGAATGGCCCGTAGAAGGATGAGGCGTACTTGACCGCATAGGACATAATCGGGACATTGCTGAAATCGTTTTCATCAAGGGTCGCCCGGATCTCGGCCACCCGACCGTCCATCATGTCGGACGGGGCCACCATGTCGGCCCCGGCCTCGGCGTGCGACAGGGCGGTCTTGGCCAGCAGCTCCAGGGTGGCGTCGTTATCGACCGCCTTATTGACAATGACCCCGCAATGGCCGTGATTGGTGTACTCGCATAGGCAGACATCGGTGACCACCATGATTTCAGGCACCTTGTTCTTCAGCTCCCGGACCGCCTGCTGGACGATGCCGTGCTTGATATAAGCGCCGGTGCCGGTGGCGTCCTTGGACTCCGGCAGGCCAAAGAGGAGCAAGCTCTTGACGCCAAGCGCCAGGCATTCCTTGGCCTCGCGCGCCAACTGATCAACCGATAGCCGGAAGACGCCGGGCATGGAAGAGATCTCCTCCCGCACGTCCTTGCCGGGCTTGACAAAGAGCGGATAGATAAATTGGGAAGAGGACAGTCTGGTCTCGCGGACCAGGGCGCGGAAGAGTTCATTCTGGCGAAGCCGTCTGGGGCGGTAGTCTGGGAATATCATGCAGGTTCTCCAATAAGGTTCATGGGGGAAAGGTAAGACTCAAGGAAAAGGGACGAAGGGATTTTTTTCGTCATGCACCTTACACCTTATACGTTTTTTCAACAAGTTCGTTGACAAATTTTTCCGGATCAATGACGCCGGCGGCGGGAACAATCAGCTCGGAGATCGCCTGCTTTTGACGCATGAGCGGCAGGCCATATTCCAGGAATTGCGAGAGCCTTTTGCAGATGTCGTCGATAGTTGGCAAGGACCGGGGTTGAAGTGACAGGATGTGATCAATGGCCGCCTCGTCAAAGACGACCTTGACCTGACACTTCTCGCCGATGGTCTGTTGCCAGGTCTTGATATGGTTAATGAGCGAGCCGAAAAAATCACAGACTGCATCGGCGTCACAGGTCTCGAGAACGATCTGGGCGGCGATCAGGCGCAAGCGCTCCGCTGTCGTTGCCACTCCCAGCCGGGCCAGGTAGCCGGCCTTTTTCTCCTGTAGGAAGGTGATCAAACGCGCCGACTCAGCCTGTTTGAACTTGGCGAAGTCCTCTTCATGATGTAGGCGGCAGGCCGGATCGCTCAGCAGGCGCTGCAACTCGGCATCCGGGTCCTTGACAATTGCCGCGTCCACCACCAGAAATTTGATGTCGGTTGAGGGCAGGGTCTTTTCAAAGGGCAGGAGCAGGTTCTCCACTGCCCCAGCCAAGCCGCGCGCCCCTGTCTTTTCGGTCAGGGCCAATTCGGCTATTCTGCCAAAGACTTCGGGGTCGAAACAGAGCCGGATGCCGTAGGCCAGGAAATCAAGTTTTTTGGCATTAATCAAGGCGCAATTGGGGCTCAACAGGATGTCCTTTAGATCAGCCGCAGTCAAATCCTCGAGCACGGCGCAGACCGGCAAGCGCCCGATAAATTCGCGCTCAAAGCCAAATTGCACCAGGTCTTCGGCCTTGACCATGCCCAAAAGCCCGGCAGCCTTGGCGGGCGACAGGATGTTGCCTTCAAAACCGATGGTCTGCTGATGGAGGCGTTTAGCGATGATGTCATTTAAACCGTCAAAGGCGCCGCTCATGATGAACAGGATATTTCTGGTGTTGACGGCCCGTTTCTCCCGTTTGCCAGTGGCCCGATAGTGTTCCATGGCCTCGATTTGAGAAATCATGTCGTGCGGGACCTTCAGGTCGACCTCGGTCTCCTCCATGGGTTTGAGCAGGGCGCGTTGCACCCCGGCCCGCGAGACGTCGAGTCCTTGCCGTCCAACGCTGCCGGCAATCTTGTCGATCTCGTCCACATAGATGATGCCATATTGGGCCAGGTGAAGATCGCCATCGGCCTCGCGCACCAGGTCTCGCACGAGATCTTCCACGTCGCCGCCCACGTAGCCGGTCTCGCTGAATTTGGTGGCGTCGCCCTTGACAAAGGGCACACCTAAGCGGGCGGCGATGAGCTTGATCAAAAAGGTCTTGCCAACCCCGGTTGGGCCAATCAAGAGGACATTGTTCTTGATGCGGCCGGCATGGCCATTCTCTGAGAAACGGTGTTCTCTTACGAACCTGACTCGGTTGAAGTGGGTGCAGATCTTTGTGGCCAGCACCGCCTTGGCCCGGTCCTGTTTGATGATGTACTCATCCAGGTAGGCGATCAACTCCTCTGGCTTCAGATCAAAGAGAAAGGGCAGTTCCTGGTCAGCATCAGTCGCCTTGGTCTTGCTTTCTTTCTCGCCCTCGGCCTGCGGGAAGAGCCCGGCCGAGATAATTTTAATGCGATCACCGTACTTTCGAGACAGGTAGTCGCCGATTTCTTTTTCCAGCTCTTTTTGGTCGGGCAGACCGGTATGTTCTTCGTTCATGGGAATAGATATTATAGTAAAGGGTAAAGGCGGTGAAGATGCCTTGCTTGCTAAATTTAATAAGCTCTCTAAGTTAAAAGTCAATCGATACCCTTGATGAACTTACGAAAAAGTACATCTCTACAACTAGAGATGGCTAAGCAAAAGGGCCGATATACAAGGCGCGGGGTGTTTTTGTGAGTGAGGCCATACACTTGGTATGCCGAACGAACAAAAATGGCACGCAACGCAGTAGATCGGACTTTTTGCGACGCCATCAATCAATCCCCTTGATTTTTCGATGCAGGTGACTCCGTTCCAGGCCGATCTGTTCGGCGGTCTTGGAAATATTGCCATCATTTTCAGCTATCTTGGCCAGCAGGAATTGTCGTTCAAATTCCCGTTTAGCGTCCTTGAAACTCATCTCCAGCAGGGAAGTGCCGACCAAGTCCTGTCCGCCGGACAGGAGAGGATCAACCATGCTCGTCGCGTCATTGTCCATTAAGTCGTCGTGGTCAGCGCTAAGCCCCAGCAACTGACAGACAAAGTCCACCGAGACCTCGGCATCCGGCGCCAGGATCAGTGCCCTTTCGATAAAATTACGCAACTCGCGGACATTACCAGGCCAAAGGTGACGGGCCATGGCCTTCATGGCCGCGGCTGAGAACCTTTTGGCAGCGAGCCCTTTGGCGGCGTATTCAGAGCTGAAATCGTCGATAAACTGCGGCAGGTCAATCAGCCGGTCCCGTAAAGGCGGCATGGTAATCGGCACCACATGCAAACGCCAGTAGAGGTCCTCCCGGAAGGTGCCGGCGGCGATCTCCTTTTCCAGGTCCTTGTTGGTGGCGGCCAGCACCCGCACGTCCACCGAAATGGTCTTGCCGCCGCCAACCCGCTCGAATTTCTGTTCCTGCAGGATACGCAGGATCTTGGCCTGGGTCTTCAGGCTCATGTCGGCAATCTCGTCTAAGAACAGAGTACTGCCGTCCGCCAGGTCGAATTTGCCGCGCTTGCTGGCGGTGGCCCCGGTGAAGGCGCCCTTCTCATGGCCGAACAATTCGCTTTCGATCAACTCCTCCGGGATGGCGGCGCAATTGACCTCGATCATCGGTTTGTGCCGGCGCTCGGACTGACGGTGGATGGTCTGGGCCACCAGTTCCTTACCAGTGCCGTGTTCGCCCAGGATCAAGACCCAGGCATTGGTAGGCGCCACCTTGGCAATCAGGTCCTTGACCGCCATAATCGAGGGCGATGAGCCGGTCAGGTCGGGTCCTCCTTCCGTCTTCTGGCGGAGGATGGAGTTTTCTTTCTCAACCTGGGAGAGGTGCAGGGCGTTCTTGATCGACACCACGATCTTGTCGTAGCCGGGCGGCTTTTCAAAAAAATCAAAGGCCCCCATCTTGGTGGCCTGGACCGCGGTGTCAATGTTGGCATGGCCGGAGATCATGATCACCGGCAGATGCGGGTTGACCTCCTTGATCCGTTTCAGGGTCTCGATGCCGTCAATGCCGGGCATCCAGACATCCATCAGCACCAGATCCACCTGCTCTCGTTCGATGACCTGCAGGGCCTCTTCTCCGGAACCGGCACAGAGGGCCTGATAGCCCTCATCCAGGACGATGCCCTGCAGGGACTCGACAATGCTGATTTCATCGTCAACGATAAGTATCTTCATGGTTCACCAAGGTAGATAGTCTGAAGGCTATTAGGCTATTAGACTGTAGGGCTGGAGGTACTTTTACAATGTATGGAAATTACGGCCCATGTCATTATCTGTTCTCTTTTGCTAACAGTCTTCAGCCTTCAGCCTAAACAACCTGGGCAGTTCTCTAAAGCTCAGGCGACCGTCAACAGGGGCAGCTCTATAATGAATCTGGCCCCGGTCGGCAGGTTGTCTTTGACTCTGATATAACCACCGTGGTCGGCGACCACGGTGCTGGCGATGGCAAGGCCTAAGCCGGTGCCGGTCTTCTTGGTCGAAAAATAGGGCTCAAATAGTCTGAGTTTGTCCGGTTCACTGACGCCTGGACCGTTGTCTCGCACCTCAATGATCACCAGGCCCTCCTCGTTTAGGGCTGCGATCTCCACCTCGACCCGGCCCTGATTTTTGAGGGCGGCCACCGCATTATCGAGCAGATTGACCAGGACCCGTTTCATCTGTTCGGCATCAAAATAAAAGGCTGGCACCCCCTGGTCAATCACCACAAAGGTGATGTCCTTGTGGCCCTCCTGATAGAGAATCAAGACCTCGGAGACAACGGCCCCCAAGTGATTGATGGTCTTTTTGACTGCCGGCATGCGGGCGAAGCTGGAAAACTCATCGACTAAGTGCTTGAGTTCATCCACCTGCTTGATGATGGTCGTGGTGCACTGGTCAAAGACCTCGCCGTCTGCGGCCAATTTTTCTAAGTAGCGCTTGCGGAGCCTTTGGGCGGAAAGCTGGATCGGGGTCAGGGGATTTTTTACCTCGTGGGCGATCCGTCTTGCTACTTCGCGCCAGGCAGCCATCCTTTGAATCTTCTCGATTTCGGTCAGATTGTCAAAGACAATCACGATGCCGAGCGGCCTTTTGTCCTCATCTTCCAGTCTCGTGAAATTGACCCGCAAGGACAGGGTCTCGTTGTTGACCGTTATTTTTACAGACCGTTGAATCGAGCTTCGCCCCGACTCGCTAAGCTCAACAAAAAAACTCTCCAGGATGGAGAGGTGATTTAAGCGCAGGATGGATTTGTAATTTTTATTGATAATGTCCTCGGTGCGGATCTTCAACAAGTCCTCGGCAAATTTGTTGATGGTCAGCACCCGGCCCTGAGCATCGAGGGAAATGACCCCGGCCGTGACGTTCTGGAGGATGATCTCGGTGTAGCGCCGCCGTTTCTCGGTCTCCAGGTTGACCAGCTGCAAGAAATGGTGGGCCTCGTCAACCTGCACCTGGCTTGACAACAGATCACGGGTCATGCTGTTGAATGAATCGACCAGGAGTCCCATCTCATCATCGGAGTCCTTTTCAAGGACAAAGTCAAGTTCGCCATCGGCGACCCGCTTGATACCATGCGACAGTTTGGCCATCGGCCGGGTCAGACCGCCGGCCACATAAAAGCCAAACCAGATGGCGCTGAAGATGATGAGTAAGGTGACGATCAGGAGCATGACCAGGAGGCTGCTTTTGATAGGTTTTTTGAGCAGCATCAATTGACGGTAGCCCTGAATGCCTTTGGAGATCAGTTCAAGCCGCGCCAGCCGAGCCTTGGGGACCAGGCCCGTCGTCACCAGCACATAGGGCTCGCTGGCCCGGACAAATGGGGTCAGGCTACGGACCAACTCGCCGTTAGCTACTGACTGAGAGACAATCAGGCCGGCCTCGCCGCCTAAGGACCGCCTTAAGAGGTCAGTCGGGACGGTCGGCAGTTGGGCCGCATCTTCACCCGTCGCCGCCAGATCGACAACCCGCTGCCGGTCCCTGGCCAGTACCGTCAAGCCGGCAAGTTTAAAGGTCTTGATCTGGGCCTGCAGTTGGTCGATGTTGTCCATGAACTGGCTGTCACCGTCTTCTGCCAAGGGGGCCGCGATCAAAATTCCCTCGTGCTTGATCTGGTCTGTGACCTCCTGATAGACCTCCTGGGCCAGGGTCAGCGACTCCTCAAGGGAACGGTCCACATTGGTGTTGAACCAGTAATCCATGCTGGTTGAGACAAATTGCAGGGAGATAAAAAAAAGCAGGGTGGTGGGGATGAGTGACAGCGAGACAAAGGAGATGACCAGCTTGGTCCGTAAGGTGGCGCCGACAATCTGCTGCCGCCGGTCAAAGACCAGCTCCACCAGGTTGCGCATGGTCAGAAAGACCATAAGCAGCAGGAGGATGACATTGATGTTGATCAGGGCAAAGACCAGGACATTGCCGCTGACCGGGAACGGCACTGTCCCCAGCTGAAAGACCTTTTGTTCCAGTAAGGTCAGCACAACAAAGAGGCAGAGGCAGGCGACAATGACCGCCCGGATTCGCCGTTGGCGCCTTTTTCGGTGCAGTGCTAGATCGTGCTCGGTGGATAGGTCCATTTCTTCCTTAATATCTGAACTGCACTGTGTACCAGTCCGTATTGACATTCCAGAAGTTGCTGAACGGAATCAGGTAATGAATACGAAGCAACAGGGTCTTCTTGGCCAGCGTGGCCCGGACCTTGAGGACGTACTGGTGGTCAGGCTGCAGGGTGTTTAAGGGCAGGAGCTTGACGCCGTTCAGCTCCGCCATCGTCATCTTGGCCTTTTCCACATTGTCGGTAGTCACCTCGTCCGGTCCGTTTTCAGTCAAGGCCAGACGGTATTCTTTTTTCAAGGGATCATAACTTAAGGTATGATCAAGCCGACCGTTATAGATCTCCTTGTCCGGCCAGCCCTCGCGCACCAAATGTAAGTTGATTTCGAAATTGAAGGTGGCGGCCAGGCCATTCTGGACCCCGTCGATGATCTCCGGGGAAAAGGCATCAACCACCTTCAGGAAGAGGAGGAGGTCGGTGCTGGAATTGGTCACCACAATGTCACGGATCATTACCTCGCGGGCGATTGCGGGTCTGGCGAAGACGAGCAAGAGCAAGAAGAGGAGGCGCCAGCCTCTATGTCGCAGGGTCATGATCGACCTCTTCATCATGCCTTCCATCTTTTTAGCGCTGAGACCGGGTCTTGCCGATCACCAGGTCGCGGGCCTGCTCAAGAAAATCGATCAAGGTCTCCTGGCGCAGGGCGCAGACCGGCACTGCCTGGTGGTAGGCTGCCAACCGGGCCACCATCTCCGGGTCGGCAAGATCTATTTTGTTGAAGACCATGAGCGTCGGCAGTTGCAGGTCGAGGTCAGCCAAGAGGTCATTGACTACCCGAATCTGGTCTTCGAACCTGGGGTTGCTGATGTCGACGACATGGATCAAAACATCGGCCTCATGCAACTCTTCGAGGGTGGATTGAAAGGCCTTCAGTAGTTCTGTCGGCAGGTCGCGGATAAAACCAACGGTATCGGTAATGATGACCTCGACATCTTCCGGGAAACGCAAACGGCGGCTGGTCGGGTCGAGGGTGGCGAACAGCTTGTCCTCGGTCAGTATCCGGCTGTTGGTCAGGGCGTTCAATAAGGTCGATTTGCCAGCATTGGTGTAGCCGACCAGCGAGATGACCGGCACCTCCTTCTTGCGCCGGCGTTCGCGGCGGTGATGCCGTTCGGCGCTGATCGTCTTCAGCTTGGCCTCCAATTTGGCCAGACGGTCCTTGATCCGGCGACGATCGACCTCAAGCTTGGTCTCGCCTGGCCCCCGGGTGCCGATGCCGCCGGAAAGTCTGGATAAGGCGTCATCGCGGCTCTCCAGGCGGGGCAGCATGTATTTGAGCTGGGCCATTTCGATCTGGACCTGGCCCTCACGGGACAAGGCCCGCCGGGCAAAGATGTCCAAGATGAGCTGGGTGCGGTCAATGACCCGCAGTTCGGTATGTTGAATAATGGAGTGGGTCTGACTGGCGTTCAACTCCTGATCAAAGACCAGGAGGTTGGCGTTTAAGAGCAGGGCCTTCAGCATGATCTCGCTAAGCTTGCCGCGACCAATGATAAAGCGGGGGCTGGCCTTGTGGCGGCGCTGGATGACGGTGTCGAGGACGATGATGTCATCGGACTTGGCCAGCTCCATCAGCTCATCCATGGAGTCTTGGGCCACCGCCTTGGGCTGGTCGCTGACGCTGATCAGGATGGCCCGGTCCCGTCCGGCATCGACTTTAGATAACGGCTGGGCCTTAGCGAACTGGCCTTCGATAGCGGTGATCAGTTCAAGGCAAGTAGAGTCCTGCTGAGAGGGGACCACCGGCGGCAGAAAAACCCAGTTTTTGCCGTCTTCCTGCTGCGGCGCCAGATGGACCGGGTAGAGCCGCTCCGGCAGGCCGTCGGCCTGGACCTTGATGACCACCATCAGGTCAAGCCGCAGGAAGAGCAGGTCCATCAGGTCATCTTCGCTGATCATTTCATTGCCCAGATGGGTATGGACGCAACGCAGGCCCTTGAGCCGTCCGCCGGCCGAGCGCACCATGGGCAGGACCGGGATTATGATCCCCTTCTTGTCGCCGACCATGACCACCTCGATCTGGCCATTGCGGTTGATGAGCACGCCAAGCTGGCGGCCCAGGTCCATGGACAGGCGGGCCAGGTCACGGGCCAGTTCGGCGCTGATCATCAGCTCGGGCGGCACCCGACGCCGGGCGATCCGCTCCAAGGCTTGCAGTTGGGCGGTCTTTAGCCCCCCGGTATTACCAACTATCGTTTCGATTACGCTACCTTTCTGAATTGAGTGATTTGCAACTTGGCGGGCGTTATCAAGCCAAGCCAACCATTCTCACCGTCCCCGCAGGACCCGTTTGTCGCCGACCCGGATGGTGATCTTCAGCTTGTCAAAATATTCCAGAAGCGGGATCGAGTATTTGCGCGATATGCCGGTCAGGGTCTTGAAGCCCTGGGCGTCGATCTCGCCGTCCTTGGTCAACAGCAAGACCAGTTTTTCCTGGAGGGTGGCCAGGGCCTGCTTATCGAAGTAGAGGTCTTCGCTGACCTTGACAACCTGCTGGTCGCGGACCATGAGCTCAAGGACTTGCAGGGTCAGGGTCTTGGAATACTTGCTGAGTTCGCTGATCAGCTCCTTCTTGGTGGGCGGGGAGAGGGCGGCTTTCCGTAAGAGGTCGGCCAGTTCCAGTCGGGCGCTCTCTTCATCCTCTTTCAAGGCCACCTGATGGCCGAGTAGACGAATGGTGGCCTGCTCCTGGGCGATCTTGCCCTCCTTGGCCAGGCTGTTGATCATCATCTGAAAGAGCTTGGGTTCCAGTCCCTGATAGAGCCTGGAGCGCAGCTCCTCCTTGCCGATTCCTTCCTTCAATGGGTTCTCCTGATGGAAGAGGGTGATGCGGGCTATGGTTTCTTCCTTCAAATGGGCCATGGTCCCGGCGCTGATCATCCACTGGCGGTCGGAGTCCACCACCAGAATGGCGCTAGTGGATATGGCACGTTCCAGGTGTTTCTTCAGGCGTTTGCCGAAGATGCCGAGCCTGATTTCGAGTTCATTGAAGGTCATGCCGTGAAAACCGCTCTCATCAAGGTGAAAGGCAGCCAAGGCATCGGGTGTCCCGTTATGGTAGAGGTCAAAGATCTGGCTGTTGACCTCTTTGAACCGCCGTCGTTTGCGGCCTGGACAATTGTTTAGGACCACTCCGCCGCCGATGGTCTGCACCGGCGAATAACTGCGGACCACATAATGGTCACCCGGCCAGGTGCCCACCGGTTCTTCCAGCAGGACCTGGACATTTAAGCGTTCGCCGGGCCGGGCCTCCTCCTGTTCGAGCAGCACCAGGCGGCCCATGATCTCGGCAGTGCCGAGATGGACCCTGACCCGGGCACGATTCTTCAGTGGTTTGTTGTTGCTCGACAGGTAGGTGAAATCGGCGTCGAGCATATAGGAGGGGAACAGGCTATCCGGTGTGGCCAGGATATCGCCGCGGGCCACAAACTCTTTTTCCAGGCCCTGGAGATTGATGGCAGTGCGATGACCGGCCTCGATCTCCAGGACATCCTGGCCATGGACCTGAATGCCACGGATCTTGGCCGGTTGCTGGCGGGGGTAGAGGCAGACATCGTCGCCCACCTTGATGCGGCCGGAGATCGAAGTGCCGGTGACCACGGCGCCAAAGCCCTTCATGCTGAAGATGCGGTCCACCGGCAGCCGAAAGGGGCCATAGGCCTCGGCAAATTCGGCGCTATTAATCAGACGGTCGAGTTCCGCCTTGACTTCAGCGATCCCCTGGCCGGTGGTTGAGGAGGCCAGGACCATGGGGGCGTCTTCCAGGAAACTGCCGGCGCAGAATTGGCGGACCTCGTCCTGGACCAGCTCCAGCCAGTCGGGCTCCACCATGTCGATCTTGGTGATGACGATCAGGCCCTGTTTGACGCCAAGGAGCGAGCAGATCTCGAAGTGCTCCCGGGTCTGGGGCATGATCCCTTCATCGGCGGCCACCACAAAGGCCACCAGATCAATACCGGCGGCGCCGGCCACCATGTTTTTGACGAACTTTTCGTGTCCCGGCACATCAATGATGCCTAAGCGGTGGCCGCAGGGCAGGTCAAGAAAGGCAAAGCCCAGCTCAATGGTGATGCCCCGTCTTTTCTCTTCCTTGAGCCGATCGGTGTCGATGCCGGTGAGGGCCCGAACCAGACTGGTCTTGCCATGATCGACATGGCCAGCGGTCCCGAGAACAATCTCCCGCATCGCCTAAGAATCTCCGTTCAGGTAGGGGTTTGACGTTGCCTCTTTGGCAATGGTAGAGGAGTCGCCGCCGTAGCCGTGGCCAGGCCAGACCTTGGTCTCAGCGGGTAGGGTCATGAGCCTCTGACGGATGGAGCGCATGAGGGTAGCGGTATCGCCGCCGGGGAAATCAGTGCGGCCAACCCCGCCGACAAACATGGTGTCGCCGGTGAACAGGTTGGGGGCGGCGTAGAGGCAGATGCCGCCCGGGGTGTGGCCAGGGGTGTGGATGACGGTCAGTTTTAACTTGCCCACCATGATCACGTCACCGTCCTTGACGGTTTGGTCGGCCGGTGGCGAGGCGGGCAGGCCGAGGGCCGAAAAATAGGCCTTAATGTCCGGTCGGGCAAAAAACTCGGCGTCTTTTTCGTGGATGATGATTTTGGCATTGGTGGCGGCCTTGATGATGCCGTTGCCGCAGTCGTGGTCGGCATGACCGTGGGTGTTGATGATGTACTCGATGCTCAGGCCCTTGGCCTTGGCCGCCGCCAGGATCTTGTCCTCGTTGCCGCCGGGGTCTATCACCGCCGCTATCTTGGTCTCCTCGCAGCCCACCAGGTAGCAGCAGACCCCCATGGCGCCTACGATCAATTGCTGGATGATCATGTGGTTTCCTTTATTAGCAATCGCACTTGTTGGGATCGCAACCGCCACTACCACAAGCGCAACTGGCGTTATTTAGTGAAATCGGCTTGACCGGGTCCTGCTGCTTAATGACATTATCGACCACGGCGCTGAAGGCCTTGACTGCCGGACTGTCGTGGTCTGAGGTCAGGTACGGGTTGCCGTCGTCGCCGCCCAGCACCACTCTCGGGTCCATGGGCACCCGGCCCAGAAAATTGATCTTGAAGTCGTTCGCCGTCTTCTCGCCGCCGCCGCTCTTGAAGACATCGACCACCTTGTTGCAATGGGGACAGATCAGGCCGCTCATGTTCTCCACCAGGCCGACAATCCGCATCTTGACATGGAGGCAGAAGTTGATGGACTTGCGGACATCAGCCAAGGCGATTTCCTGGGGCGTCGTCACCACCAGGGCCTGGGCGTCGGGGATGGTGTTGGCGATGGTCAGGGGCTCGTCGCCGGTGCCGGGCGGGGCGTCGATGATCAGATAATCCAGAACCCCCCAGTCCATATCGGCGATAAACTGGCGGATTGCCTGGATCTTCAAGGGGCCGCGCCAGATTATCGGATCGTCTCTGTCCTCCATCATGTATTCAAGGGATGTCACCTTCAGGTTGTCGCCGACCTGGATGGGTGGGAGCAGGCCGCTTGCCCTCTTCTCGGCGTCCTGCAGTTTATGCTCAAGGTTGAGCATCCGGCAGATGTCCGGGCCGTGCAGATCGACGTCCATCAGGCCGACCTTGTAGCCGCGCTGGGCCAGGCCCAAGGCCAGGTTGGTGGAGACGGTGCTCTTGCCGACCCCGCCCTTGCCGCTCATTACCAAAATTTTATGTTTGATCTTGGCCAGCGAGGTCTTGATCGCCACTTCCTGTTGGGCGATATGGGCCTGGGCCTGCGTTTGAGATGACGATGAGCCGCAGCCTGATTTTTTACTTTCACATGTCCCGCATGAACTGCTCATGATGCCGATTTCCTCCGTGGTGGTGGTATGGATTAATCCTCTATCTCTTACGTTATTACTTGTAAAGCAACTCAACTATATACTGCAAAGGGCCGGGTTTTAAAACCAAAAACATTGAGACCGGCAAGACCGCTGGCGACCAGACGCGGAACATCATTTGATTTGTCTGTCGTCATTTTGCAAGAGCCTCTCCCGTTTGCCAAGTCACTAAGCTCCGTCATTCCCGCATGGTTGAAGCCGGGAATGACGGCAAAGATAAACTATATTTGTATAATTTCTAAGTCCCTTAAAACCCGTCATCTGGATTTCACATGCTGCCAGTAACTGGTGTTAATATTGATTGATTTTGATGGTATTTTGATGGTATGACCAAAAACTATCAAGGTCCGAGGCCGGGCTTGTGACCCCCAATAACTCTTTAGAAGGAGAAAATTATGCGTGAGTATGTTCGTTCGTTTGTTTGATTAAGTCCAGGCGGTTTTTGCCGAGATTAACATCCGTCAGCGCCGGTATTTTCGGCGCGCTGGCGCTAAACGCTGCCGTGGCTTCTGCCCAGGCTCCTGAAAAACCATCCCCTGCAATACCGTCCCGGGTCGCGGCGCAGGCTGCCAAAGAAGGGTTGGCCTGGGTGATGGTCAACCTGGATATCCCCGTCTCCTTGGATGATCTGAAGACCAAGAGAAAAGAAAAAGAGATCAAGGGCATGGAGCAGGCCTTGCTCGCTCATCTGGACCCGCAAACCCAAAAAAATGTCGGCTTCAGGTCCAATAGTTCGGGTCAGGTGGGACTGTTGCTCACGCCTGACGGCCTGGCGCGCTTGGCCAAGGCAGGTTCCCTAGTCAAAGCGGTCCATGATGACACGACGGAAGGCATGCGTCGGGGCGTGTCTGATGATGACGGGCGTTTGGACGCGATCAAGGCGGAAATAGTGCGGTATGGAACAGCAAACATCCGTCTGTATCGTTTCGACAGTGACCCTCAAGACCTGACCATTGACCTGGAGCAGTTCTATCTGCTGAAGGAAGCAGATGATGTGCGGGCCTTGCACCTGGTCGGCTGGAATCCGACCGGCACGGTAGTCGATCCTGAGGCCCTGGCAACGGCCAGGGAAACCGGCTACGCCGATGTCATCGTCTCATTGCGCCCGCCCCTGGACTATACGGCGATGATCGGTAAAACTCCCAAGGCCGTGTGGGACGCGCAAGCCCAGGAAATCCGCGGGCTGTTTGAAATCGTACTGCCGGGCCTTGATCTTGAGGAATTTTCCGGGTTCCCTGTCGCCCACGTCCCGAACCTCCCCTTGGCCATCCTTGAGGATCCGCCAGCCGGGCTCGCCTCCATTGCTTTGAACCGGCGAAATTCCTTGTCGCTAGTGCAAAGCGAAGCGTTGATCCACATGCAGAACGCCTGGAACCACTATCCAGCCTATGACGGGACCGGGCAGAATGTAGTTATCATCGACAGCGGCGTCGACAAAAACCACCCGTTTCTCGGCAATCGTGTGGTCTACGAGGCGTGTTTCGGCACCACAGACAGCTACTACGTCTCTATCTGTCCGCAGCCGCAGGATGCCTTGTTCGATTCCCCGCTCGGCTTGTCGGGATCGGGAATGCCTAAACCAAATGATAGCAAGTTCAATCACGGCACCCACGTCGCCGGCATAGCGGCCGGCAGAAACAGCACGATGAGCGGGGTGGCGCGGAACGCCTCCATTGTCGCCATCCAGGTCTTTTCCGCGAATCGGACGACCGGAGGAGAACCAGGGGCAGCGAATGCTGATATTTATCAAGCACTCAATAAAGTGCTGCTCAATGCTGCGACCGACAACTACACGGTAAACTTGAGTTTAGGAGGAGGTCTTCCTACTTTTGGGTGTTGGAATCTGGAAAACCTTCAGTCAATTATTGATGGCTTGTCTTCCAAGAAAATTCCGGTCGTCGCCGCAACCGGTAACAATTCATATAATGGCCGGGGCGCCGGGCATGATATCGTTTGGCCCGCCTGCCTGGACAAGGTCATCAAGGCCTCCGCCGTCACTGATGCGTCAAGCGGGGCCTACGAGAGCCCCGGTTACGCCAATATTGACAAAAAGGTAGAGTTAAGGGGGCAATTACTGCTGGCCCCCGGTGGTTCTGACCCTACTCCTTTAATCCCCGGCTCGATCTACTCATCCATACCGGGAGGACTTTACAAAAACTACTCGGGCACCTCAATGGCAGCGCCGCATGTGACTGGACTCTACGCGGCTTACAAGCAGGCGGTCCCAGGCACAACCATCCAGGCTGCCACCGACTGGATCGTCGCCAATGCGGTGCAAACCAGGGTGGTAAACACAAACACGCCGGCCGGGCAGCAACTCGACGAGTGGTTCCCGCGCATTAACTTGCCGGTGCTGTAATTCGTTGGCCACCGATCTGGCAGCTGGCGGCTGGGAGATAACCTTTATTTTTGCGACACCCTTAGGGTGAGGAGGCATGAGGATGACAATACAAGGCATCAGGAGATTATCTGCCATCTTGGTAGTGGCGATGATCCATTTTTTTTGCGGCGGCGAGGCGCACGCCGCTGAGACCCACCCTTGGTATCTCGGCCTGGGGCCGATGCCAACCAGGCTTTCAATCGATTCAGACCAACTCAATTCGATTATTTCTCCAAGGGGATACCCGGTCCCTGAAACCCATGAGTCCCGTGAGACGGGCGTCAAGGTTTACGGTGGCTTCCGGGCAACCCCCTTCCTGGCGGTCGAAGCGGGGTATGCCTATCTCGGCGATTTTGCTTTTCATGTACGAAATGCCGGTACGTGTGAAGGTGTGCCGCCAGGCTATGTTTGCACGGCCGTTATTACAGTAGGCGCCCAGGGCCAGATCAGCGTCGAGGGCTGGACCCTGAGCGCCATCGGCACCCTGCCCCTTACCGACCGGCTCGAAGTTAATGGCCGCCTCGGCCTGTTCCACTCTACCGTCAAGTTGGAAGGTTATGAGTCTGACGGTAGCCCTTCTTTACTTGACAACACCGAACGACAAACCACCCCCCTGCTGGGCGTCGAACTGCGGTATCGCCTCTCACCCCTGATCAGCCTTACCCTGGGTGGGGAGTGGATGAACGGCTTGGGCAGCGAGGACAAGACCGCGGAAATTGACATCACTGCACTGACTTTCGGGATTCAGTACAATTTCCCATAAATGGGCATGACAATGAAATGCACCATAAGAACGGTCACTATCTTGGTGGTGGCAATGCTACAAACTCTGGGCCTCGGCGAGACCTGCGCCGCCGAGGCCCGCCCCTGGTATCTCGGCCTGGGGCCGATGCCAACCAGGCTTTCAATCGATTCAGACCAACTCAATTCGATTATTTCTCCGAGACTGGGATACCCGGTCCCTGAAACCCATGAGTCCCGCGAGACGGGCGTCAAGGTCTACGGCGGCTTCCGGGCAACCCCCTTCCTGGCGGTCGAAGCGGGGTATGCCTATCTCGGCGAATTTGCTTTTCACGTGCGAGAGTCCAGTCAGTGTGAGGGATTGCCGCCAGGTGTTAGTTGCTTGGCTGTTGTTATACCCGGTGCCCAGGGCCATATCAGCGTCGAGGGCTGGACCCTGAGCGCCATCGGCACACTGCCCCTTACCGACCGGCTCGAACTCAATGGCCGGCTCGGTCTGTTTCGCTCTACCGTCAAGCTGGAGGGTTATGAGTCTGGTCTCAGCTCTTCTTTGCTTGACAATACAGAACGACAAACCAGCCCCCTGCTGGGCGTCGAACTGCGGTATCGCCTCGCTCCCCTGATCAGCCTTACCCTGGGTGGGGAGTGGATGAACGGCTTGGGCAGCGAGGACAAGACCACAGACATAGACATCACTGCACTGACTTTCGGGATTCAGTACAATTTCCCATAAAAGGCAGTGTTGTCCGGTTAGACTTTTGCATGACGCGTTTGCCATACGAAATTGTCTGTCTTGTCCCCTCACCCGGCCTGCGGCCACCCTCTCCCGCCGGGAGAGGGCCAGGGTGAGTGAAAAAATCAAAGGTGCAATTCCCTGACCGGACAACCGCTGCATAAAAGGGGCATCCATGATGCGTTTGGTCATTGGGAAAACGTGTGAATCCCTAGGCACGCTAAGGGGGATGAGTGTGTTACGCAAGAGGAAGGCCGGGGGGGGTGTTGAGAGAGGATAACCTGCCGCGTGTGGGGCGCCCGGCAGTGGACAGTTCAGCCAGGACTCAGGGAATGGCCGCCGTGAAGGTGGTGCTATTCAGCACAAGAAACGACTTTGTTTTTACCGGTTGCCTTGGCCTGATACAGGGCCTTGTCGGCCTGGGCGATAAATTCATCCATCAGATTTTCAATGTCGGCTTCTGGATGAGCAACTACAGCGCTGAACAAACCGATACTGGCGGTCATTTTAACTAAATTGCCATGCAGTGAAAAATCATGGTTCTCAATATTTGTGCGCAGGCGTTCGGCAACCAGGCCTGCCTGGTGGTATCCGGTGTTGAGCAGGATGAGGCAAAACTCTTCACCTCCGAAACGGATGGCATACTGGCCGGTTTCGCCGATTTCCTTAATGTTGCGGCCAACCAAGTCGTAGTCCCGGACCGTTAAGCGGAGGATAGAGCCTACTTTTTTCAAGACCATATCGCCGGTCTCATGACCAAAGGTATCATTGACCTGCTTGAAATTATCCAGGTCGATCATGAGCACGGCGATTTCTTTGGTTTCTATTATGGAATTACGCAGTGCATCATGCAGGCGCTTCTGGAAAAACCGTCTATTATACAAACCGGTGAGCGGGTCAGTCACAGCTTGTTCTTCAGTGGCTGCAATCTGTTGGTGAAAAAGGCTGTTCATGATCAGTTGGATCATCTGACTCTTGAAGACTTCAAGCAGGTTGCGGTCGACCAATTTTTCTAAAGAATTTTTCGATTCGATATAGACCCCGCCCAGCTTGTGGGAGTCCGAAACCAACGGCAAAAAACACTGGCCAGCAGAGATATAACAACGATTTTTGGCAAGGGCTTCCTGGAAGTTGGGTGAGTCCATGATAAAAGCATGCAGGGTGTCTTCCTGGTCTTCAAAACGGCCAACCCCATAGGCAATTTTTTCTTCCCCATTTCTATTCCAAAACACCGAGCAGCCGTGTTCAGCCTCCATGAAGGCCAGCATCTGGAAGAGAAAGCCATGCATGAGATACTGCAGAGAATGGGGTGGCATGCCTGATAAGACACTGACCGCATGCAGGATCTGGCTCAATCCCCGTTTATGCTTCTCAATCGAGCGCATATTTTCTTCGATTTTTCTTTTTCTATTCCAGGAACTCATCATATTCAAGGCGGACTGCGCGAGTTCCTCTGGTGAAAATGGCTTCTTGAAATAGAGGAGTTCATCTTGGCGGCCTTTGGCGAAAATCTCCCTGATTTGAGCGACACTTCTGTCGGTATAGGCGGTGACCACGGCGCAGATAATATCTTTATCAAGTTTGCGAAGCTCCCTGATTGTTTCAAAGCCGTCCAGGCCTCCAGGCATGCGCATATCAAAAAAACCGGCTGCCACCCGACGACCAGCGGCAAGTTCTGCTTGCACCAATTGGATGGCTTGCTGGCCTGATTCGGCAAGGAGCAGGTTGTATTTGGTCCCTTCTTCGGTGTCGCCAGTCGCAACCGCTTGCCCATCACGCGCTTCAGCCATGGTCAGAATATCGGATATTTCATCATCCTCTTCTGAAGTTGTCAGAATCCGCCGGTATGATTCAAGCACTGAGGGTTCATCATCCACGCAGATGAGTGTTGTGCAATACCAGTCTTCCATTTCTGTCATTTTTGTTCTCTCCAGCTTTCTGGGAAAATTTTTACTGATTATGCCACAGTCAGGCCCTTACGGGGTGAAGCTTTATACAACAAATGGTTCATTTTCTGCCTAATCTATGCCGATGCCGCGATCACTGATTTTAACGCAGGCTTGGCCCTCACGGGCACGATCCATTCATGCGGGGCAGATTTTTTCTCGATAACTTGCTGATTTTTGTTTATGGGGGGCTGCTTCGATAAAAAAGAAATACTTAGTCGGTCAGCCTGCCTCGTGTCAAGTTTTTTGGCAATGCTGTCAAACAAGGCAAGGTCCCGACTCAGGGATGGGGCAAATAATCGGGGAGAGGACACTTGCATCGATCATTCATTAGTTAAGTTCATGACAACGTCGGAAGTGGTCACTCCAGCCTGATAAATTCGATACGCTCCATGGCGATTTCCAGATAAAATCTGGAGTCCTCAAACTTAAAGACAATACGACGGTTGTCGAAGACACTGTCCTCATCCGCTGTCATGGTGTTGGTGTTTGAGGCCTCAGGTATCAAAGAGATGCCGTTGTTGAGGGAAAGGGCCTTGGGCTGGCCAAAATTGGCGTTGAGATCAAACTTGGCTTCCATCATGCGCATGGCCCGGCCCATGATTTGATTGGTGATTTCGCCGATGGTGTCCGCCACCTCCGCCGAGGTCACATCAGTGGCCAGTTCCTCAGCGGGCAGTCCCATGGTGATCATATAATTTCGATATAGAAACAAGGCGGCCTGGGCAGAAAAGCTTAAGGCCACCAAGCCGTTATAATCACCGAAAAACTGTACAAAGCAACCGAGGTCAGGTCTGATGCTGACCCGCGGGATACTCTGGATGGTTTTGACATAGGTCACTTCCTTGCCAATACCTTTCTCCAAAGTGTTCTTGGTAGCAAGAGAAAAGGCCAGCGCCACTTGGTCGATCGCTAAATTATCCATGATTTTCCGTTGGTTAAATTGTTGGACGGTTACTTCATCCGGTCAAGATCGAGCAGGATCCGGCAGTCCGCCACAGAACAACCTTTTCCCTTGGGGTGGACGATGAGCGGGTTGATGTCGAGTTCGGCAATTTCCGGGTTGTCGGTGGCCAGGGCCGACAACAGGAGCAGGCAGCGCTCCAGTTCATCGGTATCACACGGTTCACCGCCCCTGGCCCCATTCAACATCGGATAGGCCTTGATGGAACTGATCATCCGGCGGGCAGCTTTATGGCGAATAGGGGCCAGCCGGAAGCTGACATCTTTAAATATCTCGACAAAGATACCTCCAAGCCCGAACATCAACAAAGGCCCAAAGACCTTGTAACGATTGATCCCCAGAATGACTTCAACCCCTTTGCCGGCCATCTGTTGGACAAAAATTCCCTCAAGTTTTGCCTCCGGGGCATTGGCAGAGACCACCTTGATGATATCATCGTAGGCAATCCTGGCCTCGTCCTCAGTGGCAATGCCGACCCGGACGCCGCCCAAGTCTGATTTGTGGACAATTTGGGGAGAGACGACCTTGAAGACCGACGGCCCTAATTCACGCACCGCACTGGCCGCCTCTTCGGCGCTGGTCACCAGACGGGCGGGCAGGACCGGAAAGCCATAGGCCTCCAGGATTTTATTGCCCGTCACTTCGCCGAGATAGGTCTGGCCGGAGGCCAGCGCCGCCCCAATCAGTTGCCGGGCAAGCGGTCGGTCCGGCGTAATCTCAATTTCGGTCAGTTGCTGCCTGGAAATCCACTTGAAATGCCGATACATGGCGCCCATGGCCCGGGCCGCCATCTCCGGGAAATGGTAATGGGGCATGTGGTTTTGTTCCAGAAAATCAATGGCGTCGCGAACATCTAGTTCACCCATAAAGGAGGTCAGCACCGGCTTGCCGCTCTTCTTGGCCAGGGCCGGGATGATCTGGGCGGTGGCGTAGATGTCGGTCATGGACTGCGGGGTGAGGATAAAGATGACGCCATCGACATTTTCATCCTTCAGGACTGCCTCGTAGGCCGCCTTGTAACGATCTACGCCTGCGTCTCCAATGACATCCACCGGGTTATTGGTGTTGGCGGTGGGCGGCAGGGCGCTTTTTAGCGCATCGGTCGTGTCCTGGGAGAATTTGGCGAGAGTCAGGCCGACGTTCATGGTGATATCGGTAGCGATGATGCCTGGGCCGCCGGCGTTGGTGATAATCGCCACCCGATTCGATTTGGGCAAAGGCTGGGTGGCGAAGGCAATGGCGTAATCAAAGAGATGGCTGATGGTCTGGGCCCGATAGATGCCGCTTTGCTGGAAAAGGGCGTCATAGACCGCCTCGGAACCGGCCAGCGAGCCGGTATGGGAACTGACTGCCGCGGCCCCGGCGGCAGTGCGGCCTGATTTTACTGCAACAATCGGGGTGGGGTTGTCGCCGCCGGTGATCTCGCGGACTACATCAATAAATTCAAAGCCATGCCGCAGGTCTTCGACATACATCATGATGACCTTGGTCTCTGGGTCGGCGTGGAGATAACGGAGCAGGGCCAGTTCGTCAATGTCCGCCTTGTTGCCGACCGAGATAAATTTTGAAAAACCGATATTTTTGCGGGCGGCGTAGTCGAGCACCGCTGTGCACAAGGCGCCAGACTGACTGATAAAGCCGATATTGCCGGGCAGGGGCGGTCGTCGGGCAAAGCTCGCGTTCAAGGTGAAATTCTTGTCGGTGTTGATGACGCCCAGGCAATTCGGGCCGACCAGACTCATGGAATATTCCTGGCAGATGGCCTTCAACTCTTCTTCCATGACAAGGCCTGCTTTGCCAATCTCCCTGAAGCCTGCGGTAATGACGATCAGGCCTTTGACCCCTTTCTGGCCAGCCTCGCGGGCCACCTGGGCCACCTGGGTGGCAGGGACAATGATCACTGCCAAATCAATCTGGTCATCAATGGCCGTTAAAGAGGGATAGGCCTTGACGCCACAGACGGAATGTGCCCGGACATTCACTGGGTAGATGACCCCGGAGAAACCGCCATCCAATAAATTTTTGAACACCGACATGCCAACGCTGCCTTGGCGTTGTGAGGCGCCAACCACCGCCACTGAAGTTGGTTCAAATATAGCACGGACCCTATCCAGGCAATTATCGCCTGCAATGTTGCCATCAGCTGAAGTTTGCATATTTTCTCCCTGGATCATTATAACCTCCTAAGTTGAGTCATGTCTAAGCTCTATCCGTCGGCGTAACATCATCGGTTAGTGATGAGCTGGTTGTTAAAATGTGTTGAGTAATCGGCATGAAGAAATTTTAGTGTATAGTGTGCTCCAAACAACTGTCAAATAGTATTCTGCCTGAGGGATAGATTGCAAAAAATATTTTCGGGGGCAAAAAGCGTCATTCTTGGATTGATTTTTCCAGACCTGGGTCATATCTTCAGACCTGGGTCATGCCCAGGAAGCAAATCATGCGTTGACAATGAAGTGAAATGACTTTATCCTAGCAAAAATTAGATAAATAGTAGTCTGTTAAGTTGTGGTGTGGATGGGTTTATTTTTAAAAAATAACTTAATAACAAAATGTTATCCATATAATGATGAGGAGCTGGTATTTTTCCTTTTCAATTTTCAAAAAATACATTATAATATTGCCAACAATAAACAGTTTTTTATTTTTTGTTAATTATAAAAATAGGGGGTTATTGCCATGGAGATACCAAAAATATTAATTATTGACGATGAGAAAGCTATCCAGACCGCTCTGCAGAAGGCCCTGAAAAATGAAGGCTATGCCCTGAGCTTCGCTGATAACGGAAAGGACGGCTTAAAACTTCTGCAAAAAGAAAAACCTACCTTGGTTTTTCTGGACCTGCGGATGCCAGAGATGGACGGACTCGAATTCTTGAGAAAAATTAAATTGACCCACGAAGACCCTTACACGGTGGCGGTGATTACCGGCCACGGTGAGGATAAAGACATCAACGAATGCTACCGGCTAGGTATTACCAATTTTTTGCGCAAACCCCTCAGTATGACCGAAATCTGTTGCCTGGCCAAGCGATGTATTGAAGCCAAGAAGATCGAAATCGAATTAGCGGCCCATCGTCACAACCTGCAAGGCCTGGTTGATCAACAGACCGCAATAATCCAAAAACAGTTGCAATTTCAGCAGACAATCGTTGATTCAATTCCTACCCCGATCTATTTTAAGGACACTAACCTCAAGTTGATCGGCGCCAACACCGCTTTCTGTCAGTGGTTTGGACTCAAAAAAAATAAGGTCGCTGGTCTAAGCTTCGAGGGCATTCTCTCCGAAATAGCAGCCAAAAAAGATCGTCAGAAAGACGAATTGCTTATAAAAAAGAATAAGACCCAAGAGTATCAGGGCAAACTCGAAACTAAAGATGGGGGGCGCAATGACGTGGTCTTTAATAAGGCCATATTCAAGGACGAAAATGGTGAGATTGCCGGCATCATTGGCGTTATGTTTGATGTCACCGAGCGGGAACGGGCCCAGCACAAACTGGCGGAAAAATCACAAGCCCTCAAACATGCTAATATGTCGCTGCGTATCTTGATCAAACAGTTAAGCGATGCCCAGAGTGAGGACCGGGTCAACAACATGCCTAACCTGAAGGAGCTGGTCATGCCTTCCTCTGAGCAGCTTGAAGCCATGCTGGACAGTCCTACTGAGCGTGGGTACCTTGAAAATATCATGCTCAATTTAAACCGGGTGACCTCCAATTTCTCTAAGCAGTTGGCCCTAATGAATGTGGGTCTGAGTCCCAAAGAGATCCAGGTGGCCGATCTGATCAGGATTGGGTTGTCCAATAAAGAATCGGCGATCCAGATGAATGTCACCAAAAGTACCATTGAGTTCCATCGTGACAATTTACGAAAAAAACTTGGCCTTAAACATGAGAAAAAGAATCTGCGGGCCTATATTCTGGCCCTTGACGCTAAAATGCAGCAGAAAAAGTAAGGAGATCTGTATGCTAAAAAAATATATTACCATCGGCCTTATTATAACCCCATTACTGATGACTTCCTGCGTTACCAATAAAGCCGGCACCGGCGCCGTTGGTGGTGCTGCTGGGGGAGCTTTAATTGGTCAGGCTATCGGCGGCAACACGCAAAGCACCTTGATCGGCGCGGCGGTTGGCACCATGCTGGGCTACATGATTGGCAACGAAATGGATAAATTCGACCAGGAACAACTAAATCAGGCCTACGAGACCAGTCATTCACGCCAGACGACCAATTGGGTCAACCCGGACAATGGCAACCGCTACGCCGTTACCCCTCAACCATCTTACCAGGACCGGTCCGGCCGTGACTGCCGTGAGGCCGAGATCCTCGCCACCATCAATGGCAAGGCCGAAAAGACAGTGACTACAGCCTGCCGTGAAAATGGCCGCTGGGTTATCCAACAGTAGCGCTACGGCAAAACTTCACTCATTATGGACCAACTGTTCGTGCGGAGAGCGATCAGCTCGTTTCTCGCCGAGGATTTAGGCGCTGGTGACCTCACCAGCGCCGCCATTTTTAGCCCGGAGCAAATGGCCCGCGCTGAATTTATCGCGCAAGTGCCAATGATCGCAACGGGCATGTCGAACGTGGCCGCTCAGGTCTTTTTACTGGTCAACCCTGACATTCGATTTAGCGCGACAGTCGATGGGGCAGCAATGAGTCCGGGGCAGGCCGTCCTCAAGGTGGAAGGTCCGATTCGTGATTTGCTCAAGGCGGAACGGGTGGCTTTGAATCTCGTGCAAAGACTTTGTGGTATCGCCACCCTGACTGCCAAATTCGTGGAACTGGTACGTCCGCTACCAGTCAAAATAGTTGACACTCGAAAGACGACGCCTGGATTGAGGTATTTTGAAAAATACGCTGTCCGGGTGGGCGGCGGTCATAACCACCGTTTTAGCTTGAGTGACGGGGTGATGATCAAGGACAACCATCTGGCGGCGGCAGGTTCGATCGACAAAGCCGTTGCGCTGGTCCGGGCTTCCGCGCCTCACACCATCAAAATTGAAGTCGAAGCGGAAACTTTGACCCAGGTCAAAGCATGTCTGGATTGCGGGGTTGAGATTATCATGCTAGACAATATGGATTGCGAGACCATGCGCCAAGCCGTGCAGATAACCAATGGCCGGGCCATTCTTGAAGCATCGGGCGGCATTAATCTGGACAACGTTCGCCAGGTGGCTGAAACCGGTGTCGATATTATCTCCATCGGGGCATTGACTCATTCTGCCCCAGCCTGCGACATCAGCATGAGGATTGTCTGAACAGCCCCTCCAGCGAAGCATGATTTCTCGTTTGTCAGGCCCATTTTCCCTCCATTTGCTCACTGCATTCAGGACATGAGGCGATATTAGCTTTAACATTCTTCGTTATGTCCATCTTTTCTACACCATCTGAAGATCCCCCCACATCAATGCTTATCTGCAAAAAAAACTCAAAGACGATTGTGTCTGCGCTTGGTCATCTTCCACCAATTGTGTGACTGAGGTTGGGCGGCTTTGTCCCCAAAAAAATGCCGGGCAGTTGACCGAGCAATATGTCACATCCCCCTTGACGGGACTCAAAGGATTGTGGCAGAGTAAATAAAAAGCATAAAGTTTCAGTCTGCCACCACTCTGCACAGGGCCGATAGATGAAACGTCTGGCACCGACAGCGGCGAGACAAAAGCTTTTTTTTTTAGAGCTCATTAACCTTAATTTTAAAGGTCAAACATGAAAAACACCCCCCAGACCAAAAAAGAAGACCCCCTGCTCGCCCTGTTCAACAGTAAGGACGTTGCCGGCATCAAGAAGACCATCCTTAACCATTTGTTGATTTTTCAGGGGCGTGATCCGGAGCGGGCTGGAAGGTTCGACATCTATAAGGCCATGGCCTACACCATCCGTGACTTTATGGTGGAAAAATGGATTAACACCCAGAAGGGCTATTACGCCAAGAACCAGAAGCGCGTCTATTATCTGTCGCTCGAATTTCTGATTGGCCGTTCCCTGGGCAATAGTCTGATCAATATGGGATTTGCGGATAAGGTCGAGGAAGTCTTCACGGAAATGGGTTATGATCTGGCCGAAATCCGCGAGGAGGAAGAGGATGCGGCCCTTGGTAATGGCGGACTAGGACGGCTAGCGGCCTGTTTCATGGATTCAATCGCCACCATGAACATCCCGGCTTATGGCTATGGCATCAATTATGAGTACGGCCTCTTTCACCAGAAGATCATCGATGGTTTTCAGGTGGAGAGCCCTGATAATTGGATGCGTTTCGGCACACCCTGGCAATTCGAACGCAGTCTGCCCCTGCATCCGGTCCAATTTTACGGCAAGGTCAATACCACTGTCGATGACAAGGGGCGTTATCGATCGGAATGGGTCGATACCCAGTTGGTGATGGCCAACGCCTGCGATGTACTGATCCCTGGTTACCGTAACGATAATGTCATCAATATGCGGCTGTGGCAGGCCAAGGCCTCCCGTGAACTTGATCTGTCGTTCTTTGGCCGGGGCGATTACATTGGCGCTGTCGAAAACAAGGTTAAATCCGAGACCATCTCCAAGCTCCTCTATCCACCGGACGAGGCCACCGCCGGTCGGGAGCTGCGTCTGAAACAACAGTATTTTTTCGTTGCCGCCACCTTCCAGGATATCTTCCGGCGCTTCACCAAGCATAACAAGGATTTCAGTAAGTTCAGCGACCTGGTGGCTGTCCAGCTGAACGACACCCATCCGGCCATCGCTATCCCGGAACTGATGCGGCTCCTGCTGGATCGATACGGCCTTGGTTGGGAAAAGGCCTGGGACATTACGGTCAAGACCTTTGCCTATACCAATCACACCCTGATGCCGGAGGCCTTGGAGACCTGGCCGGTAGATCTGTTGGGTCAGGTATTGCCCCGGCATCTGCAGATTATTTACGAGATCAATCAGCGATTTTTGGTCCAAGTCAAACAACGCTATCCCGGCAATGAATCCAAGTTGCGGTCGATGTCCCTGATCGATGAAGGGCCGATCAAGCGGGTCAGGATGGCCAATCTTGCCATTGTTGGCAGTCATTCGGTAAACGGGGTGGCTGCCCTCCACACCCATCTCCTGCAAACTAGGCTGTTCAAGGATTTTGATGAATTCTATCCAGGGCGTTTCAATAACAAGACCAACGGCATTACCCCACGCCGTTGGCTGCTCAAATGTAATGAAGAACTGTCTGGTTTGATAACCGGCGCCATCGGCGATGGCTGGATTACCGATCTCGATCAGCTCCGCGGTCTTGAAAAATTTGCAAATCAGGCCGCCTTTCAGAAGAAATTCCAGCAGGCCAAACGTCAGAATAAACTACGCCTGGCCAAGGTCATCAAGAGTGAATGCAATCTGGTGGTCAATCCTGATTCGCTGTTTGACGTTCAGGTAAAACGCATCCATGAATACAAACGCCAACTCCTCAATATCCTGCATGTCATCAACCTCTATCAGCGGATCGTCACCAATCCGAAAGAGAACCTGACCCCGAGGACGGTGATCTTTGCCGGTAAGGCCGCGCCAAGCTATTGGAAGGCCAAATTGATCATTAAATTCATCAATTCGGTGGCAGCGGTGATCAATAACGACCCGCGGGTCGGTTCTCGGCTCAAGGTCGCTTTTATCCCGAACTATGGGGTTTCGCTGGCTGAAAAGATCATCCCGGCGGCCGATCTGTCCGAACAGATCTCCACCGCGGGTACCGAGGCATCAGGAACAGGAAATATGAAGTTTTCCTTGAACGGGGCCTTGACCATCGGCACGCTTGATGGCGCCAATATCGAAATCCGTGAAGAGGTGGGCGAAGACAACATCTTCATCTTTGGACTGACCGCCGAGGCCGCAGAATGGGAAAAACGCTCGCCCAGGCGTACTCCCTATCAAATTTACGAACAGAATCAAGATATCAAACAAATCATTGACAGCATAAGGTGTGGCTGCTTCAGCAATGGCAATAAGGAAATCTTTATGCCGATTGTTGATGATCTGCTTGACATCAACCGCGATCCCTATCTGAATCTCATCGATCTTGAAGACTATCTGCGCTGCCAGGCAGAGGTGGGTCTGGCCTATCAGGACCAGGCCAACTGGACCCGGATGGCGATCCTGAATGTGGCGAGGATGGGTAAGTTCTCCAGCGATCGCACCATAAGGGAGTATGCCCGTGATATCTGGGGCATCGCAGTGGATTAAAGTGGTGGCGTTAACTGCCGGAAAAGTCCGTCTGTATGCCCTGTTCCCCCTGAAGGGAGTAATGCGGAAAGACGCAAAAAACCAATACTCGCTCTGCCCCTTTGAAAGATGGGCAGTATGGGGGATTCCAGATCACCTCCGCAAAATTATCAGCAGGGCTGTCGTCTTCCTGATACTTATGGCTTTGTCTTTGGTTTTGCCGGCCTGGGGCAGCGATGGCACACCAACCGAGAAGGAAGCTGGTGGACTCGCTGATCTGGAAAAGCAGATTGCCGGACAGCCAACCTTATCTGACCTGGTGGCTTACGCCTATCTGGCAAGTCCCATGATTAAAGCGGCCCGGGCTGAATGGCGGGCTGCTGTCGAGAAATACCGGATTGATACCGCCTTTGACGATCCCGAGTTGATGCTGGAAGGGATGTACGTGCCGGAGATGTACAGCGATCCGTTTAATCCAGATGACTGGGAGGTCACCCTCACCCAGCCCCTACCGTTGCCTGGACGATTGGCTAAGGCTGGCGTCGTTGCCTCGGTCGAGGCGGGGATTGCCCGCTTGCGCTTGGACAGCACGGTCCGTGACGCCACCCTCCGCCTTCGCGAGTCCTATCATGAGCTGCTTTACCTTCGGGAGGCGAAACGTCTGGCTGTTGCCAACCGGGATCTGTTGGATCAATTGCGCAAGGTCGGTGAAACGGCGGTGAGTAACCGGGCCACCTTGGTCGACATCATGAAGGCCCAAGCCCAATCAGGCCAACTTCAGTACGACGCCTTATTGCTTCAAGAGTCAGGGCTTACCGAACAAACCCGTATTAACTCGATCCTAGACCGCGCCCCGGACGCGCCCATTGGGAATTTGGCGGACGATCCGGTGCGACCAGTGGTCTATAGTCTGCAAGAGATCTATTCCCTGGCCGAATTAAATCTTGAGGAGATTCGGATGGCCCGGGCCAGTGTCTCCAAGGCCGAAGGCATGGTGGATCTCACCCGCTATGAGAATTTGCCGCAGTTCAAGCTGGGAGTGGCTTTCGGCGAGGTGAACCAGACTCAGCAAGTCAAGGTGCAGGCCGGTTTTTCACTGCCACTGTGGTTCGATAAAAGGGCCGGTCGTCTGGGCACTGCTCAGGCCGAAGTCGAGAAGATGCGCGCTTTGCGCAGCGTCCAAATTAACGAGACCCGGGCTGCCATTCGCGACACCTATTTCCGGCTTCAAAATTCTGACCGACTCATCACCCTCTACCGTGACGACCTTATTCCTCAAGCCAATCGCGCCATGCAAACAGCAGAGACTTGGTTTAAGACGGGGCAGGGCAGCTTCTCTGATTCTGTCGAAACCGCCAGCGCCTGGTATAATTTTTACTTAGCACTCGCCAGGGCCAAGGCTGATTACGGTAAGTTCCTGGCCCGACTGGAAAGTTTAGCAGGGCGCAGTCTGACCGAACGCGATCCTGGATTCAAAGCGGTTGAGCCGGAGGGGGCGCTCCATGAATAGGGGGAGGCGTGACTGGCCTTTGTCCAGCCTAGTCGTCTTGCTGATTTTGGCTGTGAGTCAACAAGCGCGGGCAGACTATCGGGCTTTGGCGCAAGAGATGGATGACTATCTGCCTCCTGCCGTGGTTGCCGCCCAGTTGACGACAAAGTCGGCGCCAGAGCCGATTGCCATGTCGTCTGAGGAGGAGACCTTTAATTCCCAGGTTGGGTCCTTGCGGCAGCGACAGTCGGATTTACTGCAGGCCTTGACCGAGCCGGAAACGATGGATGCATTTTATGTCGCCGACCCTGCCATAGTGGCTTCCTTGCAACCAGCGGCAAATGATCCGGTCGTTGCCGAAAAAGCGTTGTCGAACGGTTTTACCCTGGAGGTCCTGGAGGTCCTTGTCATGCTTCGGAGTCCGGCGGTTCAAGCCAAAAAGAGTGAATTTCGGGCCGTACTGGAGGGTTACAGTCAGGTGGAGAACCTAGATACGATTCTTAGGCGCTACGCAGCCTTGACCAAGAGCCTGATGACCGGGGTGGGTGGCATGACAAACGTCGATCCAGTGTCGCTCAAATTTCCTTTCCCTGGGGTGCTGGCCTTGAAAGGCGAGGTTGTCAGTCAGGAGGCGATGGCGGCCCGGGAAGATTTGGAGGCAGCGCGGCGTGACGCGCTGACGGCTGTTCGCAGGGACTACGCCGAACTTCTCTACACTCGCAAAGCCCAGGATATAACGCGATCTCTACTCCGCCTCATCGACAATCTGGAAGGCACGATTTCGGCCCGTTACCAGGCGGGAACAGCGAGTTTTCAGGAGGTCACCGCCATTGGCATTAAACGGGAGACGATCAAGGATGAGCTTACGACCCTGGTTGAAGAGCAGGGCAACGTCGAGGCATCGATCCGGGCCGCCCTCTCTTTGCCTGAGGGGGTAAAAATCGGTGTCCCAGCCAATGTAGAGTTGCATAATGCGGCGCTGAGCCTGGAGAGTTTACATGCCTTGGCGTTGAAGCGCCGCCAGGAGATTCGCGCCCAACAGGCAATGATCGGCAGAATGGAGCGGATGCTCGAGATGTCCGAGACCATGGTCTATCCTGGTTTTTCCCAAGACCTTTCACTGTTTGACGGTGACGAGGTCTCCCTGGTTAACGGAGGGCCATCCACGTTTGTGGGTGGTGAACAAAAAAGTGTCATGGCCGGGACAGAGGGCAGCTTCCCAGGCACCGCATCCGCCGCCAAGGGGGCGGGGTTGCCCAAGATGCCCTGGTTTGGGACGAATGACGCCTATTTGCGGCAGACGCGGCAACGCATCGAGTCGCTCAAAAAAGACTTGGAGGCGATGCGGTCTGCTACTTTCCTTGAAGTCCGGATGGCATGGTTCCGTTTAGATAAGGCCAAGCGGCAGCAAGCCCTTTACCGGGACCGGGTCGTGATTCTCGCCCAAGCCAATCTGGACGCTTCCAGTCAGGGTTACTCGGCGGGTCGGGTCAGTTTTGCGGAGCTTGTCGAAGCCGCGACCAGTTGGCTGACCGTTAATCTTGGCTTGGCGCGGGCCGGGGCCGACGTCTTGGTGTTTTCAGCTGAACTTGATGCCGCAGTAGGGTGCACTCAAACTGGTACGCGTGTTAAAGCTAAAGCGGTAGATTAGTCTGTCTCCATAGTTTTCAATATACCTCCCCCCCCCCATTGCAACCGTGGTCGCAATCTGTCGAGCATGATGATTTTCTTAATGCTTCGTTCTGTCGTGGTCTTCATTTTTAAATGGCCATCTGCTGCTTGTTCTTGTTCGTGCCGATCAAATCTTGTTTTTTTTTGATAAAATTTGCGGGGTAGGGTGAAAAAAATCATTTAATGACGATTTCCCCCATTGGCAGTAATTAATAAGCTGAGCCTGAATTGCTTTTATTCTTGCAACATTCTTGAATTATTCAACAAATAAAATAAAAATATTAAATTTAGTAAGGTACGTTTTTTGCAAATTCTAACTTTTGTATAGGGCCTATGGCCAAGCCTTTTTTTCAATGTTTTGTATGCACTCTCAAAGTATGCCCCTATGAATCAGTTTATTGATCGCCGTAAACACAGACGCTACACCCTTCGTCAAGGTGTTTTCGCTGGATTTCGCCCCAATATGGGTGAGATCATTGACATCAGCATTGGCGGGATCCTGTTTCATTATCTGGAATTTGCCAAAGGTATTAACGAGAAAAGTGATTTTGTTATTTGTAGTGAAGATGGTTGTTGTCTGGATAGTTTTCCTTGTCGGGTCGTTTCCGACAAGGTTCTTGCCAACGAGTCATCCCTGTCCCAGATTGTAACCAGGCAGCGACGGGTAACGTTTGATAGATTGACAGACGAACAAGAAGGCCTTCTCTGCGACTTCATTGAGAGTCATCTGACTGCCTAATTTTAGTAAAATCAATTGGTTGCGAAAGATATTTGATGGAGGGTAATTATGAAAGCCATTCACACCCAGGATGAACGTCGGGGATTTAAGCGATTTTTGATCAAGGCTGGATCGTCTTTCGTCTCAAACGCGAATTGGCCGGATAAAGGAGTGCTGGTTGATATCAGCAGAGGTGGTTTTGCTTTTCACTACAATTCAGAAGTCCCATGGCCCGAAACCTTTGAGGATGTTTATTGCATGGTTTCTGGCGCTCATAACTCCTGCCTCAACAATGTCCCCTTGGAGGTGGTTGCTGACCGAATTGTTAATTGCGGACAAGGCAATACAATGATGGTCAGGCGACGCAGTCTTAAATTCGGCCCGTTAAATCACCAACAGAAATTTTTGCTGGAGTGTTTTATCTGGATCAACAGCACAGGCCAGTGTTGATGATAAACCTTCACTTTTGAAGGTTTATCATTCTCTCCCTCTTTATGTATCTTGCTTCTCACCTTTTCTCTCTCGCCGTCAAACCCCTGTAAAATATTTTTTTGCCCGTCCAAGCTCGCTTATCTGTGAGTTAGGCCATACTTATTTTGTATGCCGAACGAACAAAAATGTCACGCAATTCAGTTCAATCCCCCCTTGAGGGGGACGCAGTAGATCGGCTTTTTTGTGATGCCATCAAGGTTGATGTTACCGCTGGAGGTAGTTCGGAATGTGCCCTTTGAAGCCGTAATAGGCGATGTAGAGGTAACACAACGCCGGCAGGAAAAAGGCATGGTGGATACCGATGCGATCAGCAAAGACTCCCTGGATGACAGGAATGATTGCACCGCCGACAATTGCCATGCACAGAATGCCTGAGCCTTGGCCGGTATGCTTACCGAGGCCGTCGACTGCCAGCGTGAAGATGGTCGGAAACATGATGGAATTAAACAAACCGACGAGTAACAGAGCCCACATCGAGATCTGCCCGGACAGGATTATGGCAATAAAGACGAGGCTGGTGGCGACAATGGCGTTAAATCCGAGAACTTTGCCCGGGTTGATCTGGCGGAGAACGGCCGCGCCGATGAAGCGACCGACCATGGCGCCGCCCCAGTAGAACGAAAGATATTTTCCTGCAATTTCCGGTTGCAGTCCGGCAATGTCTGGCTGTCCCATGAAATTGACCAGGAAGCTGCCAATAGCTACTTCGCCGCCGACATAGACAAAGATAGCTATCGCGCCCAGAATCAGATGACGATACTGCCAGGCACTGGTGTGCTTGTCGTCGTGTACTTCACCGGACGATGAGGCTTGATCAGCCGCCTCGATGGCCGGGAGCTTGACTGCCGCGATGATGGCGGCAATGATGAAAAATGCGGCAGCGAGTCCGAGATACGGCATCTGCACCGAGGCGGCCTCGGTAAGTTGATAGGCCGAGAGTTCCGCGGGGCGGAGCTTGGCTATCTCCTCGGCACTCTTGGAGGCGGCGGACAGGATCAAGAGCGATCCGAACAACGGCGCAATCGTTGTGCCGAGTGAATTGAAGGCCTGGGTGAGATTTAAGCGGCTTGACGCGGTTTCCGGCTTGCCGAGGATGGCGACGTAGGGATTGGCCGAAACTTGCAGCAGGGTGATGCCAGAGGCGAGGACAAACAGCGCTGCCAGAAAAATTGGATACGAACGCGTGCCGGCCGCTGGATAGAACATCAGACAGGCAATCCCGGCCGTAATCAATCCGATTATGATGCCGCGCTTATATCCCATTTTTTCGACAATGAACCCCGAAGGGAGCGAGACGATAAAGTAGGCGGTGAAAAACGTAAACTGAATCAGCATCGATTGCGTATAGTTCAACGAAAAGACCGTTTTCAAGTGTGGAATCAGGATGTCGTTGAGGCAAGTGATAAATCCCCACATGAAAAAGAGCGAGGTCAGCACCGTCAGCGGGAAGGTATAGTTCTTGCCGTCCGCCGTCCCGGTTGAAGTTGGTGTGTATGTCATGTGGTTTCCTCCGAAGGTACTTGTTAATGAGTGGGCCTGCCTGCGGCCATCTTATTTGAGTGTGAACCCTTTTTTCAACCGGTCGATCATGACCTTAAAGGTCCCGGGTTCGATGATCCGCTTGTTTTCAAGTCCGATAAATGATAGGTCGTTTGGTGTAAGAGTAAACGAGACTTCCTTTTCTTCGCCGGGTGCGAGCGCGACCTTATGGAAACCCTTGAGTTGGCGGACCGGGCGCGATACCGAGCCGTATTCATCCTGTAGGTACAGCTGCACGACTTCTTTGCCTGCAACCCTTCCCGTATTCTGCACTTTTACGGAGACCGTCTGCTCCTCGCCGTCCGCGACTACCTCTTTGCCCACCCGCAGATCACTGTAGCCGAAGGTCGTATAACTTAGGCCGAAACCGAAGGGGAACTGAGGATCGTAGCTGTTCTCCTCCTTTTCCTCCAGCGGTTTGTGGTCGTAGGTCACAAAGCCGTTCGGCGTCCGTGGATAGCTGCACGGTAGCTTAGCGCTTGGATTCACATCGCCAAAAAGCACATCACTGATGGCTTGTCCGCCTTCCATACCCGGCAGGAAGCCGAGGATGATGGCCGCGGAACCGGTGACGATCGGTCTAATGACCCGGGGGCGGCCTTCTAGGAGGACGACGATAACCGGCTTACCGGTCTTGATCAACTCCTGCGCCAACATTAGTTGCGCAGGCTCCAGCGTCAGGTCGGTGATGTTGCCAGGCGTTTCACAATAAGCCTTTTCACCAAGACAGACAATAATCGCGTCGGCTTTTTTTGCTGCCTCCACTGCGGCGGCCACGTCGAGTTGGGTATTGAAGGTCGTACCAGGCAGGAAGGTCACCTGGTCAGCGCCAATTTTTGCCTTGATCGCCTCAAGCACCGTCAGTTTGTCTTTAGGATAGAGGGCATCATTGTTCCCTTGCCAGGTGATTGTCCAACCGCCGTTGAGCACCGACAGCATTGCCGCAGTCGGTCCCGTCACCAAGACTTTGCTGTTTTTGGCGAGCGGCAGAACGTTTCGGTCATTTTTGAGGAGTATGATTGATTCCTGGGCCGCAGCGAGGTTGGCAGCGGTATGCTCCTTGGTGGCAACGAGTGCTTTCATTGATGGATCTGGATAGGCGCGACCCTTTTCAAAAAGGCCCATCTGCGCTTTCACTTGCAGGATGCGCGTCACTGCATCATCAATGCGGGCCATAGGCACCAAGCCCTCCTTGACGCACTGCAGCAGAAGGTCGCAGAAGGAAAAATCATTGGGCACCATGCTCATGTCGACGCCGGCATTGACCGCAAGGGCCACAGCTTCTTTTGGCGAGGCGGCGACTCGGTCACGCGTGTAGAGCCTCTTGATATCTTTACAATCCGAGACGACGAAGCCCTTGAACTGCAATTCTCCTTTCAGCACTTCGGTAAGGAGGTGATAGTTGGCGTGTCCAGGGATGCCGTCGATTTCCGCTGAATTCACCATGACGGTGGGTGATCCGGCCTTTATGGCAGCCTCAAAGGGGGGTAGAAAGAATTCGCGAAGCGTACGTTCGGACATATAGGCCGGGGTACGATCAAGGCCGTTGAGCGGAAAACTGTATCCGACATAGTGCTTCATGCACGAGGCCACCTTGTCGGGCGCCCCATAATCATTGCCCTGGAGCCCTTCAATATATTTTTTGCCAAACTCCGCCGCCAGAAAAGGGTCTTCGCCGAAGGTCTCCCAGAAGCGTGGCCAGAGAGGTTGACGTCCGACATCTAGTACCGGATAAAAATTCCAGGGGATACCGGTGGCGCGGACCTCCAAGGCGGTAATTTTTCCTTCGATCTGGGCGATATCAACATTCCACGACGCGGCCGTTGAGATTGCCTGTGGAAAAAGGGTGGCGCCGTTGGTGTAGGTGGCGCCGTGAATCGCATCAACCCCATACAATACAGGAATCTTCAAACGTGTTTTTTGGGTCGCGACGTCCTGAATATTGGTGAGCACCTCATGCCAGTGATCCAGGGAATATCCGTCCCCACCCTCATTCAGGATCGAACCGACGTGATAGGTCAAGATGGCCCGCTCAAGTTCGGTCTGGTCGATGGCGTGTGGTGCGTCATCGCCACTACCATTTGCGGAGACCAGGCTCATCGTAATCTGAGTCATCTGCCCCACTTTTTCTTCAAGGGACATGCGGTTCACGAGGTCTTTTACCATTAATTCGTATTGGGCGGCGATGGCATTGCGCGGCGCTGCGCTCATCATAAGAAATACTAGGGCGACAGGCAATGCCATGACAAAATGTTTCATTCGACGATCTGTTCCATTTATTATTGCTTTAGCTACCAGTATCCCGTTATGCAGGGAAGGATAGTTACATATCCGAGGATATGCTATCTTGGTGGCTTGAGCTGGATAGTTACGGTTTATTTACAAAAGCTCCTTTTTAATCATGCGGACAGCGCTGAGTCTGTGACTGTAACAGAAAAGGAGCAAGGGAAGGCGAAGGAGATTATCACAACCAACCGGGGAACGCAAGAAACGCTGGTCTGGATAAAAAACAAAATTTTCTCGGCTTGTGCCGAGAAGTCGTCAAATCACTTCAAAGCCGATTTTTGTGATTGCCTCCTTAATTGTCTCAAGGGCTACCTGCTTACTTTCCGTATAGCTCGCCTCGTTTTTGTCCAGATCGACGTTGACGTCCGTCACTCCGTCTATGGCGCTAAGGGCTTTGGTAACTGATGCTAAACAGTGCCCGCAGCGCATACCAGAAATTTTGATTGTTGGCATCTTTTTTCTCCATAAGTATAAAGTGTTAAATGTGTCCTGATGGGCTTTTAATCATTTTATTGAATAATACTTTGATTCTATCCCATTGCAAGGGTATTTTGAGCAGAACGATACTCTCGAATTGTGAAGGGTTTAATCAGGAGGATGGATGATGGCAGAAGAAATCAGGCAAATCAAGGTTGCGGTTCGTGGTATGCACTGCGCCTCCTGTTCGACTCGAATTGAAAAGGTCCTGGATGGCATGACTGGAATTCAGGGGGTGGTGGTGAATCTGGCGGAGGAATCCTTGCACCTGCAATGGGACCCTGCCCTGACCGATCTGCCGAGCGTGGCGCAACGGGTCAAGGAACTTGGCTTCGAGCTGGTCTTGCCAAGCGGGCAGGCGCGGCTTGAACTACAGATCATCGGCATGCACTGCGCGGCCTGTTCGGCTCGGATTGAGAAAGTGGTAGGGGCCTTGCCCGGTGTCATCAAGGTTGAAGTCAATCTGGCCAGCGAAGCCGGCTTGGTGTTTTTTGACCAGGAAAGCATCACCCCGCGACTGATTCGGGATGCCATTCATGGCCTTGGCTTCAGCACACGACTCGAAGCGGGGCAGGGAAATGTCGTGACCCAACGACAGCAGGAGATGGTGGAGCGTCTGGCCGCCATGCGCCGCAGATTGATTCCGGCCCTGGTCCTGGCGGCGGTCCTGCTCGTGGTTGCCATGGGCGAGATGCTTGGCCTGCCGTTGCCGGAAATGATCGCGCCCCACAGCCATCCCCTTAATTTCGGACTGCTGCAATTGCTGCTGGTCCTGCCCATCGTTTGGTCGGGGCGTCATTTCTACATGAACGGTTTCCCCAGCCTGTTGCGGGGGGCGCCGAATATGGACTCCCTGATCGCTTTGGGCACCGGCGCGGCCCTGCTCTACAGCCTGTGGAATTTGATTGAAATCAGCCTCGGCATCGAGGTGATGAATAGGGTCATGGACCTCTACTTTGAATCGGCCGGGGTGTTGATCGCACTGGTCTCGCTGGGAAAATATCTGGAGACCAGGGCCAAGGCCAGGACCTCGGATGCCATTCGTCAGCTCTTGCAACTGGTGCCTGAACAGGCCACCATGCTGCGGGGGGAGGAACAGGTTGCCGTGCTGGTCGAGGAGATTGAGGTCAACGACCTGCTCCTGGTCCGGCCTGGCGAGCGGATTCCGGTGGATGGGGTCATCCTCCACGGAGAATCATCGGTGGACGAGTCGATGTTGACTGGGGAAAGTATGCCGGTGCACAAACAGGCGGGCGACCGGGTGGTGGGCGCGACCTTGAACAAGAACGGGGTATTCCGCCTACAGGCCGAAAAGGTTGGCCAGGATACGGTGCTGGCCAGGATTGTCAAGATGGTGCAGGAGGCGCAAGGCTCGAAGGCGCCGATAGCTAGTCTGGCCGACCGGATCAGCCTCTATTTTGTACCGGCGGTGATGGTGATTGCCCTGGTCAGCGGCCTGGTCTGGTATTTCCTGGCTGGGGCTGAATTCTCCTTTGCCCTGCGCATCTTTGTGGCAGTTATGGTCATCGCCTGCCCTTGCGCCATGGGACTTGCCACCCCGACCTCGATCATGGTGGGCACTGGCCGCGGTGCTCAGCTTGGGGTCTTGATCAAAAGCGGCGCGGCCTTGGAGATGGCCCAACACGTTCATGCCGTGGTCTTCGACAAGACCGGTACCCTGACCTATGGCAAGCCTAGCCTAGTTGCCTTCCATATCCAGGAGGGGGTGGCGATGACTGAAAAAACCCTCCTCTCTCTGGTGGCCAGTGTCGAAAGCCTCTCAGAGCATCCTTTGGCCCAGGCCATTGTTGACCAGGCGCGGGAGCAGAGGTTGCCACTGCTAGCAGTCGAGGACTTCAAGGCCTTGCCTGGGCACGGGGTGACGGCGCAGATCGATGACCATCGGCTGTTGGTTGGCAATCTGTCCTTGATGGTCGGGCAAGGGGTCAGCGGGCTTGACGATGGGGCAGACAGGCAGGCGGCAGAGTTGGCCAAGGCTGGTCGGACCGCCCTCTATCTGGCCGTGGACGGTGCCTTGGTCGCCGTGCTTGGCGTTGCCGATCAGATCAAGCCGGAGACCCCGGCAACGGTCGCCCGTTTGCAGGCCATGGGCCTGCGGGTGATCATGCTGACCGGCGATCATCAAGCCACTGCCCAGGCCATCGCCCAACAGGCCGGGATTGCTGAGGTGATGGCCCAGGTCTTGCCGGAGGACAAGGCGGCGCGGGTCAAGATGGCGCTGCGGCGTTACGGCGCACCGTACGCGACCATCCACCGGGCCGATCTGCATGGTGCTTTGCTGGCCGCGGTGGACGCCAGTGGTGCTGTGCAATGTGACCTGAACAGCGTGGTCGAGCGATTCGA